>DATEML010000013.1:0-132096 GCA_035275585.1 Steroidobacteraceae bacterium | reverse complement strand
TCATACCGGCGCCGGCGTGCGCTCCGCGAACTGCCCGTTCCAATAGGGATAGTAGGGATAAGGCGGCATGAGCGCGCTCGCGGCATCGAGCCGCGCAACTTGCTCTGCGCTCAGCGCCCAACCAACCGCGTCGAGGTTGTCGCGCAGCTGCTCTTCGTTGCGCGCGCCGATCAGAATTGTCGAGACAGTCGGCCGCTGCAGCAGCCAGTTCAGTGCGATCTGCGGAAGGCTCTTGCCGGTCTGCGCGGCGACCTCGTCCATCGCGCCGATCACGCGATACAGCCGATCGTCGTCGACCGGCGGCGCGAACTGTGCTGTCTCCTTGAGGCGTCGCGTCGGCGTCGGTCGGTCGCGACGCACGCGACCCGTGAGGCGCCCCCAGCCGAGCGGGCTCCAGACGACGGCGCCGATGCCCTGGTCGAGCGCGAGCGGCATCAGCTCCCATTCGTAGTCGCGGCCGATCAGCGAGTAGTACACCTGGTGCGCGACGTACTTCGCGTAGCCATAGCGGTCCGCGATCGCTTGCGATTTCATGAGTTGCCAGCCGGAGAAATTCGAAGCGCCGACGTACAACACTTTGCCCGCGCGCACGAGGTCGTCGAGCGTCGACATGACTGAGTCGAGCGGCGTCTGTGCGTCGAAGTGATGCAGTTGCAGGAGGTCGATGTAGTCGGTGCCGAGCCGCTGCAGCGCGCGATCGACGCCGCGCAGCAGGTTGTGCCGGGATGCGCCGACGTCGTTCGGACCGTCGCCGGCGCGCAGCGTGATCTTCGTGGAGAGCACGACGCGATCGCGCCGGCCCGCGAGCGCCGCGCCGAGAATCTGTTCCGAAGCACCATCCGAGTACACGTCGGCCGTGTCGAAGAAGTTCACGCCCGCTTCGAGGCACAGGTCGATGAGACGCCGCGCCTGGGCGACATCGGTATCGCCCCAGGCGTTGAACAACGGGCCCTTGCCGCCGAACGTGCCGGCGCCGAAGCCGAGTGCCGACACCTTGAAGCCGGACGCACCCAGAAATCTGTATTCCATGAATCGCTCCTGATGGTGATGGAAGCTGGTGCGCACAGTAGGGTGCTCGGTCCGTGCGAAACATCGTTGCGCAGTCAATTCAGAAATGCCGGCGAAGCGGGTAGTCCCTGGCCTTCAGCGAGACGCCTCTCGCCAGTTCGCAACTTCTGTACCTTGTGCCGCAAGTAGTGGCCCGCCTGCATCAGGGCCCGTGGCTAGCATGACTCCATCCCGTCGCGCGCGTTGTGTGCGACGCGCGACAAGCCACGCAGGAGAGGAGTCACATAATGTCGACGAGCAACTCTATTCGGCACGCGGTTCGCTTCGCGCTGCTGACGAGCGCCGCGGCCGCCGCGGTGCCCGCATACTCAGCGGATCAGACGATCCAGGAAATAGTGGTCACCGGCTCGCGCATTGCGCAGCCGAATCTCGAGACCTCGAGCCCGGTCACGCAGGTGACGTCCGAAGACGTCGTCACGCAAGGTGTGACGAAGATCGAAGACCTGATCAATCAGCTGCCGCAGGCCTTTGCCGCACAGAACGCGACCGTGTCGAACGGCGCGGCCGGCACGGCAACGGTGAACCTGCGTGGCCTCGGCTCGGCCCGCACGCTGGTGCTGATCGACGGCCGTCGCATGCCATACGGCGGTGTGACGAACTCCGCGGCCGACCTGAATCAGATCCCGACCGCAATGGTCGAGCGCGTCGAAGTGCTGACCGGCGGCGCCTCCGCCGTGTACGGCTCGGATGCGATCGCCGGCGTCGTCAACTTCATCATGAAGAAGGACTTCGAAGGCGTGCAGATCGACGGCCAGTACGACCTCTATCAGCACAACAACGATTTCAGCGGACCGGGTCGCACGCAGTTCCGCGACGTGATTGCGCAGCGCTCGGCGACGAACCCGCAACAGTTCGCCTTGCCCGATGACAACGTGACGGACGGCAACGGCGTGTCGAGCACACTGACTATCGGTGTGAGCACCGAGGACGGCCGCGGCAACATCACCGCCTACGCGATGTACCAGGACAACAAGGCGATCCTGCAGCGCGACCGCGACTTCTCGGCCTGCGCGCTCGGCGGCAATCCGACGACGAACTCGCCGACCGGCTCGTTCACGTGCGGCGGCTCGACTACGGCCTTTCCCGGCCAGTTCACGCAGGACTTCGAGAACAACTTCACGCTCGACTCGGGCACGGGCAACACGTTCCGGCCGTTCAACGACGACACGGACCAGTACAACTTCGGCCCGACGAACTACTACATGCGCCCGCAGACGCGTTACAGCCTCGGCGCGATGGGCCACTACGAGCTCGCACCGTTCGCGGACGTATACACGCAGCTGATGTTTTCCGATGTGGAATCGGTGGCCCAGGTCGCACCTGGCGGCGCGTTCATCGGCGACGTGACCAGCATCAACTGCGACAACCCGCTGATGTCCGCGCAGCAGAAGTCGACGCTCGGCTGCACGCAGGCGAACATCGACGCCGGCGACTCCGTGACGCTGTTCATCGGCCGGCGCAACGTCGAGGGCGGCGGACGCCAGCAGGCGTTCCACAACTCCTCGTTCCGCGCCCTGGTCGGCACGCGCGGTGACATCGCGCAAGGCTGGAACTACGACGTCAGTGTGCAGTTCTCGCGCACCGACGCCAATCAGACGACGCTCAACTTCTTCGCGACCGACCGCCTGAAGAAGTCGCTCGACGTCGTCGACCTGAATGGCGTGCCGACCTGTCGCAGCGCGCTGCCGGCCGAAGACCCGCGCTTCGACGGCAATGCCGACGCGAACTGCGTGCCGTACAACGTGTTCCAGATCGGCGGCGTGACCCAGGCAGCCCTGAACTACGTGCAGGCGCCCGGTTTGCAGCAGGGCACGATCGACCAGAACATCGTGACGGGCGTCATCACCGGCGACCTGGGCACGATCGGCGCGAAGCTGCCCTGGGCGGACGAGGCGATCAAGGTCGCGTTCGGTGTCGAGAACCGCCGCGACAAGCTGACCAATACCACGGACGCTCTGCAGGCGTCGGACGGGTTGTCCGGCGCGGGCGGTGCGGTCATCGGCATCTCGGGTTCGACCAACGTGAACGACGCGTTCATGGAGGCGAACATTCCGCTCGTGCAGGGCAAGCCGTTCGCCGAGCAGCTGGCGTTCGATACTGCGTATCGCTACTCGGACTACAACTCCGGCATCAAGACCGATACCTACAAGTTCGGTCTGGAATGGGCGCCCATCGAGGACGTCCGCTTGCGCGGCAGCTATCAGCGGGCGGTCCGTGCGCCGAACATCGTCGAGCTGTTCACCGCGCAGGGCTTCGGCCTGTTCGACATGGACGGCGATCCCTGCGGCGAGGCGCTCGCAGGAACCGCGGCTGCTGCAAGCAGGGAAGCCTGTTTGGCGACCGGCGTGCCGGCAGCGAACTTCCAGTCGTCGGCGTTGGACAGCCCGGCCAACCAGTACAATCGCACCGGCGGCGGCAACACTGCCTTGAAGCCCGAGGAGTCGGATACCTATTCCTACGGCGTCGTGCTCACGCCGCGCTTCGCGCCCGGACTGAGCCTGTCGCTCGACTACTTCGACATCAAGATCGACCAGCTGATCTCCGTGTTCGGCGCCCAGAACACGCTCGACGCGTGCTACCAGCTGAACGATCCGGCAGCCTGCGGCCGCATCGATCGCAACGCGCTCGGCCAGCTGTGGATCGGCGACGGCAACGTTCAGGATCTCAACCTCAACGTCGGCGGCCTGGAGACCTCGGGTGTCGACCTGAACCTCAACTACACCGGTATCGACATCGGCAGCTGGGGGAGCCTGTCGGCCAACCTGACCGCGACCTACCTGATCGACATCATCACGGATCTCGGCACCCCGGGCTCGACGCCGTTCGATTGCGCCGGTGAGTTCGCGGGCCGTTGCGTCAGCAGCCTGACGACGGCGGTCAATCCGGAGTTCCGCAGCCGCCTGCGGTTCGGCTGGGAGACGCCGTGGAACGTCGACGTCGCCCTGACTCATCGCTACATCAGTGCGGTGGATCAACAGGGAGCTGCGGCGACGCGCATCGACCGGCACCTGGGTGCTGAGAGCTACTTCGACCTGTTCGCCAGCTGGAACGTCACGGACATGGCGCAGATGCGCCTCGGCATCAACAACGTGCTCGACAACGATCCGTCGATCAACGCCAGCGTCGGCAACACCGGCAACGGCAACACGTATCCGCAGGTGTACGACGCGCTCGGGCGCTTCATCTTCGGCGGCGTGACCGTGAAGTTCTGAGAAGCCTGGGAGACAGGACTGGGCGGCGGCTCTGGAGGCCGCCGCCCTTTTTCATGTCTTGCTTCAGGAGCAGAACGCGGCGACGGATTCGGCGCGGCGAATCTCGCGGGGCGACAGGCCGGTCCAGCGGCGCATCTGTCGCAGCAGCGCATGGCGCTGCGAGAAGCCCACGCTCGAAGCGATCTCGCTGACGTCGAGCGGCGTGGTTTGCAGCAGTCGCACCGCGGTCTTGGCCCGCTTGCGCAGCAGGTACTGATGCGGCGTGATGCCGTGGACGAGGGTGAACAAGCGCAGGAAGTGATACTTCGAGAGACACGCCGCCTTGCCGAGCGCGGCCAGGTCGATCTGCTCGCGATAGTGCGAATGCAGGTAATCCGTGGCCAGGCTGATGCGGCGATGGATCTCGCGCCGTGTCGTCGCGCGGATCAGTTGCAGCGAGTCGATGCGCTCGAACAGCCCGTCGCGGTGGGCGAGCATGCGCTCGAGCAGAAAGTGCATCTGCTCGTCGTACCACGCCTCGTCGTCGACGCCGCGCAGCACATGCAGCCGGATGAAGCGCAGCACCGGGCTCACCAGCTTGTCATGCGGCTGCAGGCATTCTACGAACTCCGCGGACCGTGCGACGATCGTGTCGCCGCGCTCCAGCGCTTTCTCGATCGACAGCGTCATGGCGCCGTAGGCGTGTTCCACGAGCGCGGGCCCGAAGTAGATCGCAAACGATTCGACGCTGTGAGTGGATTCGATCTGCGTCGTGCAGACGCGGCCGTTGTTGAGGATCAGGAAGCTGTCGTCATCGACCGCGACCGTCCGGCCGTCGAACTGGCAGCGCTCCTCGCCGCCCCACGCCGCGCGGATGGAAAGACCGTGCGCACAAGGCCCGAAGCGAGCCCGCCTGGCGCGTCCCCAGATGATGCAGTTCTCCCGGCCCCACCTGGAGTTGAACCAGGGCTTGAGCTCGACGGGACCGGCAGTGAAATCGGGCAACGTGCGTAACAGCATCTCCATTGAGTAATCGCAGTTCGCGGCCGCGAACGGTCACTGCGGCGCGAGAAGAAAATCGCATCGTGCTGGAGAGCACGTTCGGTCGATATACTGCCCTCCCGCGATCCGGGCGGAGCCTTCCATGCAGATGACCGACATTCCTTTCGGGACCACCGACTGGTCCACCGTCGAGCCGACGCAACACGCCGGCGACGCGGGGATTGCGATTTGGCGCACGCGTCAGTTCGGCAGCATTCGCGTGCGGATGGTCGAGTATTCGCCGGGCTACGTGGCGAACCATTGGTGCAGCAAGGGGCACATACTGTTCTGCATCGAAGGCGAGCTGCGCACCGAGCTCGAGGACGGACGGCAGTTCGTACTGCGGCCGGGGATGAGCTACCAGGTCGCCGACAACGCCGAGCCGCATCGCTCGTCCACGGCGCGCGGCGCGCGATTGTTCATCGTGGACTGAAGAGAAGAGAAGATTTCTCTCGCCAAGATCGCCAAGAAGAATTGGATAGATTTTCCGGCCTTGGCGTTCTTGGCGATCTTGGCGAGAGTTATTCCGATCTCAAGATCGCCCGAATTGCCAGAATCGCAGCGGCGGCCTCCTGCACGCTGTGCCCCGAGGTCACGATTTGTTCCGACGCGGCGCCGTCCAGGTGAGCGCTTGCGTAGGGCACGACGCCGTCGCTCGATTGCGCAAGCTCCACTCGCGGATCGATGCGACCGATGATCGAGTGGTATGTCACGTTTGTCGCAATCGGCAGCGTTGACGTCGCACGCAGGTAGCGATCCTCGTCGCTGAGGTACGCGACGCTGCTCATTTGCCGATGACGTAGCGCGCTGGCCTGCAGCGGCAGCTCGCTGCTGATCGCATCTGCGAGGGAGCTGAGCGTCTGCAGCGCCGAGGCCGGTAGGTGAACGAGGCGGGCTGCGGCGCGTCCGATCCATGCGTGCGCCATCGGTGATCCCCGGTGCGGGCTCGCCAGAAAGATCGCGCTATCCACTTGCGGCAAGGGCGCGAGTGTGAGGTAGGGCTCCAGGACAGCGAGACGCTGACGCTGTGCCGGATCGACCGGCCGGTCGAAGAACGTCTGCCACAAGCCGTCCCTGGAATCGACGACGAGCAGCCGCGAGATCACTCCGCCCATGCTGTGCCCGATGAGCGTCACGCGATCGCCGGGGTGCAGCGCATTCAGCAGCGCCGCGCGGATGTTGCGAACGTTTTCGGGGATCGGCAGGTTCGTCGGATAGAAGACCTGCCACACCTGGTAGCGCCGCCGCAGCGCTTCGTCGCCCATGATCTCGTTGACGAGGTTGACCCAGCCTTCCGGACTGCTCGCGAGCCCGTGAATCATGACGATCGTGCTTCGCTGCGGATCGTACGGCTGCATCTGGTAGATCCGTGGCTGCGACAGCGCCGCCGCGTTCGAGAACAACGCACGTCCTGCCTCGCGACGGAACTGCGAGCGTGCTAGCCACAGCGCATAGGGAGCGGTGAAATTCGCCGTCAGCGGCACGATACGACCGCCGAGCTCGGCGGTCTCGTAGCGATACGGATCGTAAACGTCGAGCAGCGCTTCGTGCGCATGCAGGACTTCATCGAGCGACGCTCCCGGGAAACGCAACACGACCGTCACAGCGAGGAACAGTGGCTCGTTGAGCGTCACCGGTGCGCCGGCGGAGTCCGGCGGCGCGGCGACGGCGACGAACGCCGCGCCAAATCCGTCGCGCCGGTAGGTGTTGCGGATGCCATCGAATGCCAGGCGCGATGCGGGGAGAAGCTCCTTCGGTGCCGCCTGTCCGCGCGGCATCTGCGCGCGCACGTCGCCGAGACGGATGTCGCGGTGCTCGGCTCCCGCGAACAGGAGCGTCGTCAGGTGCTCGGTCGCGAAGCTGTAGAAGTCGCGAACCTGTGTCTGGCGATCCTCGAAGGCCCGCTGCCCGGGGTCGCGTGCCGTGAAGAACAAGTAGGCGTAGCTGAAGCGGGCCGCCTGCGTGTAGTGCTCGAGCGATTCCGCCGGCAGCGCCCGTGCGAGAGACAGATGCAGCTCGGCCATCGTCGAGAGGCGATGCTCGTCGTCCACTGCGCTCGCCTCGGCGAGCCTTGCGAGACACGGGCGCGCGTCCTTCTCGCATGCCCGGCCATCGAGGCCCAGCGTCAGCAGTGCCTCGCGCGAGCTCGCGCTCAAATGACCGCTGGTCAGGACATCGCTGCGTCGAGCCGCGAAATAGTCATCGACCTGCGCGTCGCGAACGTGCACGGCGCTGCATCCCGCGAGCAGCAGCGCCAGCACCAACAGCGGCAAGGTCTTCATCGCAGTTCTCTAGTGCTTCGGATAGAGGAACGTCACGGTGAGACGTGCACCCCATTCCGGCATGCCGCGCGGTGCTGCCATGTAGTACGCGCCGCCAGCCTGCACGCTGACGAGTTGCTTGCCGATCGGCAGGATCTGGCTGATCCCGACGTTGACCGGCGCGGTCCACGCGTCGCGTTCCCAGTCGTAGGTCGACTCGACGTTCATCGACACCGTGCGTCCCGGCCCGATGCGCTTCGCGACGAACGGCTGCAGGAATGTTGCGTTGATGTCCGCGCGCTGCTCGTCGCCGGCGAACGATGCAATGTGATTCGCGAGTGCGCCGTACGTCCAGCCGCTCGGCGTCTGGCGCAGCGCTACGAACGTCGGGCCCGCGCCCCAGCGATCGGTACCGAGGCGATCGTCGCTCGCGGTTGGCAGCAGGAACACCGGTCCGACGCCCCATGTCCAGCCGCCGGCCGTGAGAGCCTTGGGCGAGAAGAACAGGCTCTGTGTCGCGTCGCCGATACCGGATTGCCGGCCAGCGCCCGGAAACATGTCTTCCTGGCGGACGATCGGCACGATCGTGCGCGAGATCAGGTTCCAGTCGTCGCCGATCGAGATCGGAATTACCGGCTGCACGTTGATGCGCAGGCGGTGGCCGTCGCCGTTCACGCCGGCGTCGTACTCGTCGTTGAACTGCACCGGCACGCTGGTCAGGCTGGCGATCGGATTCGCCACCTGCTTGGCCATCTCGTCGGCGTTCTGCGCATGCGCGAGCGGCGCAGCGAGCGCAGCGAATGTGAGTAAGAGGCGTGTCATGGCAATTCTCCAGTTCAGAGGAGGTGACGGAGTGAGGAGGTGACGGAGTGACGAGGGTGACGGAGTGACGAAGAGCTGCTCTGACCTCGTCACTTTCGTCACTCCGTCACTCCGTCACTTTCATCACGCTGCCTTCACCGCCTTGCTGGCGAACCGCGGGAACAACGCGAGCGAGTTGTTGCGATCGATCTTCCGGCGGGCCGCATCGTCGAGCACTTTGCTGCCTTCGAGTCCGTCGGTTTCGATCTTCACGACGCGCTCGTTCACCATCGGCCAGTCGCTGCCGAACAGCACCTGCTCCATCGGCACGAACTCCTGCAGCGCGGCGAAGACCTGCTCCGACGTCGACAATGCGGTGTCGTAGTAGAGCTTCTTCAGGTAGTGCAGGGCGCCCTTCGGTGCGTTCGTGCCGAAGTCGGGCAGCTCCATCGTGCCGAACGCCAGACGCAACGCGATGTAGGGCACCGTGCCGCCGGCGTGCGAGATGATGTAGCGGATCGACGGATACCGCTCCAACGTGCCGGTCGCAATCAGGTTCGCAACCGCGCGCGTCGTGTCGAGCACGAACTCCACCAGGCCCCACGGAATCGACAGCTTCGGCACGATCGCGCCCGGCACCACCGTGCTCGGATGCATGTGCACGATTGCCTTGCGGCGCTCGAGTTCCTGGAACAGCTCGTCGAACTGCGGGTCGCCCGGATACTGGTTGCCGTAGCTCGAGTACAGCTGCACGCCGTCGAGCTTCAGGACGTCGAGCGCGTATTCGACTTCACGCAACGCCGCGGCCGTGTCGGGCAGCGGTACTGCAGCGAAGTAACCGAAGTGCGCAGGATCGTCATGGACGATGCGCGCGGCGTACTCGTTCGCATGCCGCGCCAGACGCGCAGCCGCCGCAGTGTCGCCCCAGTAGACGCCCGGCACCGTCGAGGCGACCGCTGCGGCGATGCCGTGACGCTCCATCATTTCGCGGGCGATGGCGGGACTCCATTCCGGAATCGGCGGGCCGCCGGTCCACTTGGCGCCGGTGCGATTCAGTTCCGCCATGAGGTCGGGCGGGAGGAAGTGATGATGAACATCGATGCGTTGCGGATTCATGGTTCTCTCCAGTTGCAATTGAGCGTTGGGGTCAAGGGTGATCACCAGCGATACGCGAGGCCGAGCGCCGGACCGTCGAACTCGAGGCTGCCGACCGCGCCGGCGTTGCCGAATTCGTAGTCGAGATGGCGATAGGCCGCGAACACCTCGCCGTGCTTCATCGCGTAACCGATGCCGAGCGCCGCCTGCCACGTGAGGTCGGAGTCGCCCGCGCCGGCGTCGAGGTAGTACGGAATGAACCAGCGGCCGTCGGCGCCGAACTCGTAGCGGCCTTTCACGCCCGCGATCGCGTCGATCTTGTTGTCGGCCATTTCGGCCGAGCCGTGCTGCGGCGGACCGCCGAACGGACCGAGGTCGATGTTGAACGACCACGCGAGATCGCTTTGCGCGTCGAGCAGCCGCAGGCCGGCGAACACGTCGAAGGTCGAGCGCGAAGTGTCGACCGCGCGGAAGTTCGCGGCCGTCGTGAACACCCAGGCCTTGATGTCGAGTGAGGCGTCGGCGGTGATGCCGGACGGCAGCGGGATCTGGCCGGCGCCGAGGCTGCCGGAGCCGGAGACGGAGTCGCCGACGTCCATGTAGATGAGGTCGGCGAAGGCGCCCCAGCGCCGGTGCTGGGCCTCGAACGAAGCCATGCCGACGAGCTTGGCGTTCTCGATCAGATCGTCGGCCGCGATATCGATCTCGCCGCCGCCGGCGGGGAAGTTCGTGTCGCCGCCGATGCTGGGGAAGTAGCCGTAAACGCTGGCGCGAAACTGCCAGTCCTCGGCGGCGGCCTGGGCCGCCGTGACGCCGAGCAGTAGCGAGACTGCCGCGGCGAGCTGCGTTGCACGTTTCATCTGAATCTCCTGCGGTGGTTGAAAGTCGACGCCTTCTCCTTCGCAAGCGGTGTGCCAGCCGTGCCAACGGCCGGTCAGACCCGGGCAAATGTCTGAATCTGCAAACGAAACAGCAGGGGAGGGCGCAGCGAGCGCGACGCGCGTCGGGGCGCGCGAACAACCAGTGGTGGCTGCACACAGCCACTTCTGGCTATGGGGAGCCGCAGGAGCGATCAGCAGTCGGCGTCGGCGACGACGAGGCGGTGTTTTTCGATGCGCGAGCGCAGTTGTGCGCGAGTGAGACCCAGGAGGCGTGCGGCTTTGGACTTGTTGTTACCGCTGCGCGCGAGTGCGTTGACGATCAGCTCGCGTTCCGCCGCGTCGACTGTCATGCCGCTGAGCGTCGATGGAGTTCCCACGGGCGCAGGCTCACTCGCCGCCGTCACGCTGAGCGGCAGATGTTCCTTCGTGATCAGTCCGCCCTCGCACAGGATCACCGCACGCTCGACGACATTGCGCAGCTCGCGAACGTTGCCCGGCCAGCGGTATTCGAGAAGCTGCGCGCGCGCCTCGTCCGACATGCCTGCTGCCGGCCGACCCACCGAGCGCGCGGCGCTTTCGAGGAATGCATCGACGAGCAGCGGAATGTCTTCGGCACGCTCGCGCAACGACGGCAGCGCGATGTCGAAGACCGCGAGTCGATAGTAGAGATCCTCGCGGAACGTGCCGCGGTCGATGGCCGCCTTGAGGTCGCGATTCGTGGCGGCGAGCACGCGCACATCTGCTTTCAGCGTGCGGGTGCTGCCGAGCCGTTGATACTCGCGTTCCTGGAGCACGCGCAGAAACTTCGCCTGCACGCTCGGGCTCATCTCCGCGACTTCGTCGAGGAACAACACGCCGCCCGCGGCCTGCTCGATCTTGCCCGAGTGTACCGTCTGCGCGCCCGTGAACGCGCCGCGCTCATGACCGAACAACTCGGATTCGAGCAGCTGTTCCGGCAGCGCCGCGCAGTTGAGTGCGACGAACGGTCCGGTGCGGCGCGGCGATCCGCGATGAATGAAGCGCGCCACGACTTCCTTGCCGGTGCCGGATTCGCCGGTCAGCAGCACGGTCGTTTCCGTTGCGGCGACTTTGGTTGCCTGCGTGAGCACCTGGTGCCAGCGGCGCGAGTTGCCGAGCGCACGATGCGGACTCAGCGCTTCCAATTCCTCCACCAGCGTGCGCACGCGCTGCTCGAGCAACGCTGCCCGTTCGTGCGCAGCGGCAGCGCGACCCGCCTCTTCGGCCAGCTGGTTCGCGAGCTCGTGATGCGCGAGCGCCGTTGCGACGAGCTCGGCGACGACGAGCAACGCCCGCGCGTGTTGCTCGGTGTAGAGGTTCGGCGCACGCGCCACGAGCAGCACGGAACCGAGTCGCTTGCCGGCAGTCGTGAGCGGGACACGCAGGGCGGACCGAAACCCTCCGGCCACGAGGAGGCGATCGTTCTCGAACGACTGATCGAGCTCCACCGGCGCGTCCCCGACGATCGCGACGAAGCGATCGGCGTCCGGCCACAGCTTCGGGGAGAACCCATTGAGCGGATAGAACCTGTCGAGCAGCGGGCGGAGCCGCTCGTCGCCCGCGACACCGAGCGCGCGCACCTGGTCGCCCTCGATCCGCACGATACCCATGGCATCGAGCGGCGCGATCGTGCGGCACGCAGCCGCGACGCGGTCCCACACCTGGCCGATTTCGAGCGACTCGGCAATGGCCTGCGCCACGGATGCCAGTGCGCCGTGAAGGTCGGCAGCAGGATCGGCCGGGCGGTCGCGCATGCGCCGATTCTACGCTATCGTCGTCCCTCTCCTGTCGACCGGGGAACAACAACAATGCGCCGCTACACAGCCGTGACTGCCATCCTGATTGGAGGCCTGATCGCCGGCACCCTCGACATCCTTTATGCCATCGGCTATTCCGCGTGGCGCGGCACACCGCCGACGACCCTGTTGCAGTTCGTGGCCAGCGGGCTGCTGGGACAGGCGTCATTCGAGGGCGGCGCCACGACCGCCGCGCTCGGTCTGTTGCTGCACTACCTGATGATGCTGCTGATCGCGGCCATCTTTTTTGGGCTCAGCCGCCGGCTTGCGTTCCTGGTGGAGAAGCCCTTCATCTGGGGTCCGGTCTACGGCTTTCTCGTCTACTGGGTGATGAACCTGGTCGTCATGCAACTGTCGGCGACGCCGAACAAGTGGCGCTTCATAGCCCTGTCGTTCGCGACCGGAATCCTCGTGCACATGTTCTTCATCGGCCTGACGATCGCCTGGGCCGCGAGCAAAGGTCCGGCTCCCCGGGGCGCCGAGCCGGCGCCCGCCTGACTGTAATCGCCCGGCTGGACAATCGGCCGGCCGGCGGCGATTCTTGGGCCAGAGGGCAAAGACCATGAGCGCCGCGATTCAGCCTGTCCATACCAGCGAGGAAGACTTCGGCCTTCCCGGCTGGATCTATCACGACCCGGAATTCTTCGAGCTCGAAAAGCGCTCGATTTTCCGCACCAGCTGGCAGCTGGTCTGCCACAGCAACGACATTCCGGAAGTCGGCGACTATCACTGCTTCGATCTGCTCGGCGAAGCGGTCGTCACCGTGCGCGGCAAGGACAGCCGGCTGCGCAGCTTTCACAACGTCTGCCGGCATCGCGCTTCGCGCCTGTTCGACCAGCCGAAGGGTAACTGCGGCAAGCTGATCGCCTGCCCGTATCACCACTGGAGCTACTCGCTCGAAGGCAAGCTCGTCGGCGTGCCGCAGCGGACGTCGTTCCACGGTCTCGACATGGAGAATCGCGGGCTGGTTGCGCTCGAGCAGGAAATCTACATGGGCTTCGTGTTCGTGCGCTTCGAGCCGGGCCTGCCGAGCGTGCGCGAGATGATGGAGCCGTACGCGCATGAGCTCGCTGCCTATCGCATGGAGGAGCTGGTGCCGCAGGGCCGCGTTACGTTGCGGCCGCGGCAGGTGAACTGGAAGAACGTCGCGGACAACTATTCCGACGGCATGCACATTCCGGTCGCGCACCCGGGGCTCACGCGGCTGTTCGGGCGCAGCTACGCGATCGAAGCACGGGAGTGGATCGACAAGATGTCCGGCGTGGTGCAGGACCAGATCAGCAGCAACTGGTCCGAGCGCCTGTATCAGCGCCTGCTGCCGCAGGTCGCGCATCTGCCGCCCGAACGCCAGCGCCTGTGGACGTATTTCAAGCTGTGGCCGAACGTGGCGTTCGACATCTATCCGGATCAGATCGACTTCATGCAGTTCATTCCGATCTCGGCGACGCAGACGATGATCCGCGAGATCGCCTACGTGCACCCGGACAGCCGCCGCGAGATGCGCGCCGCGCGCTACCTCAACTGGCGCATCAACCGGCAGGTCAATATCGAGGACAAGGCGCTGATCGAGCGCGTGCAGGCCGGCATGGCCTCCAGCAGCTACACCGTCGGGCCGCTGAGCGAGAACGAAGTCTGCCTGCGCAGCTTCGCGCGGCGCATGCGCAAGATGATTCCGGAGTGTCGCAAGCCGACGAAGTGATCGCTCGTGGTCGAGCCACTGCCGGCGGAGCTCCTGGCGAGCTGGACGTCTCGAGCCAGCACGCGCGGCGGCGCGCAGCTGTGCATCCGGCCGCTGCGACCGGACGACCGCGAGCGCGAGATCGAATTCATCAATTCGCTTTCCGAGCGCTCGCGCTATTTCCGACTGATGACGCCGTTGAAGTTCCTGCCGCCGCACCTGCTCGACCGGCTGATGGACATCGACTACGACCAGCGCATGGCCTTCGTCGCCACGATCGAGCACGAAGGGCGCGAGCAGTTCGTCGGGATCGCGCGCTACGCTGAAACGGATCGGGCCAACTGCGTGGAGCTGGGCATCACGGTCACCGACGGGTGGCAGCGTCACGGCATTGCGCGGCTCCTGGTCGCCGAGCTCACGCGCTTCGCGCGCTGGCGCGGCATCCGCTGCCTGGAAGGCATCGTGCTCCCCGACAACCTGCCGATGATCGAGCTGGCGAAAAGCCTCGGCTTTCACGCTACGCACGACTACGCGCAGCAGGTCGTCGTCATCACCAAGTCGCTCGACTCAGGGCAGTAGCACTGCGGCGCCGGTGAGCGCGCCGTTGCGCAGGCGTGCGAGCGCCTCGTTCGCATCCGCGAGCGCGAACGTTTCGACGTGCGTCTCGACCGGGATGCGGCCGGCGAGCGCGAGAAACTCCACGCCGTCGCGGCGGGTCAGGTTCGCGACGGAGCGGATCATCCGCTCGCCCCACAGCAGCGAGTACGGCATCGCGGGGATGTCGCTCATGTGAATGCCGCCGCAGACCAGTGTTCCGCCCTTGCGCAACGCGCGCAACGCGGCGGGCACCAACGCACCGACCGATGCGAAGATGATCGCGGCGTCGAGCTGCACGGGCGGCGCTCGATCGCTGTCGCCCGCCCAGGAAGCTCCGAGTTGCAATGCGAACTGCTGCGCACTGACATCGCCCGGGCGCGTGAAGGCGTAGATTTCCTGGCCATGCCACCGTGCGACCTGCGCAACGATGTGTGCGGCGGCGCCGAAGCCATAGATGCCAAGCCGCTGCGCGTCCCGCGCGAAGCGCCACGAGCGATAGCCGATCAGGCCCGCACACAACAGTGGCGCGGCGTGTGTATCGTCGATCTGCGGCGGCAGCTCGAAGCAATAGCGGGCGTCTGCGATGACGTGTTCCGCATAGCCGCCATCGAGGTGATAGCCCGTGAAGCGCGCACGGTCGCAGAGGTTCTCCTCGCCGCGCAGGCAGAACTCGCACTGACCGCACGTGTAGCCGAGCCACGGCACGCCGAGCCGGGCGCCGAGCGGTACGCTCACTCCATCGCCTTGCGAGAGGACTTCACCGACGATCTCGTGGCCCGGAACCAGCGGTGATCCGAGAAAGGGCAGATCGCCGTCCACGACGTGCAGGTCCGTCCGGCACACGCCGCACGCGCGCACGCGCAGAAGCAGCTGGCCGGGCTGTGGAGCGGGCAGCGGCCGCGTCTCAGCGACGAGCCGCGCACCGGACCGATGCAGCCGCATGCATTTGGAGGAGGGCACGCTCATTGGCTGTCAGGCGCGCATGCACGCACTGCTGCGCTCAGTTCCTGAAAATAGCGAGCCTTGCCGGCGTGCTCGCCAACGAGTCCCGCGCGCGTCAGCTTCGCGAGCACGTTGGGCCGTGCCTCGCACAACAAGACGCGTACGCCGCGGCGCTCCAGGTTCTCGGTTGCCTCCTCGAGCGCCTGGATTCCGGTGATGTCCATGAACGGCACGCGCGCGAGGTGGATCACGATGCAACGCGGATCTGTGCGTGTGCGGCCGAGCGTGCGCTCCCAGCTTTCCACGGCGCCGAAGAAGAACGGCCCTTCGATCGAATAGATCATCACATCCGCAGGCAGCGCGATGCCGGCGCTCTCCAGTCGCGAGCGCAGGTCGCCTTCCTCGACGCTCAACACCTCGACGGATGCCGCCATGCGCCGCAGGAACAGCAGCATCGCAAGAATCACGCCGACGTTCACCGCGACCACGAGGTCGGTGAACACCGTGAGCAGAAACGTGATCAGCAGGATCGCAACGTCCGGACGCGGCGCCCGGCGCACCATGCGAACGAAGTGACGAGCTTCGCTCATGGTCCACGCGACGAAGAACAGGATCGCCGCGAGCGCCGCCAGCGGCACCTGCCCCGCGAGAGGTGCGAGCAGCAACAGGATCAGGAGCAAAGTTACCGAGTGCACGACCCCGGCGAGCGGACTGGTCGCACCATTGCGGTAGTTCGTGGCGGTACGCGCGATCGCTCCGGTGGCCGCGAATCCGCCGAAGAACGGTGTCACGACGTTCGCAATCCCCTGGCCGATCAGCTCCTGGTTGGAATCGTGGCGAGTGCCGGCCATCCCGTCGGCCACCGCGGCAGACAGCAGCGACTCGATTGCACCGAGCATCGCGATCGTGAACGCCGCGGGCACGAGCGTCACGAGCCGGTCGAAGCTCACTGCGGGCATGGCGAGATGCGGCAGCCCGCGCGGGATCTCGCCGAACGCGCTCGCGATCGTGGCGACGCCGTCGAAGTGAAACGACGCCTGCAGCGCCGTGGCGACGACCATCGCGATCATCGGGCCTGGCACTCGCGAGCAGCCCGGAATGCGCGGTCCATAGATGACGAGCAGCAGACTCAGCAGAGCGAGCAGGGTGGTTGCGGGATGCAGCGCGGGCAGGGCCTGCAGCAGGTGCCAGAGCTTTTCGTGAAAGTGAGGGCCGCCGCTGCTCGGCAAGCCGAAGAAGTCCTTCCACTGACTGACCCAGATGATGACGCCGATGCCGGCCGTGAAGCCTGCAATCACGGGATCGGGGATGAAGCGCAGCACGCCGCCGAACTTCGCGGCGCCGAGCAGAATCAGGATGACTCCCGCCATGCAGGTGGCGAGCAGCAGGCCATCCACGCCATGCTGCGCGGTGATGCCGGCAAGGATCACGACGAACGCTCCGGTCGGTCCGGCGATCTGGATGCGGCTGCCGCCGCACAGCGAAACCACGATACCGGCGACGATTGCGGTGTAGATGCCCTGCTCGGGCTTGACGCCGGACGCGATCGCGAACGCCATTGCAAGCGGCAGGGCGACGACGCCGACGATGACGCCTGCGACGAGGTTGCGTCCCCAATGATCGCGACGGAAAAGTCCTGCCTTGGAGGCTTCTAGTGCGGCGATCATTTGTGCATTCTATGCAGGAAGCGCGAATCGAGGGAGTCATGAGCGACACAACACGACGCGAATTCCTGTCGGGCGCGGCGAAACTGGCCGGCGTCTCCGCCGTAGCTGCGGTCGGTGGCAGCGTGCCGGCCGTCGGGCTCGCCGCCTCGCGCGGGCAACCAGGCCCTACGATCGTTGCGACTCCGCCGAATGCGATCGTCGAGACGTCGGCCGGCAAGGTCCGCGGGTTCGTGCGCAACGGCATCTTCACGTTCCGAGGCATACCGTACGGCGCCTCGACGGCGGGCGCAGCTCGCTTCCAGCCGCCGGCGCCGCCGACGCCATGGACCCAAGTGCGGGCGACGATGAGCTATGGGCCGGTGTGCCCGCAGCCGGTGCGCGGCGGTTGGGCTTCCGACCGGGTCGCGTTTCTCTACGATTGGGACGATGGTTACCCGGGCGAGGATTGCCTGCGCCTCAACGTTTGGACGCCGGCCGCCGAGGAGCGCGGCAAGCGGCCGGTCATGGTGTGGCTGCACGGCGGCGGTTACGAAGCGGGCTCCTCGCAGGAGCTGCCTTCGTACGACGGCGAGAACCTGAGCCGGCGCGGCGACGTCGTCGTCGTCAGCATCAATCACCGGCTCAACGTTTTCGGCTACCTGAACATGGCCGCAGTCGGCGGCGAGAAATATGCGCGCTCCGTCAATGTCGGCATGCTCGACATCGTCGCAGCGCTGCAGTGGGTGCGCGACAACGTCGCTCGCTTCGGCGGCGACCCTGCGAACGTGACGGTGTTCGGCCAGTCTGGCGGCGGCGCGAAGGTCAGCACGCTGATGGCGATGCCCTCGGCGCAAGGCTTGTTCCACAAGGCGATCGTGCAAAGCGGCTCGCAGCTGCGCCTCGCGAGTGCGGAGGCTTCAGCCGCACAAGCTGCTGCGGTGTTGAAGGAGCTGCAGGCACAAGGCATCGGCAACGAGCAGCTGACGCAGGTTCCTGCCGCGCGCCTCGTCGAGATTGCAACCGCCGTCAAGAACAAGCTCGCCTCCGCGAATCCGCGCGCATCGCTCTCCGAGCGGCTTGGCTGGCAACCGTGGCTCGACGGCGCCATCGTGACCTCGCATCCATTCGATCCGCAGGCGCCGGCGCTCGCTGCGAAGGTACCGATGCTGATCGGCACGACGCTGCACGAGTTCTCGTCGGCGGCGCTGATGCCCGATCCGCGCAGTCTCACCGAACAATGGCTCACAGCCGAGGTTGCGAAGACGTACGGCGATGCGGCGACACCGATCGTCGCGGCATTCAAGCGCGGCCATCCAGAAGCGCTGCCGTACGAGCTGGCTGCAATCATCGGTGCGACCGCGACGTTTCGCTCTGCAGCGGTCCGGCAGGCGCAGCTGCAGGCGACGAACGCGCCCGCGTATCTCTACTGGTTCGCGTGGAAGACGCCGGTGCTCGACGCAACCCCGCTCGCGTATCACTGTGCCGAGCTCGCGTTCGCCTTCGACAATATCGATCGGTGCGCGAACTCGACCGGTGGCACGCCGGAAGCGCGCGAGCTGGCCGCGAAGATGAGTCAGGCGTGGATCCAGTTCGCACGCACCGGCAATCCGAATCACTCCGGACTGCCGCGCTGGCCCGCCGTGTCGGCGCAGACGCTGCCGACGATGATCTTCGACACCCGCTGCGAAGTGAAGGACGATCCCGACGCGGCGGAGCGCAAGACTTTGTCAGGCTAAAGCCTGACACTCTTGCGATCACGTGTGGCAGCACGCTTCGATGTTGTGTCCGTCCGGATCCAGCACGAACGCGCCGTAGTACTTCTCGTGATAGTGCGGACGCGGTCCCGGTGCGCCGTTGTCGCGGCCGCCCGCTGCGAGCGCTGCCTTGTAGAACGCATCCACGATGGCGTGCGAGTCCGCGCGGAACGCGATGTGCAGCGCCGGCTTGTTCGCCGTCACGTTCTCCGCGAGCCAGAAGTCCGGCTTCGGCGGCACGCCGAAGCCCCCAACCCCGCGGCCACCGGTCACTTCCTTCGGCAATTCCATCATCAGCTGGTAGCCGAGCGGCGCGAGTGCGCGCAGGTAGAACTGCTTGCTTTTCTCGTAGTTCGTGGCGGCGACGCCAGTATGGTCGATCATCTACTTGCTCCTCTTATCCGAACTGCACGGTGAGCATCGAGACCGAGCCGCCGTCCATGCCCTCGACTGGAAAAGTAATCGGCTCGCCGGCATCGCTCGCCCCGAGCACGTACAGCAGCGGCAGATAGTGCTCCGGCGTCGGCACGGAGAGCAGCGCGTCCTTGCCGAGCGCTCCGTAATCGATCAGCGGTGCGTGCTCGCGCGCGTCGATGAGGTCGCGAACTCTCGACTCGAAGCGCAACGCCCAATCGTACGGCTCCACCGCATGCCGGCCCCAGGCGTACGCGTGCAAGTTATGCACGATGTCGCCGCTGCCGACGATCAGCACGCCAGCGTCGCGCAGCGAGCGCAACTGCTGTCCGATCTCGTAGTGGAAGTGCGGCGCGCGCCTCTCGTCGATGCTGAGCTGCACGACGGGTATGTCGGCCTTCGGAAAGACGTGGCACAGCACCGACCACGTCCCGTGATCGAGACCCCAGCTGGCGTCGAGATACACATCGTTCGGCGCGAGCAGTTCCTGCACCTCGCGCGCCAGCGTCGGGTCGCCGGGCGCGGGATACTGGACGGCGAACAACTCGCGCGGAAACCCGCCGAAGTCGTGAATCGTCCGCGGCGCCGTCATCGCGGTCACGGCGAGTTGCGGCACATACCAGTGCGCAGAAATGCACAACACCGCGCGCGGCCGCGGCAGGCCCGCGCCGAGCGCCGCCCAGGCTCGGGCGTACTCGTTGTTTCCCAGCGCATTCATGGGATTGCCGTGGCCGAAAAAGATTGCGGGCGGACGCGTTTTTACACTTGCCATGGCCGTTCCCTGTGGTTTACCTGGAGGCTGTGGCATCATAACCCCGCTCGCTGAATTGCAGAGCCAACGAGTCAAATGGGGGAATTGAGGATGCAGGGCAAGCCCACCTCAATTGACATCGCGTACCTGGCCGGTGTGTCGCAACCGACGGTCTCGCGCGCTTTGCGCGGCAGCCCGATGGTCAGCGAGGAAACGCGGCGGCGCATCGAGTCGATCGCGCAGCAGCTGAACTACAAGGTCGACAAGAACGCGTCGAACCTGCGGTGCCAGCACTCCAATACGCTGGCGCTGCTGCTGTTCGAAGATCCCACGCCCGACGATTCGCAGATCAACCCGTTCTTCCTCGCGATGCTCGGCTCGATCACGCGCGCCTGCGCGCAGCGCGGCTACGATCTGCTGGTGTCTTTCCAGCAGCAGTCGGGCAACTGGCACGTCGACTACGAGGACAGCCGCAAAGCGGACGGCATCATCCTGCTTGGCTACGGCGACTACCTCGAGTATCGCTTGCGCCTGGAGCAGCTGGTCCGGCAGGGCACGCATTTCGTGCGCTGGGGCGCGGTGCTGGAAGGTCAGCCCGGCCTCTCGGTCGGTTGCGACAATTTTCATGGCGGACGCGAGGCGACCCAGCGGCTGCTCGGTCTCGGCCGCCGCAGAATCGCGTTCCTCGGCAGTGCCTCGGGTCACTATCCGGAATTCCTCGAGCGCTATCGCGGCTACATCGAGGCGCTCGCTGCAGCTGGCGCGAGCGCGTCGCCGGCGCTGCAGGTCGACGCCATCACGATGGAGCAATCGGGTTACGAGGCCGCGTGCGAGTTGCTCGCGCGCGGCGAGCCTTTCGATGCGATCGTCGCTGCGAGCGATCTGATCGCGATCGGTGCGCTGCGAGCATTGCAGGAGCGTCGCATCGATGTGCCCGGCACGGTCTCCGTCGTCGGCTTCGACGACATTCCCGCCGCGAGTCTCGCGAATCCGCCGCTGACGACCGTCATGCAGGACACGCGGCTCGCCGGCGAGACGCTGGTCGACAGTCTGCTGCGCTCGGTGCACGGCGAGCCCGCCGAGAACAAGGTCCTGCCGACCCGCCTGGTCATTCGCCGCTCGTGCGGGTGAAGTCTTCCGGCATTGAATACGTATGCAAGCTCTCGTTGCCCGATAGGCGCTGCCGTTAAGCTGCACGCCGGCCACGGGGAACGAGAACATGACGCAACCGCCATGGTGGCGCGGCGCGCTGATCTACGAGATCTATCCGCGCAGTTTCAGCGACAGCAATGCCGATGGCATCGGCGACCTGCAGGGCATCATCGACCGGCTGGACTACGTTGCCGACCTCGGCGTCGATGCGGTCTGGATTGCGCCGTTCTTCCAATCGCCGATGGCGGACTTCGGCTACGACGTGGCGGACTATCGCAGCGTCGATCCCATGTTCGGCTCGATGGGCGATTTCGATCGCCTGCTGGCCCGGGCGCACAGTCTCGGCCTCAGAGTCATCATCGACCAGGTATTGAGCCACACCTCCAATGAGCACGCATGGTTCAGGGAGAGCCGCGCGAGCCGCGACAATCCGAAGTCCGACTGGTACGTGTGGGCCGACCCGAAGCAGGACGGCACGCCGCCCAACAACTGGTTGTCGATCTTCGGCGGCGTGGCGTGGCGCTGGGAGCCGCGCCGCCGTCAGTACTACCTGCACAACTTCCTCGCATCGCAACCCGATCTGAACTTTCACGATCCGCAGCTGCGCCGGGCCGTGCTCGACAACCTGCGATTCTGGCTCGACAAAGGTGTCGATGGTCTGCGGCTCGACGCAATCAATTTCTGTTTTCACGACCCGCTGCTGCGTGACAATCCGCCAAAACCGGCGGAGCAGCGCATCGCGCGCGCCTTCAGTCCCGACAATCCCTA
This sequence comes from Steroidobacteraceae bacterium, assembly GCA_035275585.1. Lineage (GTDB taxonomy): Bacteria > Pseudomonadota > Gammaproteobacteria > Steroidobacterales > Steroidobacteraceae > Steroidobacter. The sequence continues at coordinate 110,242 of DATEML010000013.1, read as the reverse complement.
TGCCTATCAGTACCACCATCACGACAACACGCGGCCGGAGAATCTGCAATTCCTGAACGAGCTGCGCGCGCTGCTGGATGACTACCCGGGGACCGTCGCGCTCGGTGAGGTCTCCTCGGAAGACTCGCTCGCCACGATGGCCGAATACACGAGTGGCGATCGCCTGCATATGGCGTACAGCTTTGAGCTGCTGTCGGATGACGCTTCTGCGGCGCACATTCGCACTACGGTCGCAACGCTCGAAAGCCGCATGTCGGAGGGTTGGCCCTGCTGGGCGTTGTCCAATCACGACGTGCGTCGTGTGGTCACGCGTTGGGGCGGCGTGCGTCCAGCGCGGCCACTCGCAATTCAACTGCTGGCCCTGCTGTGTTCGCTGCGTGGCTCGGTGTGCCTGTATCAGGGCGAGGAGCTCGGACTGCCCGAAGCGGACTTGCCGCTCCAGGCGCTGCGCGATCCCTATGGCATTGCCTTCTGGCCCAACTTCAAGGGACGCGACGGTTGTCGCACGCCGATGCCCTGGGATGACATTGAACACGGCGGTTTCAGCGCTGCAACGCCGTGGCTGCCCGTGCCGCAGGAACACCGCGCCATGTGCGTGGCGCGCCAGGACGCCGACCGGCATTCGACGTTGAATGCATTTCGCGCCTTCGTGCGCTGGCGTAAGAAGGTGCCCGCACTGATGTGGGGAGACATTCGTCTGCTCACCATCGCCGAATCGGTGTTTGCATTCGAGCGCACCTACGGCGACGAAAAAATCCTGGCGGCATTCAATTTGTCCGCGGACGCAGTGGATGCACGCGCGTCCGGGTTCGAGGACTGGCGCCAGATCGGCAGTCCGGGACTTCTCGAAGGAGAGCTCGTGCGCGGCCGATTGCGATTGCCCGCACACGGCGCCGTATTCGCGATACCACTGAAGGAGGCCGGATGCGCTTGAATCTGTATCGGACTGCCGCGCGCGTCTGCGCGTTGCTCGTCTGCCTGGTCGTCGCGGCGCTCGTCGCGATACCGCTTGCACGCGCAGCAGATGCGGGCAACGCTCAGCCGGCGGCGCGCCAAAGCCCTGACTGGCTTCGCGACGCCGTGATCTACGAAGTGTTCCCGCGCGCATTCTCGCCGCAGGGAAATTTCAAGGGCGTCACCGCGCAGCTCGACCGCCTGAAGGAGCTCGGCGTGAGCGTCATCTGGCTGATGCCCATCCATCCGCTGGGGAAGCTGAAGGCCAAGGGCACGCTCGGCAGCCCCTACGCAGTCCGCGACTACGATGCGATCAATCCGGACTACGGCACTGCCGAGGACCTGAAACAACTCGTCGACGCTGCGCACCGCCGCGACATGAAGGTGTTCATCGACATCGTCGCCAACCACACAGCGTGGGATTCGATGCTGATCGAGCAACACCCTGACTGGTTCCGACACGACGGTGCCGGCCACATCGTGCCGCCGAATCCGGACTGGGTGGACGTCGCGCAGCTCGACTATTCCAATCCGGCGCTGCGTCAATACATGAGCGCAATGCTGGTGCGCTGGCTGCGCGACTATCGTCTCGACGGCTTCCGCTGCGACTACGCGATCGGCGTGCCGCGTGATTTCTGGGAATCCCTGCGACCGCAGCTCGACCGCGTCCGTCCTGGACTTGCGTTCATGGCCGAGGCCGACGAACCGGCGCTGCTGGCCCGCGCATTCGACATCGACTACGCCTGGGATTTCTATCACGCGATGAGCGCTGCGCTTTCCGGGCGAGCACCCGCTTCGGGGGTGCGCGAAGTGTGGGAGCGCGCCGAGGCGCGCTATCCGCGCGGCGCCTTGCGTCTGCGATTTTCCGACAACCACGACCAGCTCCGCGCCACGGGACAGTTCGGCTTGCCGGCCGCGCTCGCAGCTTCTGCGGTCATGTTCACGCTGGATGGCGTGCCGCTGCTCTACAACGGCATGGAGGTGGGAGACACCACCGAATCGACGGCGCCAGCGCTGTTCGAGCGAGCTCCGATCGCCTGGGAAATGGCGGAGCGACGCACGCAGGTAACACCTTATTACCAGGCGCTCGCGGCGCTGCGACGCACGCATCCAGCGTTCACACGCGGTGCAGTGCGGTGGCTGCGCAATGACGACGAACAGCGCGTGCTCAGTTATGAGCGCGCGGGCGCGGGCGAGACGCTCGTAGTCGTGGTCAATCTGTCATCCCAGAACTACGCGGGCACCGTGGAAATCGCAGCGGGCGAATATCGCGAGATCACGCCAGGTTCGCGCGCGGCTGCGCCGGCGTCGGCGACGCTGCCAGCGGTGGCTCTCGCTGCGTGGGAATTCAGGGTTTTCAGCCGCGTGTCGCGGGCCGACTGAGAAACGGATTATGCGTGAATACGTATGCATGAGATTGCCATTTGACTGCCGCTGCCGACATCCTTGTACGAGAAATTTCGAGAACCGTTACTCGCGCACTGCTCGAACTGGCCGCGCGGGATAAATAGTCAGGAGGGGATCGCGTGAAGACTTCAAAGAGGAAGGGTCATCGCACCCAGTCGCTGCAGCGTCGTTCGCAGCGCGAGATCAGTGCGACCGCGGGTTGCGCGATTTTTCTGGTGACCTGCAGCGGCGCCGCTCTTGCGCAAGAGACCCCAGGGGCCTCCGGGAACATCGAAGAGGTCATCGTCACCGGTATCCGCAAGAGCATCGAGGATTCGATCGCCGTCAAGAAGAACGACGACTCGATCGTCGAAGTGGTGTCGGCGGAGGACATCGGCAAGCTTCCCGATTCCTCCATCGCCGAATCGATCGCGCGCCTGCCGGGCCTGGCTGCGCAGCGCACCAACGGCCGCGCGCAGACGCTTTCGATCCGTGGCCTCGGCCCTGACTTCACCGTCACGACGTTCAACGGCCGCGAGCAGGCGTCGACGAACGACAACCGGACGGTCGAGTTCGACCAATATCCGTCGGAGCTCGTGACTCAGGTCAAGATTTACAAGACTCCCGACGCCGGCATGGCGTACCAGGGCATCGCGGGCACGACGGACATCGCGACGGTACATCCTCTCGTGTACGACGAGCGCCGCGTGGCGGCGACCTATCGTCACGAGTACAACGAGCAAGACGCCAACATCCCGGGGCTGGACCGCGCCGGCGATCGCGCGAACCTCACCTACATCGACCAGTTCCGCGACAACACAGTGGGCATCGCGCTCGGAGTCGCATACAACAAGACTCCCTATCAGGCGCAGACGCGCGAGCCGTGGGGTTACCCGGAGGTTCCGGGCGGTCTGGTCATCGGCGGCGACAAGGACGGCGTGCAATCGTCCTTCTACGAGCGCAAGGCCTACCTGGGCGTGTTCGAGTTCCAACCGAACGATCGGCTGCACATGGTCGTCGATGCCTACCACTCCGATTTCCAGGAGCTGCAGACGATCCAGCGCATCGAGTTCGGCACGATCTGGGCGGGAGCGACGCTCTCGAATCCCGGACCGGTCGTGAATGGCCGCGTGCAATCGGGCACGTTCGCGAACGTACCGTTCGTGGTGATCGAAAATTACAACAACGACCGTAACGCGGACGTCGACTCGATCGGCTGGAACACGCAATTCGAGATCAACGAGAACTGGAGCGTGAACGGCGATCTGAGCTGGTCGCGCGTCAAGCGCGAAGATCTGCGCCTGGAATCGACGGCGGGCACGGGCACGAACAACGATCCGAATTTCCTGCCGCAGGTCGACTCGATTTCCTTCACGACCGACGCCGACGGCATCACGCATTTCACCCCGACGCTCGATTACAGCGACTACAACACGGTGTTCCTGACCGATCCAGGCGGCTGGGGCGGCGGCCCGCGCCGCTCCGGCTTCGTCGGCAACCCCGAGATCGAGGACGAGATCAAGGCGGTCCGGCTGGCGGCCTCGCGCAAGCTCGACGTCAGTTTCCTCGATGGCGTGACGTTCGGCGCGAATTACGCCGAGCGCGTGAAGTCGAAGGACAACTTCCAGAGCATCCTGTACCTGCCCGGCGACATTTCTCACGCCGTCGTGCCGGAAGGATTCCGCACCGGGACCACCAATACGTCGTTCTTCGGCAGTCCGCACGGCATGATCGGTTACGACGCGATCGCGTTGTATCACGCCGGATTCTGGCAGCCGGTCGATGCCTTCCTGGATCCGAACCCGGCCGTGGGCAATGGAGATCGCCAGAGCGCCGTCACCAACGATTGGCAGGTGACCGAGAAGCTCACGACCGCATTCGTGAAGGTCGGGATCGATACCGCGATCGGCTCATTGCCGTTGCGAGGCAACATCGGCGTGCAAAGCGTTACGGCCGATCAATCCTCGGACATCAGCTATTTCTCTCCCCCGGACGCCTCCCAAGGGATCGAGCAGAGCGTGTCGATCGTCACCTCGGGTGACAAGTACACCGATGTGCTGCCGAGTCTGAACCTCGCACTGCAGCTGCCGCACGACATGAAGTTGCGGTTCGGAGCAGCCATCACCGTAGCGCGGCCACGGATGGATGATCTGGCTGGCGGCGCGGGCTACACCGTAGTGCCCGATAGCGCCGTTCCGGAAAACGTCAACGGGCAACTGCTGTACTGGCGACGCACGGGCGGCGGCAATCCGGAGCTGAAGCCGTGGAAGGCGAACACCTTCGATCTGTCGCTCGAGAAATACTTCGGTGATCAGGCATACGTCTCGCTGGCTGCCTATTACAAGAACCTGACGACCTACATCTTCAACAGCTCGGTCCTGCAGAGCTTCGAAGGCGTGCTGCTGCCGGGCCAGAACTCGCCCGACGATCCGAACACCGGCTACACGCAGGCGGATGCGAATCGCACCGGCGTTTCGACGGTCAAGGTGAACGGCAGCGGCGGCTACATAAGAGGCGCTGAGCTGACGCTCTCGTTGCCGCTGTCGATCTTCTCGCAGACGCTCGATGGCTTCGGCTTCATCATCAGCGGCGCTGTGAACGACTCCCAGATCGACATCAACGGAGTCGAGACGGCCGTGCCGGGCCTGTCGGACGAGGTGGTCAATAGCACGCTGTACTTCGAAAAGGCCGGCTTCTCTGCGCGCGTGAGCAACCGCTATCGCGGCGATTTCATCGGCGAAGTGCCGGAGTTCGACTCGAGCCTGACGCTCAAGAACGTGGGCGCCGAGTCGCTGCTGGATGCGCAGGTCGGCTATGAGTTCCAGGAAGGCATGATGAAGGGCTTGAGCCTGAGTGTCTCCGGGACGAACCTGACCGACGAGCCGTTCGTGCTGAACAACGTGGACGATCCGACCTACAACGTGATCAAGTACCAGGAGTACGGGGCGGTATACTCGTTCGCCGTGACCTACAAGTTCTAGGCGAGCGTGGTTGATCAGGAAATCAGATCGGTCGTCATCGCTGGAGGCGGCACCGCCGGGTGGATGGCGGCGGCCGCCCTGGCGCGCGTGCTCGGGCCACGACTCTCCATCACGCTGGTAGAGTCCTCCGAGATCGGCATCATCGGCGTCGGCGAGGCGACGATCCCGGCGATCGCGCTGTTCAACAAGCTGCTGCGCATCGACGAAGACGATTTCCTGCGGCAGACGCAGGGCACGTTCAAGCTCGGCATCGAGTTCGTCGACTGGTGGGAGAAGGGGCATGTGTACATGCATGCCTTCGGGCCGGTCGGTCGCGACCTCGCCTACATCCCTTTTCACCATTACTGGTTGCGCGATCAGGCGCAGGCAAGCGCGGGCTCGCTGTGGGATTACAGCTTCAACTGGCTCGCCGCGAAGCAGGCGCGGTTCGCGCGAACGGATCGCATCGTCGAGACGCCTCTTGCCGGGCTGACGTGGGCCTTCCACTTCGACGCTTCGCTCTACGCGGCCTATCTGTCGCGCCTGGCACAGGGGCTCGGCGTGCGCAGGGTGGATGGCACCATCGCCGAGGTCCTGCTCGAGCCGGAGAGTGGCGACGTGCGTGCCTTGCGGCTGGCCGACGGACGCGAGCTCGCGGCGGACTTCTTCATCGATTGCACGGGTTTTCGCGGCCTGCTGATTGAGCAGGCACTCCGCACAGGCTACGAGGAGTGGTCGCATTGGCTGCCCTGCGATCGCGCGTGGGCGCTCCCGTCACGGCGCACGAGCCCGCTCTTGCCCCACACACGTTCCACTGCGCTCGAAGCCGGGTGGCAGTGGCGTATTCCCTTGCAGCACCGCACTGGTAACGGCCACGTCTACTGCTCCTCTTACGTGAGTGACGAGCGCGCGCGCGAGCTGCTGGTCTCTGGCCTCGATGGCGAAGCGCTCGCCGAGCCGCGGCTGATCCGGTTCACGACCGGGCGCCGCAAGCAGTTGTGGAATCGAAACGTCGTGTGCATGGGCCTCGCGAGCGGATTCCTGGAGCCGCTCGAGTCGACGGCGATCCATCTCATCCAGGTGACGATTCAACGGCTGATCCTGCTGTTTCCGCACCGTGGCGACTGCGAGGAGCGGCGCAAGGAGTTCAACCGCGCGGCGGCAGCGGAATACGAGTACATCCGTGACTTCATCATCCTGCATTACCACGCCAACAATCGCCGCGGCGAGCCGTTCTGGGACGCCTGTCGAACCATGTCGATCCCCGATTCCCTGCGACACCGCATCGAGTTGTTCCGCGAGACGGCGGGCATCTTCTGCGCGTCCGACGATCTGTTCCAGCTGACGAGCTGGCTGCAGGTGCTGTGGGGGCAGGGCGTGCGGCCGCGAGCTGCGCATCCATTTGTCGAGGCCGTGTCGCCTGCCGACCGGAATGGATACTTGCGCGACCTGCGCGGGCTGATTGCCCATGCGACGCAACAGCTTCCCGACCACGCGGATTTCATCGCTCGCAACTGCGCCGCCGCGCCTGCGGCTGCATGACGCCATGACTGCCAAGCCGCAGGTCTCGTTCTGGCAGATCTGGAACATGTGTTTCGGATTCCTCGGAATCCAGTTCGGCTTCGCGCTACAGAATGCCAATGTCAGCCGCATCTTCCAGACGCTCGGAGCACGGGTCGAGGACATTCCGATTCTCTGGATCGCCGCGCCGCTGACCGGACTGATCGTGCAGCCCATCGTCGGCTACTACTCGGACCGCACCTGGAATCGCCTCGGCCGCCGCCGGCCGTATTTTCTGGTCGGCGCAGTGCTGACTACGCTAGCGCTGTTCGCGATGCCGAATTCGCCGTCGCTGTGGATCGCCGCGGGACTGCTGTGGATGCTCGATGCATCGCTCAACATTTCGATGGAACCGTTCCGCGCGTTCGTCGGCGATCAGCTCTCGCCGCGGCAACGGCCGACGGGCTATGCGATGCAGAGCTTCTTCATCGGCATCGGCGCGGTCGTGGCGAGTCTTCTGCCCTGGCTGCTCGCGGCGTCGGGCGTTGAGAACAGTGCTGAGCCCGGCGGGATTCCGGATACGGTGAAGTACGCCTTCTACGCGGGTGGAACGATCCTGTTCCTCGCCGTCGGGTGGACGGTCTTCAGCACGCGCGAGTATCCGCCGGCACAATTGAACAGCTTCGACGATGCCAACGCGACGGGCGATACGCCGATCAACGTGGGCAAAGCGCGCCGCGATGGTTGGCTGTGGTTCGCGGCTGGTGCGGTTGCGCTGGTGGTGATCCGCAGCTTCCGCCTCGAGGCAGAGCTCTACTTGCTGGCTGGACTACTGCTGGCATATGGCATTGCGTTGCTGATTCTCAGCATCTGGCATACGCGCAACGCATTCACCGCCATCGTGGCGGACCTGCATGAGATGCCGCCGGCGATGCGACGCCTGGCGGTCGTGCAGTTCTTCTCGTGGTTCGCTCTGTTCGCGATGTGGATCTACACCACGCTTGCTGTCACCGAGGTCCATTTCGGCACGACTGATCCGCAATCGGCGAGGTACAACGAAGGGGCGAACTGGGTGGGCGTGCTGTTTGCGTCCTACAGCGGCTTTGCGGCCGTTGCCGCCGTTGTCATTCCGCTGCTGGTGCGGCGCTTCGGCCTGCGCACCAGTCACCTGATCAATCTTTGGCTCGGCGCTGCCGGGCTCCTGTCCTTCCTGCTGATTCGCGATCCGCACTGGCTGATCGTCGCCATGGTCGGCGTCGGATTCGCGTGGGCTTCGATCGTCTCCCTTCCCTACGCACTGCTGTCCAACAACCTGCCCGCCGCCAAGATGGGCATCTACATGGGCATCTTCAATTTCTTCATCGTCATTCCGCAATTGCTGGCCGCCAGCGTGCTCGGGTTCCTGTTGCGGGCGTTCGCCCACGGGCAACCGATTTACGCGCTGGTCATCGGCGGTGTGAGCCTGTTCATCGCCGGGCTGGCCGTGCTGCGGGTCGCGAACCCGGTTGTCGAGATGCCCGGTACGCCTTCGAAGGCTGCGATACCATAGCGGCCAGACCGAACGCATCGGCATCTCGAGGGCAGGGTGAGCGGATACCTCATTTCGCGCAGGCACGCGATCCAGAGCCTGGCGGCAGTCGCACTGCCTCTGGGCACCTTCGCGTGCACCCACAGAGACGCGAACTCGCTGGTCGTGGGCGGGCTGCCCGTCACCTGCAATCTCACCCTGCCGGTTGCGTGCGTGGGAAAGACGACGGTCAACGGCACGGCCCCAGCCGCGAGCCCCAAGTTCGCGTACGAGTACAACAAGTACAACGGCTGGCCGGAAATCAAGGAGTCGCTCATGGCCGGCCGCATCCAGGCCGGCTACATGCTGGCGCCGCTCGTGATGGACCTGGCGGACAAGGGCATCCCGGTCAAGATCGTTTCGCTCGGCCATCGGTCGGGCGCGGTGATCATGGTTCGCACCGAGTCCCCGTACCAGACGTTCCGCCAGCTCGCCGGCAAGCGCATCGCCATTCCCAGCCGGTTCGCCGTCGATTTCCTGTTTCTGCGCCGCATGCTCGCCGAGGAGAACATGCGCGTCGATGAGCTGGAGATCGTCGAGATGCCGCCGCCCGACATGCCCGCGGCGCTGTACGCGAAGGCCGTCGATGCCTATTGCACCGGTGAACCGTTTGGCGCCGCCGCGCAGGAGGCCGGATACGCCCGGCCCTTGCGCATGACCCGCGACGAATGGCCGAAGTACATCTGCTGCGTACTGACGGTGCGCGAGGAGCTGATCGCGGAGAATCCGGCGATGGTGCAGGATCTCGTCAACCAGGTTCTGGGAGCGGGCGTGTGGCTCGATCAGCAGCCTGCGAACCGCGAGAAGGCGATTCAGATCGCCGCCGGCCCCCGCTTCTTCAATCAGGACCCGAAGATCCTCCGCTTCGTGATGCAGAATCCGACCGATCGCGTGACCTATGGCGATCTGCGCATGATCCGCAGCGAGTTCGACGAGCTCATGCAGCTGTCGCTCCAGGCCGGCACGATCAAAAAACCGGTCGCTTATGAAAAATATGTGGACGATCGTTTCGCGCGCGCGGCGCGTCCGGCCGTCATCCCGTTATGAAATCGCTTCTCGCCCATGCACTGCTGCTGTCGCTGCTGTTCGTCGCTGCAGCCGTGGGCGCAGACGCGCCGGCGCTCAAGGCCGGTGTCTTCAGCCCGCCGCGACCGGCGCCCGATTTCTCGCTGCAGGGCTCCGACGGCCGCGCGCTGACTCTGAGTCGCTTCAACGGCAAAGTCGTGCTGCTCGGCTTCGGCTTCACTTCGTGTACGGAAGTGTGCCCGGTCACGCTCGCGACGCTGGCTCAGGCACGCCGCAAGCTCGGCTCCGCCGCGGCAGACGTGCAAGTCGTCTACGTCACGGTCGATCCGGAGCGCGATGTCGCAGAGCGCATGAAGAACTATCTGGGAGCGTTCGATCCGACTTTCGTCGGCGGCACCGGCGCAGCCGAGCGGCTGGCCGCCGTGCGCAAGGACTATGGCGTCTTCGCCGAGAAGAAAACTCAGGGCAGCACCTATACGGTGGCACATTCCTCTTTCGTCTTTCTGATCGATCGCAGCGGCAGCCTTCGGGCACTGATGCCCTATGGACACGGTCCCGACGACTACGTGCACGATCTGAAGATGCTGCTGCAAGAGTGACCATGCGTCCGCGTTCGCTGTGGCGCGCGTTGTTGTGGCTCGGCGTCGCCGGCGCAATCGCCGTGCTGGGCTGGGCGGGACTGACGCCGATCGATCGCGTGCAGGCCAGCGCGTCGCGGGAAGAGATTTTCGAGATTCCGAAGGGAACGTGGGCCCGCCGGATGTCGGGGGAGAAGATCGGCATCCTGCCGGACGAGATCCGCCTGACGCTGGGCATTCGGGATATTCTGCTGTTGAGGAACCTGGACGATGTGCCGCAGATCTTCGGTCCCGCACTCATGATGCCCGGACAGAGCTTCCGGCTGCCGTTCGAGCAGGCGTCCGAGTATCAGTTCGCGTGCACGGCGCATGCGAGCGGACAGATGAGTGTGATCGTCGAGCCATACCCGGTGACGCCCTGGGCGAGAATCCACTGGCGCGTGCGCGAACTGATGCGTGAGCTCGGATGAAGCGAATCAAAGAAAGCCTGCCGTCGCTGGCCGTGATCGCCGCGCTGATTGCAACGTGGTGGACAACGGTCGTCGTCACGCGCAGCGTGATCTTCCCGACTCCGTGGGACGTCGTCAGCGGTACGTTCGAGTTGCTGCGGGATGGCTCGCTGTACCGGCACATCGGCGCGTCGCTCATGCGGGTCGGGACGGGCTTCCTGCTGGCGGTGTGCGTCGCCGTGCCGCTCGGCCTGTGGATGGGTTGGGTGCGAGGCGCTTACAGCACGCTGAATCCTATTTTTCAGATCCTGCGTCCGATCTCGCCGATCGCCTGGATTCCAATCGCCATCCTCTGGTTCGGCGTCGGCAACGCCTCGCCGATCTACCTGATCTTCATCTCATCGGTGTTTCCGATGGTCGTGCAGACGACCGTCGGCGTGCACACGATCGAAAAGCGTTATCTGCGAGCGGCGGAGAACTTCGGCGTCTCACGCCACACGCTGTTCACGCAGGTCGTGATTCCAGCGGTTCTGCCGCAGGTCATCGTCGGCATGAGGATCGGCCTCGGCGTCGCCTGGCTGGTCGTCGTCGCCGCCGAGATGATTGCGCTGCACTCGGGTCTGGGTTACATGATCATGGATTCGCGCAACGCCGGGAATCGCTACGATCTGGTCGTCGCCGGCATGGTCATCATCGGTCTGATCGGGTTGTCGCTGGACGGGTTCATGCGCATGCTGGAACGCATCGATCGGGTCAGGTGGCGCTATGCGCACTAAGATCGAAGTCCGTGACCTGAAGAAGAGCTTCGAGTCGGACCAGGGATCCCTGTCGGTCGTCGCGGACGTGAGCTTCACGGTTCGCGACGGTGAATTCGTCGCCATCGTGGGCCCATCGGGCTGCGGCAAGACGACGCTGATGCACATGATGGCGGGTTTCGTGCACCCGGATGCCGGCTCGATCGTCATCGACGGCGTGCCGCGCGCGAAACCGGACTCGAAGGGCATTCTCATCTCGCAGCACGGCTCGGTCTTTCCGTGGCTCACGGTGCGCGAGAATCTGATGTTCGGTCTCAACGGCCATGCGCCGGCGAACAAGGCCGAGCTCGCGGACACCTACGCTGCGATCGTCGGACTGAAAGGTTTCGAGGGCAGCTATCCGCACGAGTTGTCGGGTGGAATGCTGAAACGCGCCGAGCTGGCGCGCGCGCTCGTGGTAAAGCCCGAGATCCTCTACATGGACGAGCCGTTTGCGGCGCTCGATGCGCTCATGAGCCTGCGGATGCGCGGCGAGCTGCTGCGGATCCTGGCGAAGGAGCGTCACACCGTGATGCTGATCACGCACGACGTCGAAGAAGCGATTCACCTCGCCGACCGCATCCTGGTGCTGTCGCCGCGCCCGGCGCGAATCCAGGCGACTTTCGACGTGCCGTTCCCGCATCCGCGCCGGTTGGCGAGCCCGCACGTTCAGGACCTGCGCGTCGCGATCCTGCGCGAGCTTGGCGTCGATCGTAATGAGCATTGACGTCCGCTACCTGCTGTTGTTGCTGGCGTTCACTTGTACTGCAAATGCGCAGGACGCCTTCCGCGATCGCACGGAGACGGAAGAAATCATCTATTTCGTGCTGCCCGATCGCTTCGAGAACGGCAATCCGGCGAACGATCGCGGCGGCCTGCGTGGCGAGCGCCTGAAGCACGGCTTCGATCCGACGTCGAAGGCGTTCTTCCACGGCGGCGATCTGCAGGGGCTCACGGCGCGGCTCGACTATATCCAGGCGCTCGGTGCGACTGCCGTGTGGCTCACGCCGGTGTTCAAGAACAAGCCGGTGCAGGGCGCGCCCGGCCAGGAGTCGGCCGGCTATCACGGCTACTGGATCACCGATTTCACGAGCGTCGATCCGCATCTTGGCGACGAAGCGCAGATGCAGGCTTTCGTGCGCGCCGCCCACGGCCGCGGCATGAAGGTGTATCTCGACATCATCGCCAACCACACGGCCGACGTGATCGCTTACCGCGAATGCCCGACGGACAGCTGTCCTTATCGCTCGCGTGCCGAGTATCCGTATTCGCGCCGCGGCGGGCTGCAAGGCGAGCCGATCAACGATGGCTTCACCGGCGACAATTTTGCGCAGCTGACGCGGCCCGACTTCGCGTACACGCCCTACCTGCCGGCCGGCGAAGAGCGCAGCAAGCGGCCGCAGTGGCTGAACGACCCGCTGCTGTATCACAACCGCGGCAATTCCACGTTTGCCGGCGAGAGCTCGGAGATGGGCGACTTCGTCGGGCTCGACGACCTGATGACGGAGAATCCGCGCGTCGTGCAGGGAATGATCGAGATCTATGGACGCTGGATCGATCAGTACGGCGTCGACGGTTTCCGTATCGACACGGCGCGCCATGTGAACGCGGAGTTCTGGCAGGCGTTCGTGCCGGCGATACTGCAGCGGGCGGCAGCGCAGGGTATCCCGCACTTTCACATATTCGGCGAAGTTTCGACTTCGGATATCGACACGGCGCTGCTGGCGCGCTACACGCGCGAAGCCAAGTTGCCCGCAGTGCTCGACTTCGCTTTCGCGGCCGCGGTGCGCGCGACAGTCGCCGGCGACGCCGGCACCGACAAGCTGGCACGTCTGTTCGCCGACGACGTGTTGTACGAGGGCGGCGAGAAGGCGGCGCTGCAGCTGCCGACATTCATCAGCAACCATGACGCAGGACGCTTCGCGTACTACGTGCGCAAAACGCTGCCGCAGGCGAGCGACGACGAAGTGCTGAAGCGCGTGCTGCTGGCGCACGCGATGCTGTTCACGCTTCGCGGAGTTCCCGTCGTGTACTACGGCGACGAGCAGGGCTTCACCGGCGTCGGCGGCGACCAGGACGCGCGCCAGGACATGATGACGAGCCAGACGCCGTCCTACCTCGCAGATCGCAGGATTGGAAAGCCTGACCTGCAACAATCGAACTTCGACCTGAACCATCCCATCGCGCGTGCCATCGCTCAACTGTCGGCACTGCGCCGCGCGAATGCTGCCTTGCGCAGCGGGCGGCAAGTGGTGCGCAACGCTGCCGATTCCCCGGGGCTGTTCGCAGTATCGCGGCTCGATCCGGCCACCGGTCGCGAGATCGCGATCGCGTTCAATACGTCGCTCCAGCCGATCGCGACCACGATGGAGGTGGACGCGCGTTCCCGCGGTTTCACCGCGCTGTACGGCCGTTGCGAGAGCGATGTGGTGGCACCGGGAGCCTATCGCGTCGTGCTCGCGCCGCTGGACTTCGTCGTGTGCGCCGCTGGAGACGGAACGTGACCGCGTCGCGCCTGACTCTGATTCTTTTCTTTTCCCTCTGGGCTTGCATTGCCGATGCCACGACCGTCGGCACAGTCACCTCTCCCGGCAACATCCTGTCCGTCAGCGTGACGATCGACGAGGAGGGACGCCCCGGCTACACGGTGACGCGGGCAGGGCGGCAAATAGTCAGCGAATCGCGCCTGGGATTTCTGCTGACCGACGCGCCGAAGCTCGAACGCAACTTCGTCGGGGACGGCGTGGAGACGCGCAGCTTCGACGAGACCTGGGAGCAGCCATGGGGCGAGCGGCGCTATGTCCGCAATCACTACAACGAGATGCGCGTGCGGCTCGTGGAGAAGTCCGCGTTGAAGCGCGCTCTCGTCGTCGTGTTCCGCGCGTTCGACGAAGGCATCGGGTTCCGCTATGAATTTCCCGATCAGCCGCAGCTGCACGAGGTGAACATCGGCGACGAGCTGACCGAGTTCGCGATTGCCGACCCGGGCACGGCGTGGTGGATCCCGGGCGGAGAGTGGAACCGTTACGAGTATCTCTACAACCGCACGCCGCTCAGCGAAGTCGCCCAGGCACACACGCCGCTCACGATCCGCACCGACGCGGGTCTGCACATCGCGATTCACGAGGCCGCGCTGGTCGACTACTCCTCGATGTGGTTGCGTCGTGTAGACGGGACGCGGTTGAAGGCAGTGCTGTCGCCGGCGTCGCAGGGCGCGAAAGTCCGGCGGGTCGCGCCATTCACGACACCGTGGCGCACGCTGATGATCGCCGACAGCGCCGGCGCGCTGTACATGGCGTCGGACCTCATCCTGAACCTCAACGAGCCGAACGCGCTCGGCGACGTCTCCTGGGTCAAGCCGGCGAAGTACGTCGGCATCTGGTGGGCGATGCACCTGGGCGTGTGGAGCTGGGCGTCGGGTCCGCAGCACGGCGCCACCACGGCGAACACGCGTCGCTACATCGACTTCGCCGCGCAAAATGGCTTTCGCGGCGTGCTGGTGGAAGGCTGGAACGTCGGCTGGGACGGCGACTGGTTCGCGAATGGCGAGACTTTCAGCTTCACGCAGCCGTATCCCGATTTCGACCTGGAAGGCCTCGCCGAGTATGCGAAGAAGAAAGGCGTGCACCTGATCGGTCATCACGAGACGTCCGCCAACATCGCGCACTACGAGCCGCAGCTCGAGGCCGCGCTCGACCTGTATCAGCGGCTCGGCATCGACAGCGTGAAGACCGGCTATGTCGCCGATGCGGGCGGCGTCAAGGCGCTGGGCGAGGATGGGCGGATTCATTTCGAATGGCACGACGGGCAGGTCATGTCGCGCCATCACCTGAAGGTCGTCACCGAAGCAGCGAAGCGCCACATCGCCGTGGTGGCGCACGAACCGATCAAGGACACCGGTCTGCGCCGCACCTATCCGAACTGGATCGCGCGCGAGGGCGCGCGCGGCATGGAGTACAACGCCTGGGGCAATCCGCCGAACCCGCCCGAGCACGAAGCGAACCTGGTGTTCACGCGCATGCTCTCCGGCCCGTTCGACTTCACGCCGGGCGTGCTGAGCCTGAAAGGCAAGGGCGGACGCCCGATCCAGTCGACGATCGCGAAGCAGCTCGCGAACTACGTCGTGCTGTACAGCCCGCTGCAGATGGCGGCCGACCTGCCGGAGAACTATCGCAAGTTCCCCGCGCCGTTCCAGTTCATCAAGGACGTGCCGACCGACTGGGCGCAGACATTGGTGCCGAACGGCGAGGTCGGCGACTACGTCACCATCGTGCGCAAGGATCGCAACAGCGACGACTGGTACCTCGGCAGCATCACGGACGAGAACGCGCGCACGCTCGAGCTGCGGCTCGATTTCCTCGACCCGGATCGCTCATATCGCGCACAGATCTATCGCGACGGCGCAAACGCGGACTGGCGCACGCACCCACAGGCGATCGCGATCGAGCGCCGCTCGGTCCGCCGCGGCGACACCCTGCAGCTGAAGCTGGCGCCGGGCGGCGGCCAGGCGATCCGCTTCCAGGCACGCTGAGCGTCTTCCAGGCCCGCGGCCGCAGGACTATGCTCCGGCCCTCGCCAACCCGCAGTGGGGATCAGGAGGGCTTATGCGAACGAAGATCATCGTAGTTGGCAGCAGCATGCTATTGGCGTTCGGCGTCGCGCTGGCGCAGGACGCACCAAAGCCCGGTCCGGAGCAGAAAGCGCTCGGCTACTTCGCCGGCAAGTGGACCAGCGAAGCCGAGATGAAGCCCGGCCCGTTCGGGCCCGGCGGCAAGATGACGAGCGTCGACACGTGTGAGTGGTTCGCCGGCGGCTTTCAGCTCGTGTGCCGCGGACAGGGGAGTGGTGCGATGGGCTCGATGACGACGCTCGGCGTCATCGCGTACAGCCCTACAGAGAAGTCCTATACGTACTACGGCATCGACAGCACCGGGATGGCCGACTACTCGAAAGGTCAGAAGAGCGGCAAGACCTGGTCGTTCGGCTCGAAGAGCGAGATGAACGGCAAGCCGTTCCACTCGCGCTACACGATGGTCGAGAGCTCGCCGACTTCGTACACGTACAAGTGGGACATGTCCGAGGACGGCACGAAGTGGACGACGGTCATGGAAGGCAAGTCGACGAAGAAGACCGAATGACGTAGGTCGGGCTTAACCCGATTCCTCTCTCAACACGGCGCAGTCGCGAGACTGCGCCGTTTTTATTTGCTGCAACCCGATCGAGTGCCGCTGCGTCCGAACCAGCACACTTTCTCGCAAGACCAGGTAGCACCATGACAGTTTCCTCTGCTTTCTTCGGTACAGTTGTGCTCGTCGTTGCAGCACTGCCGATCGCGAGTCGCGCAGACTCGGCAGACGCTCCGCCGAATGCATGCTACTCGGGCGCGTACCAGCTCGATCACGGCGGCGGCAACATCATCATTTCTCCGAGCGACGAAGGCGCATTGCGCTACCGCCTGGCCGACGGCCGCAGCGGCCGGCTCTATCCCGACGACCCCAATCGTTCTGATGGTAATTTTCACGGCGGGCCCGGCTGGGCATCGCGCGAGCCGCGCGTCGCTGACGCCGTGTTCGACGGCTGCCCGGGCAAGCGCCTCGAGTTTCGCTTGCAGGGCGGACCTTCGGGCGTCGCGCAGCGCGTGGCCGTGACGAGAACGCCGGCCAACTTCTCCAGTCTCGGCAATACGCTGTACGGCGAGTTGTATGCGCCCGCCAGGCCGCAGGCGCTCGTCGTCCTGGTCTTCGGCTCCGGCCAGGACAGTGCGGTCACCTACAACTATGTGCAGCACCTGCTGCCGACCTACGACATCGCCGTGTTCGTCTATGACAAGCGCGGCACCGGTCGATCGACCGGTCGCTTCACGGTCGACTTCAGCGAGCTGGCCGATGACGCGATTGCTGCCGTGGCAGAGGCGCGCAAACTCCTCGCGATGCCCAATGTGCCCGTCGGCCTGATGGGCGAAAGCCAGGGCGGCTGGATCGCGCCGCTCGCGGCGAGCCGCTCGCCCGTCGACTTCGTCGTCGTATCGTACGGGCTTGCAATCAGTCCACTGGAGGAAGATCGCGAAGAAGTACTCGGCGAGCTGCGCGCGAAGCACTACGACGACAGCGTGATCGCGAAGGGCCGCGAGCTGACGTCGATCACTGGCCGCGTCATGCTGTCCCGCTTCACGGACGGCGTGGATGATCTGCGCAAGTTCAAGGCTGCGCACGCCGACGAGAAGTGGCTGCACGAGGTCGAAGGCGACTTCACCGGACCGCTGCTGCGCTCGCCGGACGAGCAGTTCACCGAGTTGCGCAACGCGCTCGGCTTCGACGCGATTCTCGACTACGACGCACGAGCGGCACTGCGCCGCGTGCGCACGCCGATGCTGTGGATCGTCGCAGGCAAGGACACCGAAGCTCCGCCGGTGCCGACGCTCGAATTCATCCGCAAGTTGCAGGCAGAGCCGACGCAGCTCGACATCGCCGTCTTCCCGAACGCCGATCACGGCATCATCGAAGACGACCGCCAGTCCGCCGGGTATCACGACCTGCTGGCTTCCTGGATTCGTACGCGCAAGCTGGAGGGCAAGTTCGGGACGGCGATTCTGCAGCCGGATACCAGCCGCTGACCGTCCGCCCATCAGGGCAATCGACTGCGGCCGAGCTACGCGAGTATGCTCGGCCTCCATGCGCGCTCCCAGTCACCGCTCGAGTCGTCGATTGGCGTGGATCGTGTCCGGAGTGCTGGCGGGTGGCGCCGCGTGTGCAGCCGAGTCACCGCCCGATCTGCAGGGCATCTGGACCAGCGGCACCCTGACTCCGTTCGAGCGGCCAGCGCAGCTTCCCGAAGGCGAACGGTCCGAACAGCAGCGCGTCGCCGCCGAGAAATTCTGGGCGGCGGGCCACAAGCCCGGCGACGTCGGGCGCGACAACGACGCGTTCATCGACCAGCACCTCGCGATCCTGCCGAACGGCCAGACCTCGCTGGTCGTCGAGCCGGCCGACGGCAAGGTGCCGTTTCGGCCGGAGGCGCTCAAGCGCCGCGACTTCAACCTGACCAGCTTCGATTCGTACGAGACCATGAGCCAGTGGGACCGCTGCATCACGCGCGAGCCCACCACGATGTTTCCGGTCGTCTACAACAACGCGTATCAGATCGTGCAGACGCCGGGTTACGTGCTGATCGTTACCGAGATGATCCACGACGCGCGCATCATCCCGATCGGTCGCGGCGGCCACGCGGACGCACGCGTGCGCTCGTGGGGCGGCGACTCACGCGGTCACTGGGAAGGCAAGACGCTCGTCGTCGACACCACGAACTTCAACGCCCGCGGCTGGATTGCCACGGGCGGGAATTCGGCTGCGCTGCGCGGCGCGCCTTACAGCGAGCAGTTGCACATCGTCGAGCGTTTCACGCCGACCGATCGCGCCACGATGCAGTACGAGATCACCATCGAGGATCCGGCGAACTACACGGCGCCGTGGAAGATTGCGTACCCGCTGGCGCGCGACGACCAGTATCAGATGTTCGAGTACGCGTGCCATGAGGGCAATCGCGCGATCGAGATGATCCTCGGCGGCGCGCGCGCGCAGGAGCGGGTGACGGCTCGCTAGCTGACTCTAACGAGTCAGCGGTTGATGAGGCTGAAGATGTTGCCGTCCGGATCCTTGAACCAGGCAACCTTGAAGTCCTGACCGTCGGCGACGTGCAGATCGCCCTGCACCTTCATCCCCGGCATGTCGTAGTGCTCGAAGGCGACGCCCTTCGATTTCAGCGCTTTCACTTCGCCTTCCACGTCGTCCACGGCCCACGTGACGGCGGTTGCCTTGTTCGTGCCCGCGTATTGCGAGCGGTAGACGTTGAGGCGCGAATTGCCGCTCTCGTACACGACGACCTCGTCGCCTTCGGCGTCGATCGGCTTCAGGCCGAGCGTGCCTTCATAGAACTTCTTCGCCGCGGGAAGATTCTTGACCGCGACGGTCGCGACAGCGTCTTGTTTGCCGAGCATGGGGTTCTCCTTTTCGATCGGGGTGTCCTCACTCAATCCCCATCGGCCACAATGGATCCCTGCCGGGGCGAATTCCTGCAGGCTGTCGTAGAAGGAGGACTCGATGCACGGCTGGCCGCTTTTTATTCCGACGATGCGTTGTATATCGATCCCGGCATTCCGGCCGGCGTGCGCGGCAAGGCCGAACTGCTCGCGTACTTTCGCAAGCTGCTCGCGAACAATCCGCGCTGGGTGTGGACGGTGTATTTCGATCGGACGGAGTTGCTTGCGGAGATCGTGCGGTATCGAGCCGCCAGATAAAAAAACGGCGGGCCGAAGCCCGCCGTCAGGGTATGCCGGGCCGAAGCCCGACCTACATGCGTCTTAGAAGTCCGCTGTCAGGCCGACAAAGACATAGCGTCCGAGCGTGTCGTACACCTGCGGGAACGTGTTGCCGTTGCAGAACACAGCCGGGCAGGTGTCCTGGCCGACGAGCGGCGGATCCTTGTCCAGGATGTTGTTGATGCCGAGGCGGCCGGTGAGGTTGCTGAACACGCCCACTTCGCTGAAGGTGTAGGAGCCGGTCAGGTCGAAGTAGCTGCGCGAGCCGAGGTGCTTGTCCGTCTCGATGATGGCCGCCGACAGGTTCGGATCCGAGCTGGTGCGGTCGTCATCCACGGCGGCGATGTACCGCCACGTCAGCGACAGGTCCATGTTCCACGGCGTCGTCCAGTTCGCGCGCAGCTTGTGGCGCCAATCCGGGATCGGCGTGCCGCATACCGCGCCGAACAGTCCGGCACAGTCGTACTTGCTCGCCCCCGGCAGCGGCTCAGTCATGTATTCGTCGACATAAGTGCCGATGAACTGCAGGCCGAGGCTTCCCGCATTCCCCATCTCGAAGCGATAGTTCGCCTCGGCATCGATGCCCGTGATCTGCAGCGATCCCGTGTTGAGGATCGGATCCTCGACGAAGCCGGTATCGCCCAGCCAGATCGAGCCGTTGCCCGCGCGCTGCACGCGGTCGCAGTACGTCGGGTCGGCCGTCGTCAGGCACTGGTTGAGGATGAAGTCGGCGCCCAGCGAGTTGATCAGCTTCTCGACCTTGATGTCGTAATAGTCGACGGTGAAGCTGAAGCCCGGCAGGAAGCCCGGCGTCACGACGAAGCCGTACGAATACGTATCCGACTCCTCGGGCTGAATGTCGGGATTGCCGCCGACCAGTCCGTTGTACTGCGAGGCCGGGTTTTGCAGGATGTTGCCGTACTGCGCGGCCGTCACGCCGCTGCGGGCGCACTCCTCGAAGCTCGCAGCCGGTGTCTCCCCGAGCGCGTTCGAGCACGGATCGGTTACGCCGTCGAGCTGCACGCGCGGCTGCAGGAACAGCTCCTGGATGTTCGGCGAACGCACGGCGCGCTGATAACTGCCGCGTAACATCACGTCGCTCACCGGTGCCCACTGCAGGCCCAGCTTGTAGCTGTCCGTGTTGAAGCCGAGGTCGTAGTCCGAGTAGCGATAGCCCGCCTCGAACGACAACGTGTCGGCAAACGGCTTGCCCTGCACGAGCGGCAAGCGCGCTTCGGCAAACAGCTCCTTGACGTCGAACTGACCGACAGTGTCGAGCGTCGGCGCGCCCTGGCCGGCCAGGTCGTTGCTCTGGTAGGCCGCATCGGTGCGCAGCTCCGAGCTCTCGGAGCGGTACTCCGCGCCGAACGCGACGCCGAGACCGGTGTTCGCGCTCGGCAGCTTCCAGCCGTATTGGCCGAGATCGCCGGACACCGACGCGCTCAGGATCTGCTCGACCGTCTCGCCCTTGGAGATGCCGGGGATCTGCAGGTACGCGAGCTGATCCGGCGTGACGCTGCCGACACCGAAGATCTGGTACGGCACGCAGGATGGATCGTCGTTCGTCAGGTCCGCATCGGCGTTCACACGGCAAACCGGCTGGCCGGTCGGACCGGTGACCGCGTTCAGCGCCTTGCGCAGCCGCGAGCGCGAGAAATCATTCTGGAAGTTTTCGGACAGAAGCGAGGTGCCGTACAGGCCATACACGTCGTAGTTCCAGCCCTCGGCGATGTCGCCGCGCAGACCGATGACACCTCGGAACGACGTGTGCCGCAGGTCGTCGTTGCGTCCGCCGCCTTCGACGTTGCGCCGGCCGATGTCCAGCAACACATCGCCCGCGCCCGCGTCACCGCCGCAGAACGTACTCAGCGCCGAAGGCGTGAGCAACGGGTTGTCGCAGTTCACGGCATAGCGACCGAAGAACGGCGGCTGGCCCTGTCCGCTGCCGAGGAACGCGCCGCTCGGCGCGATCTGCGCCTGCGTGCGATCGTCCATGAACATGAACTCGGTGTAGACGCTGGCCTTGTCGCTGAAATCGTAGTGCGCGAACAGGCCCGCAGTCTTGCGCTCGTCGGCGCGCTGGTAGTAGTTGGTCGGCGCGAAGTTGTACAGGTCGGACCCCTGGAAGTCGCGTATCGCGCCGTCCTCGCCGACGGTGAAGGTGCCCGTGGGACTGAAGTCGAACGGATCGGCCGGGTTGTAGGTCTGGAACAACCCGCGCGCCGTCGTGCCCGAGCCGCCGCAGCCGAACGTATTGGAGGTCGGATCGCCCGCGTCGGAGGACGCCAGCGCGCACGCGCTGAAGTCGCGTCGGTCCTGCGTGATCGGATCGAGCGTGCGATAGCCGATGTAGACCGTGGCATTGCCGCGGCCGTCCGGCGTGTTGATGCCGGCGATGAACGTAATGTCCTTGGTGTAGCCGTCGCGAACGTTGCTCTCCGGCAGGCCGAAGCCGCTGTCGCGCACGATGTTCGCGATCGCGTCGTCGTCGTTGTTGTGCTGGTACATGCTGTACTGCGCATCGACCCGCACGCCTTCGAACTTGTCGTTCATGATGAAGTTGACGACGCCGGCAACCGCGTCGGCGCCGTACACGGCGGACGCGCCGCCCGTCAGCACTTCGACACGCTCGATCAGTGCTGCCGGAATCTGGTTCAGGTCGGCCGAAGCCGCGCCGTTCTGCGTCGGATCGCCGGGCATCAGCCGGCGGCTGTTGACCAACACGAGCGTGCGTTGCGAGCCGAGGTTGCGTAGATTGACGGTGGCCGCGCCGGTCGAGCCGTTCGACAGGTTGCCGCCGAAGTCGGCGAACGCCTGCGGCAGGTTGTTGATCAGGTCCTCGACGCGCGTCACGCCCTCGATCTTGACCTGGTCGGAGCCCACCGACGTCACCGGGCTGACGCTCGTGAGATTGGGTTGCGCAATGCGCGAGCCGGTCACGACCACCTCCTGAATGGTCGAGCTCTCCTGCGCCTGCGCCGGCATTGCAGCGGCGAGCGCAGCGGCCGCACTCGTGAACAGCGCGCAGCGAACCGCGCGCCGAATGGAATTATTCTTCGACATCTCGCACCTCCTGCGAAAAAGGTTTAGCGAACGCAGGAGATGCTAGTTGCGCGGTCAACGCGCGATACGACACTCGTTGTCATTTTGCCGGACGCGGATTGCTGTGATTGCGTCTCTTCCTGCGCAAGCATGCGCAGTGCGCGCGCGCCGAGCCCGCGGTCGCGACGCAAGCGACGTACGAGCGTGCGCACGTGGAAGCCGGTGCGCTCTGCGATTTCAGCGACCGACAAGTCAGTGGAGCACAGCAGGCGCACGGCCGATTGTGTCCGGCGGCGTTGCAGATATTCGTACGGGCTGATGCCGTGCACCGCCTTGAACTCGCGCATCATGTGAAAGCGCGACCAGTGAGCAGCTTCGGCCAGCTCTTCGATCGTCAGCGGACGCTCGTAGCACGCGTGGATCAGGTCGGTGACGCGCGCGAGCCGCATGAACGTCTCGCGCCGCTTCCACGACTTCATGTGGGTCATGTTGCTGACGCCCCGCGCCAGCGACACTTCGTGTCCGAGCAGCCGGCGCAGCAGGAAGCTCACCTGCTCCTCATACCACTGCGGATCGTCGATACCGACGCTGACGTGATGAGCGATGTAGCGCAGCACCGAGGCCAGCGAACGGTCGCTATCCCGTGCGTGCTCGAACAGGCGGAAAGACCTGTCCTGCGAGCACGAGATCAGCAGGTCGCGATCCGTCGGCGCCAGGGCTGCGAGCGCCTCCGTCAGCAGGTCCGGTGCGAAATAGACGCTCAGTAGACATGCGCCCGGATCGCGCCGGCCGCGCGACGTCAGTACGTGTCCGCCATTGAGCGCAACGAAGACTTCGTCCTCGAGCTTGAGCGCGACGTGGCCGTCGACGCACAGCGAGTAGCTGCCATTCCACGCAGCATGAACGGACGGTACGCCGGCGATAGTTTCCGGCGCCGCGCGCCCCGCAGGCATCCAATGGATCTCGGTGCCTTGCGCGGAATGCGATCCGTTGGTGCGAACGATCGAACGCATCGACGAACCTCCCCGGTCGCAGCATCCGCTCGCGCGTTGCTGCATTCCCACGGGGCCTACGCTAAACGGGCGAGGAATGGCTCTGCATTTTTTTGCGATGAATCGCCGTGCCGCGACGGTGAACGACACAAGCGAGCAACGCATGCATCGCGCAGCGCGCAGTTTTAAAGAGAAACAAGAACGGCGGGCCGAAGCCCGCCGTCCGAATGTGTCAGCTTCGAGCCTGACTCATGTTTTCTAGAAGTCCGCCGTCAGCCCGATGAAGACGAACCGTCCGAGCGTGTCGTACACCTGCGGGAACGTGTTGCCATTACAGAACACGGCCGGACACGTTGACTGGCCAACCAGCGGCGGATCCTTGTCGAGCAGGTTGTTGATGCCGAGTCGTCCAGTCACGCTCTTGAACATGGCTACGTCGGCGAACGTGTACGAGCCGCTCACATCGAAGTAGTTGCGCGAGCCGAGGCGCTTGTCCGTCGGAATGACGTCGCCCGCCAGGTTCGGGTCCGAGCTGGTGCGGTCGTCGTCCACGGCGGCGATATAGCGCCACGTCAGCGACAGGTCCATGTTCCACGGCGTTGTCCAGGTGGCGCGCATCCTGTGCCGCCAATCCGGGATCGGCGTGCCGCAGACTGTGCCGTACAGTCCGACGCAGTCGTACTTGCTCGCCCCCTTCAGCGGCTCGGTCAGGAACTCGTCGACGTACGTGCCGATGAGCTGCACGCCGAGACTGCCGACTCTGCCCATCTGGAAGCGATAGTCCACCTCGGCATCGACCCCCTTCGTCTGCAGCGAGCCCGTGTTGAGGATCGGATCGTCGATGAACCCGGTGTTGCCGAGCCAGATCGAACCGTTGGCCGCGCGGTGCACGCGATCGCAGAACGTCGAATCGCCGGTCGTGAGGCACTGGTTGAGGATGAAGTCCGCGCCCAGCGAGTTGATGAGCTTGTCCACCTTGATGTCGTAGTAGTCGGCGGTGAAGCTGAAGCCCGGCAGGAATTCCGGCGTCAGCACGAGACCGAACGAGTACGTATCCGACTCTTCAGGATCGAGATTGGTGTTGCCGCCAACCAGGCCGTTGTACTGCGCGGACGGGTTCTGCAGGATGTTGCCGTACTGCGCAGCCGTCACGCCGCTTCTCGCGCATTCCTCGAAGCTGGCATCCGGCGTCCCGCCGAGCGCGTTCGAGCACGGATCAGTGTTGCCGTCGAGCTGCACGCGCGGTTGCAGGAACAGTTCCTGGATGTTCGGCGAGCGCACCGCTCGCTGATAACTTCCGCGCAGCATCACATCGCTGATCGGCGCCCATTGCAGGCCGGCCTTGTAGGTGTCCGTCTTGAAGCCGAGATCGTAGTCGGAGTAGCGGTAGCCGGTTTCGAACGAGAGCGTGTCGGCGAACGGCTTGCCCTGAATCAGCGGCAGGCGCGCCTCGGCGAACACTTCCTTGACGTCGAACTGGCCGGTGGTATCGAGCGTCGGCGCGCCCTGGCCGGCGAGGTCGCCCGTCTGGAAGGCCTCGTCGGCGCGCAGGTCCGAGCGCTCCGAGCGGTACTCCGCGCCGAACGCGATCGCGAGACCGTCGTTCGCCGTCGGCAACTTGAGGCCGTACTGGCCGAGGTCGCCGGAGATCGAGCCGCTCAGGATCTGCTCGACCGTCTCGCCTTCCGTCAGGCCGGGCACCTGCAGATACGCGAGCTGATCCGGCGTGACGCTGCCGACGCCGAAGATCGCGTACGGTACGCAGGTGGGATCGTCGTTCGTCGGATTGGCATCGGCGTTGATGCGGCACACGGGCTGGCCGTTCGGGCCGGCCACGGCGAGCAGCGCATTGTTCAGCCGGGTCCTCGAGATGTCGTTCTGGAACCGCTCCGACAGGATCGAGGTGCCGTACAAGCCGTAGACGTCGTAGTTCCAGCCCTCGGCGATGTCTCCTTTCAGGCCGACGACGCCGCGGAACGAGGTGTGCCGCAGATCGTCGAGGCGGCCGCCGCCTTCGACATTGCGCCGGCCGATGTCGAGCAGGACGTCGCCGGCATTGGCATTGCCGCCGCAGAACGTGTCGACGGCGGAGGGCGAGAGCAACGGGTTGTTGCAGTTCACCGCGTAGCGGCCGAAGAACGGCGGCTGGCCGGGGCCGGAGCCGAGGAACGCGCCGCTCGGCGCCACCTGCGCCTGCGTGTCATCGTCCATGAACATGAACTCGGTGTACACGGTTGCCTTGTCGCTCAAGTCGTAGTGCGCGAACAGGCCCGCGGTCTTGCGCTCGTCCGGACGCTGGTAATAGTTCTGGGGTGCGAAGTTGAACAGGTCGGTGGA
Organism: Steroidobacteraceae bacterium; assembly: GCA_035275585.1. Classification (GTDB taxonomy): domain Bacteria; phylum Pseudomonadota; class Gammaproteobacteria; order Steroidobacterales; family Steroidobacteraceae; genus Steroidobacter. The sequence continues at coordinate 84,343 of DATEML010000013.1, read as the reverse complement.
GTCGTTGAATTCGCGGATCACGCCGTTGCTGCCCACGGTGAACGCGCCGGTCGGCGACAGGTCGTTCGGATCGTTCGGATTGTAGGTCTGGAACAGCGCCGGCGCCGTCGTGCCGGAGCCGCCGCAACTGAACGTGTCACCCGAGGCGAGTGCGCACGCGCTGAAATCGCGCTTGTTCTGCGTAACCGCGCTCAGCGTGCGATAGCCGATGTAGACGGTGGCATTGCCGCGCCCGTCCTCGGTGTTGATGCCGGCGAGGAACGTGAAGTCCTTGCTGTAACCGTCGCGCGTATTGCCATCGGGCGAGTTGAAGCCGGAGTCGCGCACGACGTTGCCGATGTCGCTGTTGTTGTCGTGCTGATAGAAGCCGTACTGAGTGTCGAGTCGCACGCCCTCGAACTTGTCGTTCATGATGAAGTTGACGACGCCGGCCACGGCGTCGGCGCCGTACACGGCCGAGGCGCCGCCCGTCAGCACTTCGACGCGCTCGATCAGCGCCGCGGGAATCTGGTTGAGATCGGGCGAGGCCGCGCCGTTCTGCGTCGGATCGCCAGGCATCAGTCGCCGGCTGTTGACCAGCACCAGCGTGCGCTGCGAGCCGAGATTGCGCAGGTTCACGGTCGCGGCGCCGGTCGCGCCGTTGGAGACATTGCCGCCGAAGTCTCCGAACGCCTGCGGCAGGTTGTTGATCAGGTCCTCGGTGCGTGTCACGCCTTCGATCTTGATCTGGTCGGAGCTGATAGCGGTCACCGGACTGACGCTCGTCAGGTTCGGTTGCGCTATGCGCGAGCCCGTCACGACCACTTCCTGGATGGTCTCCTGTTGTTGCTGTTGCGCCTGTGCGGGCAACAGGCCGGTGAGCGCGGTAGCTGCACCGGTAAACAGCGCGCAGCGGACCGCGCGCCGGATGAAAAGATTCGTCGACATCGAGAAGCCCTCCTGCGTGAACAAAAAAGGGGACATTCCTCGGTCGGACAGTGACTGATGTCACTTCCGAACGAGGAATGTCCCCATTTCGTGCGCTTTTAGCGCAGTGAGGAGATGCTAGTGGTGGAATTCACACCGGATGCGGCAGCCGTTGGCATTCTGTGAGGCATCACTTGCGATGATTGCGTGCCTTCTTCCTGGGCGAGCGTGCGCAGGGCACGCGCGCCGAGTCCGCGGCTGCGCCGCAAGCGACGCACCAGCGTGCTGCGTTCGTGGAAACCGGTGCGCTCGACGATTTGCGCGACGGACAATTCCGTCGAGCACAGCAGCCGTGCGGCCGTTTGTGTCCGACGCCGTTGCAGATACTCGTACGGACTGATGCCGTGCACCGCCTTGAACTCGCGCATCATGTGAAAACGCGACCAGTGCGACGCTTCGGCTAACTCGTCGATCGTCAGCGGACGGTCATAACCGGAATGGATCAGGTCGGCGACCCGTGACAGGCGCGTGAAAGTTTCGCGACGCTTCCACGAACTCATGTGCGTCATGTTGCTGACTGTGCGGGCGAGCGAGATCTCGTGCGTCAGGAGCCGTCGCAGGAGGAAACCCACTTGTTCCTCGTACCACAGCGGGTCGTCGACGCCCGCGCAGATGTGATGTGCGACGTAGTGCATGACCGAGGCGAACGAGCGGTCGCACTCGCGCAGATGCTCGAAAAGACGCAATCCCCGGCCTTCCGAGCACGCAATCAGCAGCTCGCGGTCGGCGGGAGCGAGTGCATTACAGGCTTGCGCCAGCAGTTCGGGCGCGAAGTAGATGCTGAGCATGCATGTGCCCGGGTCGCGCCGGCCCTGCGTCGTGAGCACGTGACCGGCATTGAGCACGAGGAATACTTCTTCTTCCACCCTGAGCGCGCGGCCATCGACGCATAGCGGGTAGCTGCCATTCCACGCCGCATGCACGGATGGAACGCCGGCGATGACTTCCGGCGCGGTGCGACCCGCTGGCATCCAGTGAATCTCGGTTCCCTGCGCCGTGTGGGCGCTGACACTCAGACCGTTCGAAACGAAGCGCCGGATGATTGAACCCATCGACGAGCCCGCGTTGCCAAATCACACGGGGAATAGGCTAGAGCGAGTGCAATTTGTTCCGCTGAGTTTTGCGTCGAAGCGCCGTGCCGCGACGACCAACGGTAGCGGCGAGCAACGCATGCATCGGCAGACACGGGAAATCGCGCGCTCTGCGCGCTCTCGGCTCAAGCGCTGTGCTGTTGCTTACGAAAACGTAATGCGTGCGCGACGCGCGAGACATAGCGGCGACTGACGGGAACTTCCCGACCGCCGGACAACACCGCGAACGTGCGACCGGACTCGTGACGGCGGATCGCCGCGATCAGATCGTGCCGCACGATTTCCGAGCGATGCACGCGCACGAACTTCGCAGGATCGAGCCGCTCGGCGAGATCGCCGAGACGTGCGCGCATCAGCCGGACACGTTGGCCGACGTGCAGGCGGACGTAGTCGCCGTCGGCTTCCAGGCGCTCGATCATTTCGACTGGCACCCGCACCCGTGCATCGCCTTCGCGGATCCACAGCTCGGTTTCGTACTTCTTCTGGGCGTCGCCGCGCCGGTCGGTGCGCAGGTTGTCGATGATTTCGCGCAATTCCTGGACGCGGGCGTGCGCGTCGCGCAGCTCGCGGCGCACGCGGGCGCGTTCGAGGGCTTCGATCAGCCGGCTGCGCTCGACCGGCTTCAGCAGATAGTCGACGACGCTGACCGCGAATGCCTTGACGGCGAAGTGATCGAACGCCGTCACGAACACGATTTCCGGCATCGCTCCGTCGTCCGGCCCGCCGAGCGCCCCGAGCTGATCGATCAGCTCGAAGCCGCTCAACTCGGGCATCTCGACGTCCAGCAGCACGACGTCCGGCGCGAGGCTGCGGATCAGCTCGAGGCCGCGCTGCGGGTTGCCGGTCTTGCCGATCAGCGCGACGTCCGGAACGTCCTGCAGGCACCATTCCAGGCGGCGCAACGCCAGGGGCTCGTCATCGATCGCGATCACTCGCAATGCTGTCATAAGGTCAATTCGAGCGGCAGGCGCAGATCGACCGTGAACCGTCCATCCCGTTGCGCGGCCGATAGGCCGGCGGCCGGTCCGTAGAAGTTCTCGAGACGGCGCGCGACATTCGCGAGCCCGACGCGCTCGCCTGCCTGATGCTGGAGGTCGGACTTCACTCCGACTCCATTCTCCACGCTCACGAGCAGCTCGCCGCCGCGTCGAGCCGCGCTGAGCTTCAGCTCCACCGGCGCAGCAGTGCGCGCGACACCGTGTTTGATTGCGTTCTCGACCAGCGGCTGCAGGATCAGATGCGGCACGAGCGCGTTGTCCAGGCCCGGCTCGATGTGCGTCGACCAGCTGAGGCGCTCGGGGAAGCGGGTCAGCTCGATGGTGAGATACTCCAGCTGCACGCGCAGCTCCTCCGCCAGCGTGACCTTTGCGGTCGACTCGCGGCTCAGAGCGTTGCGGAAGAAGCGCGCCAGCTTGCTGATCATCGCGTCGGCGGCGAGCGCCTGGTCGGTCACGATCAGTGCCGAGACCGCATTGAGCGTGTTGAAGAGGAAGTGCGGATTGATCTGGTAGCGGAGCATTTTCAGCTCGGCCTCACGCGCCAGCACCTGTGCGTGCAACAGCCTGCGCTCGCGCTCCTGCAGCAGCATGGCGTAGAGGATCGCCGAGCAGAACGCACACCACAGCAGAAACAGAATGAAGTTGTATTGCGACTGGATGATCAGGCCAGCGAGCCAGGAGTAGGGCATCGGCGGATTTTCCAGCACGATCGTCCAGACGTAGTAGCCGACCAGAGCGTACACGATGGCGATCAGCAGAGCTGCGCTGCCGATCGCAACGATGCGCCGCGACAGGCGCAGCTCGAGCGTTCCGGCGATCACCTTGCCCAGTGGGATGCACAGGACGAATGCCAGCACGTTCATCGCCGCGCGCCAGCCGATCGTATGCCAGTCTTCGCGATTGTTGGCCAGGAGCATCTGTGTTGTGTGCATCGTGAACATCGCTGCCCAGAACAGCGCGCTGAACACGTGGATCTGCATCATCGTGCGCCGCGTCGCTGCACCGGTCCCCGGTGTTGATTTCGATGCATCGGACGCAGGAACGGTTGCGCCGAGCGGCGCCTCATACGCTGTCATGATCTCTGCCCTGAGGTAATGCCGTGTGGGAATATGATTATGCGCTGTCGTTCGCGCGAAACTGACCGCGCGTCCGTGCGTCCGCGACGAACGAACAGGAAAACGCGGCGAAGAAACACAGAAAAATCCTATCGTGTCAGGTCGGTCCAGAAAGTGTCCGCGCCGCGTGCGATGACCGTCCGACCGAGTTGCTCGCTCCAGAAGCGGTCGTTGCCGTACTCGGAGCGCCATGACCACAAGCGTTGCGTCGCGTGGCGCAGGGGAAACTCCCACGTGAAGCCGATCGCGCCGTGGACCTGATGCGCGGTTGCGGTCGCAACGCCGATAGCCTGGTTTGCGCGCAGCTTGGCCGCGGCGATTTGCAACGAGGCATCGCCCGCGGTCGCAGCAATCGCCGCTGAGCGGCTGGCACAGAGGGCCGCGGCCGTTTCTGCTCCAAATAGCGCCAGTTGCTGCTGCACCGCCTGGAACTGTCCGATCGGTCGGCCGAACTGTTTGCGCTCCAGGGCGTAAGCGATCGAGCGTTCGAGCGCCGATTCGAGCGCGCCGGCGATCTGCGCCGTGCGTGCGAGCGCCGCGTAGTAGAAGAGGTGCTGTGCCTCTCTGCACGTTGCTTGTGCAGCGAGCGCCGGAACGGCGTCGAATCGCAGATCGTCTCGCGGCTCGCCCGCAAGGTTTGTCCGTTTGTGCAGATTCGCATCCGTAACGGACAGAACGACAGTGTGCGGACGATCCTCGAACCGCAGCGACGTGACGACGTGGGCGACGTCGCGTCCCCAGGGCACGCTCGGCAGCACGCCGGAGAATCTCCACGTACGCCCATCTCGCGAGAGCACGCCCGTTGCGTCCGGCGCGATGCTGATCGGCGACGGCGGCACCTCCAGACCCGCATCGGCCGCAAGTTTGCGCGCGAGCATCGCTTCGGCGAGCGGCAATGCAATCTGCCAGCGTCCGCTCGCTTGCAGCACGGCGCACGCGTCGTCCCAGTCCGCGCCGGTTCCGCCGCTCGTTTCGGCGACGAGAATGTCCGCGATACCCAGCTCTTCGAGCGCTTGCCAGGAGTTGCGCTGCCGGTCGTGCGACGCGAACGCGCGTGCGGCGCTGTCGGCGAGCAGTTGTCGTTGCTCGCTCATGTCAGCGCAACCCCAGGCCGCGTGCGACGATGCCACGAAGAATCTCGCGCGTGCCGCCGCGCAGGCTGAATGATGGCGACGTTTGCAGCAGCAATGCGAGTGTCCGGGCGAGGTCACTGTCGTCTTCGAGCCGGATGTCCTCACCGACGAGCGACTGCACGAGCGCGGGCAGCGCCTGCTCGAACGTATTGCCGAGATCCTTGACGATCGCGGCCGCGAGCATCGGATCCTCGCCGGCGGCGAGCTGGCCGGCGACCGAGAGCGACATCTGTCGCAACGTCCACAACTCGGCGGTGAGCCGGCCGACTGCATGTCGCAGCGCCTCGGAGTCGACGCGGCCGGCGAGGCGCACGAGCTCGAGGAACAGCGCAAAGCTGGAGAGGTAGCGTTCCGGACCACTGCGCTCGAGCGACAGTTCGCTCGTCACCTGCTGCCACCCTTCGCCTTCGGCGCCGAGCAGGCAGTGCGGCTCGACTACGACGTCGTCGAAGAACACCTCGTTGAAGCCGGGATGGCCGACCAGGTCGACGATCGGCTGGATGCGGATGCCGGGTGTGCGCAGCTCCAGCAGGAACTGGCTCAGGCCCGAGTGCCGGTTCTTCTCGTCGAGCGGGCCGGTGCGCACGAGCGCGATCATCAGCTGGCTGTGTTGCGCGTTGCTCGTCCAGATCTTCTGACCGTTGATGCGCCAGCGGCCGTCCGGCAGTTTCTCGGCGCGCGTCCGGACGGCGGCGAGGTCCGATCCCGCGCCGGGCTCGGACATGCCGATGCAGCAGAGGATCTCGCCTCGCGCCATGCCGGGCAGATAGCTTCGGCGCTGTTGCTCCGAGCCGTAGCGCAGCAGGTTCGGCCCCGACTGGCGGTCCGCGATCCAATGCGCGCCGACCGGTGCGCCGGCCGCGAGCAACTCTTCGAGCAATATGTAACGTTCGAGCGCGCTGCGCTCGTGACCGCCGTACTGCTTCGGCCACACCATGCCGATCCAGCCGCGCGCTCCGAGCTTGCGCGAGAACTCCGCATCGAACACTGCCCAGCAGTTGGCACGACGCTCCGCTGGCACGTTCGGCAGCTCGCGCGCGAGGAACTCGCGAATCTCCTTGCGGAATGCAGCAGCGCCGGCCGGCAGTGTGACTGGATCGAATCTGAAGGCGTGCACGGTGCGCTCCGCGCGCGGCTCACTGTCCTGTAAACCGTGGCTCGCGCTTCTCGAGGAAGGCCGCGACGGCTTCTTCGTGATCTTTCGTCTCGTGCGCCAGCGCCTGGAATGCCGCCGACAGTTCCAGGACGTCGCTCAACCGCTGCTGCTGGCCTTCACGCAGCAGGCGCTTGGCAAGACGTAATGCCTTCGCCGGGTTGACGGCGATACGGCGGGCAACGGTGTGTGCTTCGTTCAGCAGCTGATCGCCGGGCACGACGCGCGACACCAGTCCAATCGACTCGGCCGTGCGAGCGTCGATCGTGTCGCCCGTCAGGATCATCTCGGACGCGCGTGACAGGCCGATGGCTCGCGCCAGAATCCAGGCCCCGCCGTCGCCCGGCACGATACCGACCTTGATGAAGCTGGAGGCGAACTTCGCGGTATCGGCTGCGAGGCGGACGTCGCAGATACACGCGAGGTCGAGCCCGAGCCCGATCGCATGACCATTGACCGCGGCGACCATCGGCACCTCGCAGTCCCACAGGGCGCGGATCATGCGCTGGACGCCGCGGCGATAGTTGGTACGCGTCGCTTCGGGCGTGCCGAGGCGGCCGATACCGCTGCGGGCCTGCATGCCCTTGAGGTTTCCCCCGGCGCAGAAGCTCGCTCCGGCTCCCGTCAGGATGATGCAGCTGACGGCGGCGTCGTCTTCCGCCCGGCGGACGGCGTCGATGACGTCGAGGCAATCCTGCTGGGCCCCGATGGCATTGCGGCTCTCGGGGCGGCTCAGGGTCAAGGTCGCGACGCCGTCGGCGGCCGCGTAGTGCACGAAGCTTTCGCTCACCTGGATGCTCCCCTTGTGGTAGGAATTATCATAGCCGAGGAACCGGGGGCGTCCGCCGGCGTTGGGTCCCCCAGAGCACTCCAAGTGAACATTCGAACAAGAAACTGACAGGGAGCATCGGGAGGGTGATGCAGGCCCGAGTCCGGGATTCACTGGTCGGCCCCAGGCTGCAGGCCGAGCCGGCCTGGCTTCGCTATGGGCTGGCAATCGGCCTGCTGGCCTGTACGGCGTTCGCACGCACGGTGCTGACTCCGCTCATCGGCGGGCACAGTCCCTTGCTGCCGTTCGTGCTGCCGGTGCTGCTGACCTGCTACCTGTGCGGCCGCGGCCCCGCATGGCTGATCGCGCTGGCGAGCCCAGTCCTTTGCACGCTGCTGTTCCAGGACGACTTCCGCTGGAGCGACCCGTTCGGCTGGGTGGCCCACGTGACGTTCTTCGTGCTCCTGTGCGCAGCCCTGATCGAGATCCTGCACCGCCTGCAGGTCACGCATCGCAAGCTCCTCGACAGCGAAGCCTTGCTGCTGGAGGCGGACCGGCGCAAGAACGAGTTCCTGGCCATGCTCGCGCACGAGTTGCGCAACCCGCTCGCGCCGATTCTCAACATCGCACCAATTCTTCGCACTCGTGCTTACGAGCCGTCGACCGTTCAGCAGATGAGCGGCGTACTGCAGCGGCAGGCGTCGCATCTGGCGCGGTTGATCGACGACCTGCTGGACGTCGCGCGCATCACCCGCGACAAGATCGAGCTGCAGCGGCAGACCCTGGTCGCACAGGACGTTGTCGAGCGCGCGCTGGAGGCCGCGCGGCCGATGTTCGCGGAGCGACGGCACCCGGTGACCGTCGATGCCCCGCCAGAGCCGCTGCGGATCGACGGCGACATGGTCCGGCTCACTCAAGTGGTCGGCAACCTGCTGACGAACGCAGCGAAGTTCTCGCCCGACGGCGCGCGTATCCACGTCGCCGCTGCGCGCGCCGCGGATGGCCAGGTGCAGATTCGCGTACGGGACGAGGGCGCTGGCATCGATGCACAGATCCTGCCGCACGTGTTCGACCTGTTCGTGCAAGGCGATCAATCGCTCGATCGGGCGCAAGGCGGTCTCGGCATTGGACTCACAGTCGCGAAGCGTCTCATCGAGCTGCACGGCGGCCGCATCGAGGTCGCCAGTGCCGGACCGGGTCGCGGCAGCGAGTTCACGATCACGCTGCCGCAGGGTGTGCTGACGGAACGCGTGCCGGAGGAAGCGGTCGCGACGCCTACGGCAGCGCGAAGGATTCTGGTTGTCGATGACAGCGCCGACGCAGCGACGTCGCTGGCCGTGCTGCTGGAGATGGAAGGTCACGAGGTCGTCACGGTTCGTGACGGCGTGGCGGCGCTGCGAGAGCTGGAACACTTCGACGCGCAGCTGGTGCTGCTCGACATCGGGTTGCCGGGAATCGATGGCTATGCGCTCGCGGACTTGATCCGGCAGCGTGGCGGCGCCTCGACGCCGCACCTGGTGGCGTTGTCAGGCTATGCCATCGAGGCCCGCGACGCGCAGGGCGGGGCGGTGTTCGACGCGTATCTCATGAAGCCGCTGGAGCTCGCGCGCCTGGCAGAGGTTCTCGCGCGCCTGCCCGCCGCTCAGCGCGGCGTGTTGTCGCGCTGAGCGGGATTGTCGAGCGGTCGCGGGTCGCCGCCGGTCCGCATCTGCATGCGCACGAACTCTTCCAGGACGGAGCGGGCGACCGACAATTCATCGCAGCCCGCGTAGCTGGTCTTGCACAGAAAACCCGCTCCCATGATCTCGATCTCATGCGGAGCGAGTTGACGATACCAGCCGCCGTAGGTTTGTCCGTTCACCTGATGGGTGAAGAACGTCATCTCGTCGTAAGGCACTTCAACTCTCGGCTCGTCGTCATCGATGCGATCCCGAGCGCGCAGACGCGCGAAGCTGCGCTGGTGTTCCGTGCTGGAGTTTTTACAAGGCTTTGCAGATTCTTCCAGGCAGCGTGCGGCCGATGTCGCCGACGGGCGTCGGCACGGTCGGCACAATCTTTGCTGTTCGATAGGCAAGAGGTGAGGATGGCGCAGGACAATGCCTACGACGCGATCGTCGTCGGTACCGGTATCACGGGCGGTTGGGCCGCCAAGGAGCTGACCGAGAAAGGCCTGAAGACGCTGGTGTTGGACCGCGGTCGGATGGTCAAGCACGGCGAATATCCGACGGCGACGAAGGATATCTGGGAATTGCCGTACGGTGGTCGCCCCACTGAGGACGACCTGCAGCGCCAGGAAGTGGCCGCACGCACTGGCTACGCGATCACACAAGCGGCCAAGCACTGGTTCGTCGACGACACCGAGCATCCCTACACCGAGATCCAGCGGTTCGACTGGATCCGCGGCTATCACGTGGGCGGCCGCTCGATCATGTGGGGCCGGCATTCCTATCGCTGGAGCGACATCGACTTTGGGGCGAACGCACAGGACGGCATCGGCGTCGACTGGCCGGTGCGCTATGCCGAGATCGCGCCGTGGTATGACTACGTCGAGAGCTTCATTGGCGTGAGCGGCCGCGCAGAAGGATTGCCGCAGCTGCCGGACGGCAAGTTCCTGCCGCCGATGGATCTCAACTGCGTCGAGATTCACCTGCAGCAGGCCATCGCCGAGAAGTTCAAGCGCAGGCTGACGATCGGGCGCGTCGCGCACCTGACCGCTCCGCTGGCGCACAGCCCGCAGCGAGGCACATGCCAGTACCGCAACCTGTGCATTCGCGGCTGTCCCTACGGCGCCTACTTCAGCAGCAACTCGAGCACGCTGCCGGCGGCGGAAGCGACCGGCAACATGACGATCCGACCGAATTCGATCGTCTATGAGCTGATCTACGACGACAGCAAGCAGCGCGCCACGGGCGTGCGCGTCATCGACGCGCAGACCAACGAGCACGTGGAATTCACCGCGAAGGTGATCTTCCTGTGCGCGTCGACGTTCGGCTCGGCGTTCATCATGCTGAACTCGGTATCGCAGCGTTTTCCGAATGGTTTCGGCAACGACAGCGGCGAGCTCGGCTGCAACATCATGGATCATCACCTCGACGTCGGCGCCACTGCGCTCGTAGACGGATTCGAGGACCGCTACTACTTCGGCAACCGGCCCAACGATCTCTACATCCCGCGCTATCGCAACCTCGGCGGCGAGAAGCGCGACTACATCCGCGGCTTCGGCTACCAGGGCAACGCCAGCCGGCTCGGCTGGACGCGACTGCTGCTCGATTCCACCTTCGGTGGCGCACTGAAGACCCAGGGCGCGGCGCCCGGCCAGTGGTACATCAAGCTGGGCGGCTTCGGCGAGATCCTGCCGAATCATGCGAACCGCGTGACGCTCGATCGCACGCGCAAGGACAAGTGGGGCCTGCCGCTGCTCGCGTTCGATGCGCAGCTGCGCGAGAACGAGCTGAAGATGCGCAAGGACATGGCGAGCGACGCCGCGGAGATGCTCGAGGCCGCGGGGTTCAGCGACGTTCGCACCTACGATCGCGAGATCGGCGTCGGTCTCGGCATTCATGAGATGGGCACCGCGCGCATGGGCAAGGACCCGAAGACGTCGGTGCTCAACAAGTGGAACCAGGTGCACGCGTGCCCGAACGTGTACGTCACCGACGGCTCGTTCATGGCGTCCAGCGCGTGTCAGAACCCCTCGCTCACCTATATGGCCATGACCGCGCGCGCCGTGGACCACGCAGTCGCGGGGCTGAAGGGTTCCGCATGAACCGTCGCGAACTCCTGCAACGAGTCGCATGGCTGATGGGCGGCGCAGTATCCGCGCCCACAGTGCTCGCCGTGCTCAACGGTTGTTCGCGCAAGCAGAGCGCGAGCGCGCCGCTCGTGTTCGACGCGACACAGCGCGCGATCATTGCAGAGGTCGCCGAGATCATCATCCCGCGTACGGATACGCCGGGCGCGACGGACGTCGGAGTGCCGCGATTCATCGAATCGATGTTGCAGGACGCCTTTCCGAGCGAAGATCAGGAGTCCTTCGTCAGCGGGCTGCAGGATTTCGCCGCAGCAGCGCAGCGGGCGCACGGCAAGCCGTTCCTGAAGTTGTCACAGCCGCAGCGCGTGGCGTTTGCGCAGAGCGTTCACGACAGCGCGGTGGCCGAAGCGCAGGCACGTCGACAGAAGCGACGCGACTGGCGCAAGGTCGAAGACGAAGGCATGGTGCCGGTGGGCAAGCTGCGCTCGATCAAGAAGCAGCTGACGACGATGCTGCACGGGGATGCGAAGCGCTCCGAGCGGCCGTTCATTCTCACGATGAAAGAGCTCACCCTGCTGGGCTTCTTCACTTCGGAATTCGGTACGACGCAGATCCTGCAGTACCTGCCGGTGCCCGGCCGCCTGCAGGGTTGCATTCCGTTGAGCGAGGCAGGCAACGGCAAGACGTGGGCCGTCGAGACGAGTTATAAATTTTGAAACGGCTCAATCGTCCGTGACCGACTCGACGATCGGCGTGAACAGCGGAGCGAGAACCGCGTAGTCGCTATCGCGCTCTTCGCGCAACTGCGGCAGCGACGGATCGTCCGGATCGTTACCGGTGCGCGCGATCACGATATCCAGGCTCGGAATCACCACGATCAGGTTGTCGCCGAGTCCCCATGCCCAATACGCGTCGCGAGGCACGCCGGGCAGCTCACCGGACTTATTGGTCCACCACAGCACGCCGTAGTTCACCGTCGCCGTCGGGTCGTGCTCCGGATCAGCGTTGGTCGCAGCTGCAGACTCCGGGCGCGGCGTGCGCACGAGATCGACGAAGGATTCGGACAACACGCGCTCCCCGTCCCAGACGCCGCGGCGCAGGAACAGGTAGCCGATGCGCGCCATCGCATCGACGCTCGCATCGATGCCGGAGGAGATCTCGCGCCGCTTGACTCCGTTGAGCTTGTCGGTGCGAGAGGAATTGTCACGCCAGACCAGCATGTCGTTCGTGATGCCGATGTTCGACCACACTCGCGAGAACAGCAGGGAGCTCAGATCTTCTCCGTACACCTGCGTGAGCACGTCGGCGAGCCAGTTCGCGCCCCCGTCGGAGTAGGACCAGGTCGTGCCGGGCTGGAACGCCAGCGGAACGAAGCCACCGGGCTTTTCGAAGCCCGCGGTGTGCGTCGCGAGTTGCAGGATCGTGATCTGGTCGAGCCAACCGGTGGCCGTATTGCTGTTCGGCGGCACACCCACCGTCGGCAGGTGCATCTGCGCGGAGTCCGCAAGTCGCAGCCGGCCGTCATCCAGCGCCAATCCCAACGCGACGCCGCCGATCGACTTGGTTGCCGACTTGACGGTGTAGAGGGCGGAAGTACTGCCCCAGGTGTAGACGACTCGCCCGTGGCGCGTGATGAATCCGGAGCCGCCGCCGATCAGGGAGTAGTTACGCGCCTGATTGAGTTTGGCGGCGTCCATGTTCATGGCAGCCGGCGTCGCGCTCTCCCACACATTCGTGGGAAACACCGACGGATCGCCCGGCTCTGGGGTCGTCGGCGGCGCCGGCGCCGCCGGCGCCGCCGGCGGTGCGGCGCTGTCGTTGTTTCCGCCGCCGCCGCCGCATGCGGACAGCGCCAGATATCCCGCCAGGAGCAAGGCAGGGGTTCGCAGCGCGTTGTACATTCGATCCGGTCTCCACGCGAGGTGCAGGCAACGACACCGGAACGCATCAAAAAAATAGAAAGGTCCGTTGTCACGTGCTGGCGACGGACAGAGGCGTACGGCTGTTCCTACAGCGCAATCCCCACGGTCAGCTCTGCGTCGTAGCCGATCGATTCACGCGCCGGCGTAGCAATTTTGATCCGTCTGTATCCCGCGCCCGCGCTGCAACACTTGGTTACAAGCACCTGCGCGCGCCCGTGTAGAGTAGCCCTACATGAGCGAAGCGCCGCATATCCTGGTCGTGGACGACGACCGCGACATCCGTACGCTGCTGAGCGACTACCTGCAGAAGAACGGCTATCGCGTCACGGCGGTCGCCGAGGGCAAGGCGATGCGTCGCACGCTCGAGCAGACGCACATCGACCTCATCGTGCTGGATCTGATGCTGCCGGGCGAAGACGGCCTCAAGTTGTGCCGCGACCTGCGGACAGAGTCGCAGATCCCCGTGCTGATGCTGACCGCGCTCGGTGAGGAGATCGACCGCGTGCTGGGCCTGGAAGTGGGCGCGGACGACTACCTGCCGAAGCCTTTCAGCCCGCGCGAGCTGGTGGGACGCATCAAGGCGATCCTGCGACGCACCTCGCACATGCCGCGCGATCCGGATCTGCGCCAGGCCAGCGGCTACAAGTTCGGCGCCTGGCAGCTGGACAACACGACGCGCACGCTCTCCCACAGCGACGGGACGCAGACGGCGCTGAGCGGTGCAGAGTTTCGGCTTTTGTCCGTGTTGCTGTCGCACGCGACCCGCGTGCTCTCGCGCGCACAGCTGATGGAGCTGGTCCGCGGCCGTGAGCTGGATCCATTCGATCGCAGCATCGATGTCCGCATCAGCCGCCTGCGTCAGACCCTGGGCGACGATGCGCGCTCGCCGCGGATCATCAAGACGATCTACGGCGAGGGATACGTGATCGGCGTGCCGGTCGAGCAATTCTGATGCGCATGCCGTTGCCGGAAACGCTGTTCGGCCGCCTGTTCGCAGCGACGGTCGCCGTCGTTGCGATGGCGCTGCTGGTGCTGGTGTCGATAGTGCTGCGCGAGCGGCGCGAGCTGGCGTTCTCGGAGAGCGGTTCCAGTGCCGCCGCGGCCAACATCGTCGAGCTGAGCCAGCAACTCGCCGGCGTGCCTCGCGAGCAGCGCGATTCGATGCTGGCGCAGTTGCGTGACGATCGCCCACCGCGACATCCGCACGACCATCCGCACGAGGATTTCGCCGTGGCGCAGCGGGCGTTCGCGAGCGAAGTCCAGAAAGAGCTGGGCGCAGCGTTCGCAGTCAGTGCACGGCCGCCGCGAATGGGGCATCGACGCGTCGTGATGCTCGCGCAGCCCAATCCCGCTGCCGCGCGCGAGGGAGGGCCGGGTGCGGGCCCGCCGCCGCCCGATCGCATGTTCGATCTCGTGGTGACGCTGCCGGATGGCGACCGCGTCGCCTTCCGCACGTTCTCACCGCGCGGCACACCGCCGTTCCCGCGTCATTTCATCCTCGAGCTCGGCCTGCTCACGATCATGCTCGGCATCGTTTTGTACGCGATGACGCGCACCATCACGCGGCCGCTGGCCGCTCTCGCGACGGCTGCCGATGCGGTCGGGCGCGGCACGGCGATTCAGCCGCTGAAAGAGCGGGGCGCCCGTGAGCTGAAGCGGGCAACGCGCGCCTTCAATGCGATGCAGGAGCGATTGAACCGATATCTCGACAGCCGTACGCGCGTGCTGGCGGCGATGTCGCACGACCTGCGCACACCGATCACGCGGCTGCGGCTGCGGGTCGAGTCGATCGAGGACGAGGCACTGCGGACGCGCTGCATCGAGGATCTCGATGAGATGACACGCATGGTGCGCGGCGCACTGAGCGTGTTTCGCGGGCTCAACGACGAAGAGCCTTCGGTGCCGGTCGACATCGATGCACTGCTGGACGAGCTGCAGCGGCGATACGCAGAGATCAGCGCGACAGTCGCGATCGAGGGTCGCGCTGCCGCGCCGTTCACAGGCAAGCCGCTTGCGCTCAAACGCTGCCTCGGCAATCTCGTCGACAACGCCCTGCAGTACGGCGAGCGTGCAACGATTGCCGTCACGGACAGCGCCGAGGAGTTGAGGATCCGTGTGCTCGACGATGGACCCGGAATTCCCGAAGCAGAGCTCGAGCGCGTCTTCGAGCCGTTCTATCGGCTCGAGAGCTCGCGTAACCGCAGCACCGGCGGCACCGGCCTCGGGTTGAGCATCGCGCGCGATGTCGCGCAGGCGCACGGCGGCTCGCTGACGCTTGCAAATCGCAGCGATGGCGGCCTCGAGGCCCGGCTCGTGCTGCCGAGGTTACAGTCGGTAACGATTGCTTACGACCCGGCCGCGGCGCGTCCTCTAGATTGACAGTCGCGTCCCCATGGACGCGTTCACGTGTCACGGAGAATGCCATGAAATCACGAGTAGCATTGATTGCCGCGGCGCTGCTCGCCAGCGCGGTCGCGCTCGCCCATCCCGACCACGGCCCGCCGGGTCCCGACATGGACCGCATGGCCACGCTGCTGGATCTGAACGATTCGCAGAAGGCCGAGGTCCAGAAGATCTTCAACGAGCAGCACGAGAAGATGAAGGCGCAGTTCGACCAGCAGCGCAGCGCCGGCACCAAGCCGACGCGCGAAGAGCGCGCCAAGTTTCACGACGAGATGAAACAGGAGATGAACACCAAGCTGCAGGCGGTGCTGTCGCCGGAGCAGATGAAGAAGTTCGAGGCGCTGGCTGATCACCCGCCGCGCGGCGCCGGCCATCGCTGGCACGGTGACGGGCAGTCACAAGCGCAACCGCCAGCGCAAGCGCAGTAGCGGTTAGGCCCGCGGGCATTTCCTCGGGGCGCATTCCCTGCGGTCATGCGCCCCTTGGGTCATTGCCGAACCTCTCCGCCGCGCGGGCCTTGGCGCGCGCGGCCTCGACTTCGCGGTCGCGCGGCGGCGCTGTCGTGACCAGCGATTCGATCAGCGTACGTGCCACCGCCGCGACGTCGGCGGTGGCGCGTTCGAACGCCGCGCGATTCGCCTGCGACGGTGCGTTGAATCCGCTCAGCTTGCGGACGAATTGCAGCGACGCCGCGCGGATCTCCTCCTCGGT
The DNA here is from genome assembly GCA_035275585.1 of Steroidobacteraceae bacterium. GTDB lineage: Bacteria > Pseudomonadota > Gammaproteobacteria > Steroidobacterales > Steroidobacteraceae > Steroidobacter. Next base: position 68,331 of record DATEML010000013.1, on the reverse strand, counting down.
CGCCGGCGGCGCAAAGTTGAACAGCGTCTTGATGTTCCTACACATCGGATCTCCGAAAGAAGCTCGCGGAATGTTCGCAGCCTACCGCGTCGATCACGCTGCCGCCATGGCCTCGACCTCGAGCTTCCAGCGCGGGTCGAGCAGCTGACAGCAGATCACCGTCCCGCAGGGCGCGTGGGTACCGAGATGCTTGACACGCATGCGGACATTCGCCTCGTCGTACTTCGGGTCGGCAAGATAGGTGCGCAGCGACACCAGGTTGGCCACCGTCATGTCCGCGGAACGCAGCAGCGTCTGCAGGTGCATCCAGATGATCTCGGCCTGGTCCTCGAACGACTCCGGCATCGTACGGCCGTCCTGCAGATAGCCGTTGAGGCCGCTCACGATCAGCAGGCGCGCATCGCCGCGGATTTCTGTCGCGTGTGTGTAGCAGCGATAGGGTGGGAATAGCTGCGGTGGGTTGTGCTGGATGATGGGCATTTGTTTATTCCTGGAGAGATTGGGAGTCAGGCTTCAGCCTGACTCTTTGAACCACTGTGCGATCACCTGGCGCAGCTCGCCGGCGTGAGCCGAGTCTGCCCAGCCGTGCGACAAACCGTCGACCAGAGTGAGCCGCAGCCGCTGTTCGCTGCCAGCCGTCCGATAGAACGGCGCGAGAGCATCCCGTAGCGCGACGGCGCTCTTGGAATCCAACATTGTGTCGTCAGTCCCGTGGAGGATCAGCAGGGCGGGGCGATTGCGAGCGATGTCCGCGGCGCGTCCGATGGCGTCCGTGCGGCGCGCCAGTGCGCGCGTGTAGTCGGACCACGCGTATTGCTGTTTCGTTGCACGCTCGTACGCCTGCACCGATGCCGTCAGACCGGTCGATGCGTTGACGACCACGGCGGACGCGATTGGCGCCTTGCCTTCGGCAAGTGCAAGCAATGCTGCGGCTCCGCCGGCCGAAAAACCGAACACTCCGACCTTGTCCTGCGTGCCGACGCATTGCAGTTCTTGCAAGGCCGCGATCACCGCTGGCAACTCTCGCGCGGCCCCGACGACGACAGGCTCGAACACGAGACGGCCGAGATCCTCGGCCTGACGGCGCATCATGTCTGCGCGGCCGCCCGGAGCTTCGCGTGCGCCGAACTGCGGCAGCCCGAGGTAGATCTTGATGGCCGGCACGTCATCGAGCGGCAGCGCTTCCATCAACGCGCGCTCGCTGCCCGGCGGACCGAATCCGTGCCACAACAGGATCGGCGGCTGGGTGACCTTCGATGGAACGCGCATCAGTGCGGGTACCGACGCGAGCTGGGTCTCGACGACCGTGGCTGCGTCGCGCTGGTCGCGATGTGCGAGGCACAGGCTTTCGATTGCGGAATCGTGCTCGGCGGCCGCGATCGCAGGTCCGGCAATGCAGAAACACAAGGCGACCGCTGGGAGTACGTGTTCGCTACTCATACGCCTAGAATACACGCCGATGAACGACGCTCCAGTCGCGACAGTTGCATCTCGCCCGCTCACTGGGTTGCGGCGGACGATTGCGCTCGGTCCGCTCGAGCGGCGGCTGTTCTGGATCGTCGTCGCCGGGCTGCTGCCGCTGGTCCTGCTGTCGTTCGCCACGCTGCTGTACAACGCCCAGGCGCAGAGACGGCAGCAGATCCAGGCCGCCGAGAACACGATGCGCTCCGTGATCGCCGCAGTGGATGCGGAGCTGAGGACTTCGCTCGCGGCGCTCGATGCGCTCGCGGCCAGCCCCCGACTACGCGTGCGGGATTTCGCCGGGTTCTACGTGGAGGCTCGTGCATTGCTCGAGCGACGCCCGTCCTGGGCGAACATCGTTCTGTCCGACCCGACCTCTCAGCACCTGATGAATGCGCGTCTGCCGTTCGGCTCGCCCTTGCCGCGCGCCGTCGACCCTGGCGCCGTTGAGGCGACGGTGCGCGCGGGCGTGCCGGGCGTGGGCAATCTCATCTGGAGCCCCGTGCTCAAGATGTACGTCTTCGCGGTACGGCTGCCGGTTCGCCAAGGCGACTCGATTCCGTATGTGCTGACCGCCGTGTTGCGGCCCGAGGCCGTGCTGGAGATCGTGAAGCGCCACGTACTGCCGGAAGGCGCCACCGCTGTCGTGCTCGATGGTCGACGCATCGTCGTCGCACGCACGCGCAACCAGGCGTCGTGGGTGGGAAAGCCGCCTTCGCAAACGCTGTTGACGATGCTCGCGCGCGACAGCGAGGGCGCGTCGGGTGTGACGACCACGCTCGAGGGCGCAAGCGTCTACACCGTCTATCGTCGCTCGGCCGAAAGCGGCTGGTCGGCGGCGATCGGGATTCCGACGGCGATCGTCGATGCACCGGTCATTCGCTCGTACGTCGTGCTTGGGGGCTCGATGCTCGCGTCGGTATTGCTCGGGCTCGGCGCCGCGTTCTTCACCGGACGCACCGTGACCGGGCCGATGCGCAAACTCGAACGTGCCGCCGCATCGGTCGCACGTGGCGAAGCGCCGATGCTGCCCGAGACGGATTTGCCGGAAATCCGTCAGGCCATGCTCGCACTCCTCAGCGCACACATCGAGCGTGAGAAGCTCTTGCACAGCGAGCGTCACGCCCGTTTGCTCGAACAGAACGCCCGGCTTGCGGCGGAGCTGGCGAACAAGACGAAGGACGAATTTCTCGCGATGCTCGGCCACGAGCTGCGCAATCCGCTCGCAGCGATCGCTACGGCCGCGCAGGTGCTGCAGCATTCGGAGCAGACGCCGCGCAAGGACGTGGAGCAGCACGCCAAAGCCATCATTCGCCGTCAGGTGCGTCATCTCGGCAAACTGACCGACGATCTGCTCGACGCGGCGCGCGTCATGATGGGCAAGATCGTGCTCGAGCGCCGGCCGATCGACCTCGCGCAGCTCGTGCGTAACACGGTCGACACGTTGCGCAATACCGGCCAGTTGCAGCGTCACGAGTGCAGCACGCAGCTCGACCCCGTGTGGGTGAACGCCGACCCGACGCGCATCGACCAGGTGGTCACGAATCTGCTGACCAACGCCGTGAAGTACACGCCACCGCCGGGGCGGATCGAGGTGTCGGTACGGCGGACCAGCGGCAATGCAGTATTCAGCGTGCGGGATTCAGGCCTCGGCCTGGAGTTGGAGCTGCTGCCGCGCATCTTCGATCTGTTCGTGCAGGGCGAGCGTGCGCTCGATCGCTCGCAAGGCGGCCTCGGCATCGGCCTGACCCTGGTACGACGGATCGCGGAGCTGCACGAGGGCCGCGTCGAGGCGCGCAGCGAAGGCGCCGGCAAGGGAAGCGAGTTCATCGTGCAGTTGCCGGCGATCGAGGCGCCGGCCGAAGCGCTGGAAACCGCAGCCACCCCGCGCAGCGCCACGCGTCGGCGCATCGCGCTCGTCGAGGACAACGAGGACGTTCGCTCCGGCCTGCGCGTGCTGCTGGAGATGGAAGGGCACGAGGTGCTGGAGGCGAGTGACGGTCTGCAAGGGGTCGATACGATTCTGCGTGAACAGGCCGACATCGCACTGATCGATATCGGCCTGCCGCATCTCGATGGTTACGGTGTCGCACGCGCGGTCCGGTCGCGAGCGCGGCGTCCGGTCATGCTCGTTGCGATGACCGGGTACGGCAGCCGCGAAGACGCGGAGCGTGGCACGCAGGCGGGTTTCGATGCCTACATGGTCAAGCCGGTCGACGTTGCGATCCTGAGCGAGCTCATCGCGCGCGTTTCGGTTGCCGCGACCGGCTGACGTCGCGCTGCATGCGCCACCCGAGCGCGAACAAGCGGATCAACCCCGGTTCCTGCGCAAGACGCACATCCAGACCTCGCTCGCGTGCCAGCTCGAGGCCGAGGTCGCAAGCGGCGTAGGCGGTGTCGCGCGCGTCGGTATCCGACATCGGTGCTCCCTTGGCGTGAACGCCGACCTTGAGCACGTTGGCGAGATACGCCAATTCCCGCGCGCAGCGCTCGAATGCCGCTTGATCAGTTTCCGCGAGCTCGCTGAGTGCCTGCGTGAGAGCGTGATGCTTGCGGGTCTGCTGGTCGGTCAGCAGCAGCGTGCTCTGCGGAATCAGCAGCTCCTCGCGCTCGAGCGCTGTGCGGAGCTCGTGCATGTGTTCGACTGTTGTCGTGTCCGGCGACGACTCGGTTGCATCCTCGTCCGCTGTGTCCTCGACGTCGGATGCACCGAAGGCGGCGAGGTGTCTGCGAGTCTCTTCGTCATACGCAGACAACGCTGCGAGCTCTTCGATGCTGGCAGTCGCGACGAACACGAGGAATGCACTCGCGCCGGTCGCAGTGACGTAACCACGATTCTCACGAAGGCGCTCGCGCTCGCGTGCGACGTCGATCTGGAGTCGTCGGCGGCCTTCCTGCGCGGCGAGCATCGATTCGGCGCCGTCGAGCATTCCCAGGGTGTGCAGCAGACACTCCGGGCGCTCGGTCCACAGCGCATCGAGTGATGTGCGTACGATCTCCCATTCGTCTTCGATCGCCGGCACGACCATGTAAGGACCGTAGAATGCGCACGAGCCGACCGGCTGCAGCGTATCGCGATCTCGTTCCAGGCTTCGAGCCAGTCGACGAGCTCCGCGGCGTCGAAAACCCCCGCGACGCCTGGCTGCGGACTCTTCCACAGCGACTCATCCAGGGCCTGCAGCAGCTTGTGCGTGGGTGCGAGCGCCATCAGCTCGCCGGCATCGTTGAGCCCGACGCGATCGACCAGGCGTGCGAGGGCCGCTGGTTGCAGGTCACGCAACAGCGCAGGAAGCGCTGGATTGTCTTGCAGGGTTTGCAGCAGACGCGAGGGAGCGTCGTCGATCGGCCGTTGCGGCATGCGGCGCACCTGGTAGTCGATCCGGGCGCGCTTTTTAGCGGAATTCGGCGGCGCGCGGCAGTCTGCCCACGGAGCCCGCTATTCGCTAATATATATGTGCGGTCAAGAAGGCCCTCGGCCCCCTCAGATCGTATCTCCCGGGCACCACATCCGCGGCGGCACCGTCTGTACGGTTTCCGCGGCGATGCCACGCAGCGTTTCCTGCAGCGACACGGCGACGGGATACTGCGGCAGTGGCGGCACATCGAGCGGCGATAGCCCGGTGATCGTCGCGTACAGCACCAAGGCAGCAAGGAACGCACCGGCTGGCGCGGAGTGATTGCCGTCGGAGGCATGCAGCGTCAATGAAGGGTTGCGAGCCAACGCCAGGTCCCATGCCTGCGGGATCGGCGCAACGCAGGCGGGCTCCGCCTGGGCGATCGATACGTGCAGGTCGTAAATGCGCTGCGTCTCATCGATGTCCTTGCGCGGCCACTCGGGGAACATCACCGGCACCGCGTGCTGCTCGCGGCTGATGCGAACCAGCTCCTTCGCTTCCTCTGTCGAGTATTCGAACTGGCCGCTGCTGCTGTATTTCTGCGCCTGCAGGATCACGAAGCTCCAGTTCTGACTGCGCAGCAGAGTCATCGTCGGTCCGTCGTGCAGCCGCTCTTCGAGGAACATGTTCCCAGGTGCTTCGACCGAGGCGACGGTCTTGCCCGGCTTGCCGGCGCGCACCATGTCCGCGACCATCTTCGTGAGGTCGTTGAAGGACGTGTGGCTGTTGCCCATGAACAGCAGCGAGATATCGGCAGTGAGGGGCGGCGGGCCGGACGTGGCACCGCCGCGTTGCGTGTCGCCGGAGCCGCCGCCGCAGGCAGCCAGGACCAGAGCGAACGCGGCGCAGACAGTTCGGAAGCTCATGGGGGCTGAGGCCGGTTGGTTTTCGCTCTTCAGAAACAGGCGATTTGCGAGCATCATGCTCGCCCTTCCTTCCCGCAGCAACAGGGACGCACCATGCTCTCCGGCGCCCAGTCATCGCGCAGTCTCTTCGCCGTTACCGATGCCGTCGTCTATCTGAACTCAGCGAGTCTCGGCCCACGTCTGCATGCTGTGAACGCGGCGGGGCACGCTGCGGTCGAAAGGATGGCAGCGCCGTGGCAGATTCACACGGCGGACTGGTTCGAGGACGCCCGCCGCCTGCGCGCGCTGTTTGCATCGCTGATCGGCGCGCGAGCCGATTGTGTCGCTCTGGTGCCGTCCGTCAGCTACGGCATCGCTGTCGCTGCGCGCAATGTGCCCGTCGCGTCGGGCGAGAACATCGTGGTCGTCGACCAGGAGTATCCGTCCAACTACTACAGCTGGCATCGTCTCGCTCGCGAGCGCGGCGCCGAAATCCGTACGGCAGTCGCGCGAGGCAAGGAGAGCATGACGGACGCGATCGTGTCTGCCATCGATCGGAGCACCGCAGTCGTGGCGGTCTCGAACTGTCATTGGACGAACGGCATGCTCATCGATCTGCCTCGCGTCGCTGCGATGGCTCGCCGCCACGACGCTGCGCTGGTCGTCGATGCGAGCCAATCGCTGGGCGCCTATCCGTTCGACGTCGCCGAAGTGCGGCCGGACTTTCTGGTTACGGTCGGCTACAAGTGGCTGCTCGGGCCGTACGGCCTGGGCTACATGTATGTCGCCGACCGCTGGCACGCGAACGGCACGCCGCTCGAAGAGTCGTGGCTGAATCGCGCAGGCGCCGACAACTTCGCGACTCTGGCCGACTACACCAGCGAGTACCAGCCGGGCGCGCAGCGCTTCAATCAGGGCGAGTCCGCGCAGTTCTACCTGCTGCCGATGGCGCTCGCAGCGCTGACGCAGATTGCGGAGTGGACGCCAGCGCGCGTTCAGCAGCAGCTGAGCGAGTGGACGCGTGAGCTGTCGTCGCGGGCGCCTGCGCTCGGACTCGCATGCATGGAACCGGCGCGTCGCGTCGGGCATATGATCGGGCTGACGGCGCCCGGCACGTTGCGGCCGGATCTGTTCAGCGCGCTTGCCGCGCGTGATGTATATGTAGGCGCTCGCGGCAGCAACATTCGCGTGTCCCCGCATCTGCACAGCACGGCGGCGGACCTCGAGCGCCTCGTCACGTCTTTGCAGGAGCTTCTCGCATGACCGAAATGCTTCGCGATCTCTACCCGTCGATCGAGCCGTACGAAACCGGCGTGCTCGAAGTTTCCGGCGGGCATCGTCTCGTCTACGAGTTGTGCGGCAATCCTTCCGGCCGCCCGGCGGTGTTCCTGCACGGCGGCCCGGGCGCCGGCTGCAACCCGACGCATCGGCGGTTCTTCGATCCGGCGGTCTATCGGATCGTGCTGTTCGATCAGCGCGGTGCCGGGCGTTCGACGCCGGCGGCGAGCGTGCACGAAAACACGACGCAGCATCTCGTGAGCGACATCGAAACCTTGCGCCGCCATCTGGACATCGACCGCTGGGTCGTGTTCGGCGGCTCGTGGGGCTCGACGCTCGCGCTGGCGTACGCGGCCGCTCATCCGCAGGCGTGTCGTGCGCTGGTTCTGCGCGGAATCTGGCTGTGCCGTCAGATCGACATCGATTGGTGGTTCGGCCCGATCCGGCTGATCTACCCGGAGTACTGGCAGGCATTCGTCGAGCACATTCCGCCCGCGGAGCGCGCCGATCTGCTGGGCGCGTACCTGCGACGGCTGATGGATCCGGATCCCGCTGTGCACATGCCGGCCGCGATCGCCTGGGACCGCTACGAGACGAGTTGCGCAACGCTGTTGCCGCCCGTCGCGGAGCCGGCGCGCGCGAACATGCTCGCGATGCCGCGGCTCGAAGCACATTACATCCAGCATCGGTGCTTCATGAAGGAGAACGAGCTCATCGACGCCGCGCCACGCTTCCGACACGTGCCCGGCGTGATCGTGCACGGACGCTACGACATGTTGTGCCCCGTCGAGGGGGCGCTCGCGTTGGCAGCGGCGTGGCCGGAAGCGACGCTCGCGATAGTGCCGGACGCCGGACATGCCGCGACGGAGCCGGGCATTCGCCGCCAGCTCGTGGCGGCGACCGATCGCTTCCGCGATCTCAAGGACTGAAGCGGCGCTTCAGAATTCCCGCGGCGACCAGCGCATCGACGACCGGGCCATCGTGGCCCGGCACGACGTGAACGGCCGGCTGCGTTTCGTGCAGTCGCTTCAGGGCGGCGAGCTGGCCGAATACTGCAGTCCGATCTTCCTTGAGGAACAGCATCGTCATGAGCCGCGCGCGTTCGCGCTGCAGCTCGATGTTGCGGAAGTGCCAGGCGACATCGCCGATCAACAGCAGCTCGGTGCCGTTCGCCGTCTGCACGTAGACCATCTGACTGCCCGGCGAATGTCCCGGCGCCTTGATCAGTACGACGCCTGGCGCGAGCGCGTGGTACTGCTCGTAGATGAGCGGTTGATAGCCGTCGAGCGCATGGTCCGGAAACTTCGCTGGCAGGCTCCGCTCCGGATGAGACAGCTGCTCACGCGTGAGTCTCGTCTTCGGTAGCACCGTCGACAGATTCGCGTGCGTGGTGAGTCCGCCGATGTGGTCCATGTGCTCGTGCGTGATGACGATCTGCGTCGCCGTGGACATTGCTGCCTGCACTCTTTCGAGCGCTGCCGCGTCGAAGCTCGTCAGCGCACTGCCGCCCATGTCTGCGGTCAGCCCGGTGTCGACGATGATCGAGCTGTTGTCCGGATAGATCAGTCGGTAGGAGTAGACCGGCAGCGCGGTTCCGTCCCAACCGTCGCCGGCGACGACGCCCGTGGCGGGGAACGTGAAGACGGCGACTTGTTCGACCTCGATCGAGGTGGGCTTGTCACCGGGCACTTCAGTGGCCGCCGCGCGGACGCGCTCGAGGTCGAGCGTGTATGCGGCGTCGCGGGGCATGTGGCTCTCGACGACGAGCCAGTAGTAGGCCGCGCCCGCGAGTGCGAGCACTACCGCGAGAGCGATGAGAGTTCTACGAAGCCACGTGCGCATTGTTGTTGTCAGGCTTTAGCCTGACACCAGTCTACGCTCAATCGGAGATGCGGCTCCACATCGAGCGGATCACCCGGGCATTCGAGTGTTTGCACGCCGTCGAGCCGCGGCATTGCCAAGTCCATGAGGATGAGATCGGGGCGCAGCTGGCCGACGATGATCAGCGCTTCGAATCCGGAGGGCGCACGTCACGACGGAAAAGTCCGCCTGCTTGGCGAGCGCAGTCCCCAGCAACTCGCGCATGGACGCGTCGTCGTCGACGTAGAGAATCCGGCTGAGAGGCTTCGCTAGGACCCTACCTGGCTTCGGGCGCAGCGTCCGGCGGGTTGGAGCCCGCGTAGCTCCAGTTCAGGTAAAAACTGCCGGCCGGCTCGGGGTCCGGTTCGCCTGGATCGCGGTATTTGCTAACGTGCGTGGATCACGTTCTGTCGGCACTGTGCGCGACGGTCGCACCCAGCAAAGAGGCAACGACGATGACTCCGCTCTCACGCAGAACCTTTCTCGGGACCACTTTGGCCACCGGCGCGGTGCTCGCCGCTGGCCGCGCCGGCGCGGCGTCGGACCGTGCCGCCATCTACAAGCAGATTGAGCAGCGCCACGACGAAGCCGTGCAGCGCCTGCAGGCGTGGATACGTCAGCCGTCGATCGCTGCCGAGAATCGTGGCGTGAACGAAGGCTGCGACTTCACGATGCGCATGCTGCGCGACGCGGGTTTCCAGCACGTCGAGCAGCGCCCGACCGACGGTCAGCCCGGCATCTTCGCCACTCTCGACGCCGGCGCGCGCCGCACGTTCGGCCTGTATTTCATGTACGACGTGAAGCAGGCGAACCCGGAGGAATGGTCATCGCCGCCGTGGGAGGCGCGCCTCGTCGACATGCCGGGCCTCGGCAAGGCCGTGATGGGCCGCGGCGCCGTGAACCAGAAGGGACCGCAGTCGGCCTTCCTGGCTGCACTGCATGCGATCCACGGCGCCGGTCGCAAGCTGCCTGTCAACCTCGTGCTGGTCGCGGAAGGCGAGGAGGAGATCGGCTCGCCGCACTTTCCGCAGGTCGTGCTTGCCTCGCCGGTGCGCGAGGCACTCGCCAAATGCGAAGGCATCTTCATGCCCGAGGCCGCGCAGGATCTCGACGGCAATGTGCAGATCTCGCTCGGCGCCAAGGGCGTCGCCGAGCTGGAGCTGGTTGCGAGCGGCGAGAAATGGGGACGCGGACCGGCCAAGGACGTGCACTCCAGCAATCGCGCGCGCCTCGACAGTCCCGCATGGCATCTCGTGCAGGCACTCAACACGCTGATCGACGAGAAGGGCGACCCGGCGATCGACGGGTACCTGGAAGGCGTGCGGCCGCTGAGTGCGGCCGAGTCGAAGATGCTCGACGACGCAGCACGTCGTATCGATGAAAACACCGCGAAGAAATCGATGGGCGTGAAGGAATGGGCGCGCAACGCAAGCTGGCGACAAGCGCTCGAGGATCTCGCCAGTCGCCCGACGGTGAACATCGAAGGATTGGTGGGCGGCTACACGGGGCAGGGCGGCATGACGATCCTGCCGCATCGCGCAGCGGCCAAGCTCGATTTGCGCCTCGTTCCGGACATGACACACAAGGCCGCTGTCGAGAAGCTCAAAGCGCATCTCGCCAAGCGCGGCTTCGGCGACATCGAGGTGAACGTCACCGGCGGCTACGATCCGAATACGACGTCGGTAGACGCGCGGTTGATCAAGGCGGAGTCGGAGGTGTATCGGGCAGCGGGGATCGAGCCGATCTACTGGCCGCGCCGCGGCGGATCCTGGCCGGGTTACGTGTTCACCGGCGCGCCGCTGAAGTTGCCCGCGGGACACTTCGGGCTCGGCCACGGCATGCGCGCGCATGCGCCGGACGAATACTTCCTGATCGAGTCGCAGAACCCGAAGGTGTCGGGGCTGGACGCGGCGGTGCGCTCGTACGTGGACTATCTGTACGCCATTGCGTGAGGTCTCAGGTGCCGTCCTTTCCGGGACGGCACCTCATTGATACGTACGACCGTCGTGCTTGATCCACCCGTCCACATGGCGGCGTTGCGGATCGCGATGCGTCCAATGGATGACGCCACCGCGCTCATTCCATTCGTACTCGCCGTTGAACTCGACACGGTCTCCCGCCTTCAGCGACGCAACCCGAGCAGCCAGGTCGATATTGTGCGCCACCAGCACTGTTTGTCCGGTGCCCAACTGAACGATGAATCGCTGGTGACGGCTGCCATCGTTGTCGTCCGGCAGAACTCTCGTGACCCGGCCACTGCCTTCGACCTGAACGTTGCTTCGATGGCTCTCGAACGCCGCCGATAGCTGATCGGCGCTGCTGGTTTCAGTGCCGGTGTCGTGCCGCCCCGGGATGAATCCCGTTTCTACGCCGCCGAAATAGACGGCGGCCAGGACGATGGCTACGAGCGCGAGTTTCTTCATATCAACCGCGAGGGTTCTCCTCACGACTCGCAGAGGCAGTGTGGCTTTGATCCGTGAACCCCGGGTCCTTGCTCTTGGGAGGAGCCGGCGTCTCAGCCACAGTCCTGCGCATCATGTACCTGACCAGCGCGAGTGGCAGAGCCAACGCTACCCACCAGTACTCAGGATATTCATTGATGAGAATACCGATCGCCACGACGGCCGGTATACCGAGAACGATTGCCCATTTGTGCATAGGGATTCTTTCCCAGACTCACTTTGCGTCCCGGGAAAACGACCAGGCGCCATCGCCATCGAAGGTTGCGGCAACCTCTTTCCCGTCCTTGAGCCAGATAGTGCAGCGGAGGGTTGGATGGCTGTCGGCGTTCAGCACGCATTCCCCTGGGAGGTACAAGCCTTTTTCTGCTGAGACCAAGAGTCGAGAAACGGGAAAGGTGGCTGTCTGCGCCCCGTTGGAGTAGACGGGATCTCCCGCGCTCACGAAAGCCCAGATGCCGTCGGTCCTGACAAATACAAACGTGGGGCGAGCGGGATCCTTGGCGACGATCACAGACCTTCCAAGGCATTGCGCGGTTTCATCCTTTGTGCCGTCCTTCATGGCGATGCATCGTCCCTCGAGTCGATAGGTGCCTTGCGCCAGCGATAAAGGGCCGGACGTAGATTGAGCTGTTACGGATTCGCCCATGAGGAGCATGCACAGAACCGCCAACAGATCATTCCGAGTCACGCGCTTCTCCCGGTGCTACTTCTTGTCATCGGGCACGAGCGGCGGCAGACGTGCGCTCTTCGCCGCGAGAGTTTGCGGAAATGCGGACATCCGCTTTTGCATCTCGCCCATGTGAGCACTATTGGTGAAGACAAATGTCTCCCATTCCGTCCACTGCGCTTGCGTGAATTGATCATGCGCGATCGGCAGGGCGGGCAAACCTCCGATGACGCGAGCAACGTTCGACAACGTGCGTGCGCCTACAGCCGTCTGAAACATTCGCCGCTGCAGCTGCAGGTCGCTTTCGGTGAGCACCTCTGCCAGCGTTTCGTACACCAGCTCTTTGGACATCTCGAACCGCTCCTGACTCGGAATGGCCCGCGGCGTGGAGATGCCTTTGGCAGCTCGATAGGCGTCGTATGCCTCGATCAAATCCGAGTATTTCACCTCTCGGAACGAGGGCTCCCATATGGATTTCGCCAGAGAGAGCTTTTCGGGTGCAACCGGATCCTGGGCCAGAGCGGATACGCTGCTCAGGAGCAGGAGCAGAAGTGTGCTTATTGAACGCATCTAGTCGGCCGTCTTCACCAGCTCGACTCCGTCCACGACCATCTTCCATCTTTCGCCGTCTTGGTAAGGCGGCTTGCTGACGACAAAGGTTGTTGCCATCGGCCCGACGCCTACTTCGAAGTCGTTTCCAGTGAAGCCTTTGAGTGGGCCTTCCACAGAGGTGGAGGCTCCACCCTTGAGTCGCTTGTAGCGGACCGAACCATCCTGCGTGATCAGCAAGTACATGGTCCTGGTTTGCCACTCGCCGACATAGGCAGACTTCTCCGCGGGAACCGGCTTGCCGCACCCGACGAGTGAACCCAATAGCGCCAGCAGAACCACCAGTCCAATGAGCTTCATTTTGCGACCTCCCAGTTGGTCTTGTTCGATGTTCGATTCGAGAGCGGTCTATTTCTTCTTGGTTCGGTCCACTCGCTCGGCGTCGGCGGCTTCGCGCATCTCCTTCAACCCGCGGAGGTGCTCAGGGCTGACAGCAATAGCCTCGAGAGCTGCATCGGCCGCGTCATCGCCTTCGGCCGGCCTGCGTCATAGCACTATGGTCCAGCGCTCGACCGAGCCCCATAGCGATACAGCCAGCATCAGGGCACCCGCTGTTAGCTGCAGCCGCTTGTTAGCGCTTGCGGCGAAACACTCTGAAGACGTGAACACCAATGCCAACTCCAAACATAAGAGGCACACAGAGGATGGCAGCGGAAACGAAGGATCTGACGCGATCCTGATAGGGCCAGCCACTGGCTATCAGGGATTGCATTTGTACGAGCCAGAACACGACCAGCGCAGCCGAAATCGCGTACACCAGGTATTGAGACCACTGCCTCCGAAGCCACAAGCCAATGGCAGTAACCGCTAGCAAGGCGGCGAGCAGCGCATCGACGATGCTCTGCGACTGGACGGCGAATGTGGCGATGTACCCCGCATAGAGCATCAAGAACGCTGCAACTACTCTGAGCATGCCGAGTCGCGGCGACTGGTGCTCAGATGCGTTGCCAACATCAGAGGACGGAGGGGAGTAGCGGTGTGATACATCGCTCATGCATTGGCGCCAATGATCTTGCGGCTCCGCAGTGTCATTGTTATTCGTGTGTTCGCTCCGTGCGGCGCTTACCCTATCGCCGGCGTCGACGCGCAGTCAATCGGGGGCAATCGGATCCGGAAGGAGTTATGTCCGGTGCCGGACTATTTGCAGCTCGCGGGATCCGAATGCACGAAGTACGGGCGGTAGCTGGCGTTGTTGCGATCCATGCAGCCCGACAAATTCAACAGTTCTATCCTGCGCACGTCGAGCGGGCTCGATTCGCTCTGCAGCGCGATGTAGCCGCCGGTCAGGAGCTCGCCATCCCGCTTGGCCTTCGGATCGAAGTTTGCGACCACGCCGCCGCCGATCTGCGGCAGCGAATACTCGAGTACCTTCTGGCCGTTCACGAGGTGTGTGACCAACGCATCGCCGAGCACGATGATCTCCATCTGCACCCATTGGTCGCCGTCATACGTCTTCCCCGCAGAGTCGAGGCAATGCTTCGGGTACAGCGCGCCGTTGATGACCACTTCCGTCCCGGGCGAGCACATGTTGGCCGTCGGCCGCGTCTTGCCGTCGCTCAAGCCGCCGAGCAGCTGGGCCTCGATCGAGATCGGAAAGTCCTGCTCTTTCGTCATCGTCTGCGGCGGCTGCGCATGGAACATGATGCCGCTGTTGCGATTCGCCCAGGCACCGGGTCCTTTTGCGATCTGCTTGCCGACGAAGCGGTACTCGATGCGCAGCCGATAATAGGAGTAGGGCTTTGCGTAGAACAGGTGGCCGAAGCGTGTATTGAAGCCGTCCTGGTACTGGTCGTAGCGGACCTGCAGCAGGCCGTCCTCGACGCGGAACGTCTTGCCGAAATTGTTGCCCAGCTCATAGTGCGACACCTTGGGCGTCCAGCCGCTCAGGTCGCGGCCGTTGAACAGCTGGATCCACTCTTCGTCCGCCGCGCTGCAAGCGAACGATGTGCCGAGGAGGGCGATCGTGCAGAGGGCCGGTGCGATACGCATGATCATTCGATTGTCGTGACGAGCTCGTCGAGGCCGTCGATGCCGCCTTCGAGGCGATCGCCGCGCTTCAGCGCGCCGACACCGGCGGGTGTCCCGGTATAAATGAGGTCGCCGGGCTGCAGCTCGAACAGGGTGGACAACTCCGCGATCACTTCGGGCACGCTCCAGATCAGCTCCGACAGATCCGCCTGCTGCCGCGGCTGACCATTGACCTTCAGCCAGATCCGCCCACTGCGCAGATGCCCGGACTGTGCCGCCGGGGTGATCGCGCTGATGACTGCGGAGTGATCGAAGCCCTTGCTGGTATCCCACGGCCGGCCGTGATCTTTCGCGTCGGACTGCAGGTCGCGACGCGTGAGGTCGTTGCCCACGGCATAGCCGTAGACATGGTCGAGTGCCTGCGCGGCCGCGATGTCCCGGCCGCCCTTGCCGATCGCGACCACCAGCTCGATCTCGTGATGGAAATTGTTCGTGTGGGACGGGTAGGGGACGCGCGCGTGGTTCGGCACGAGCGCGGTGGCCGGCTTGGTGAAGAAGAACGGCGGCTCACGGTCCGGGTTGGCGCCCATCTCGCGTGCGTGGGCAGCGTAGTTGCGGCCGACGCAATAGATGCGGTGGACAGGGAACAGTTCGGCGCGGCCCTTGATCGCGACGGCGGGAGTCGGTGGCGGGGGGAAGATGTATGGCATGGGCGGGAAATGTACACGAGGCAGCGCGCGCTGCCCACTTGGGGAAACCGGAGTCAGGCTGAAGCCTGACCCACACCCATCCACACCCAAACCGGGTCAATTGATTGACATCTAAATTACCAAGTCCTAAAGTTCAGCGCGTGAAGCGCATCGTCTGCATGGGCGGCGGGCCGGCGGGCCTGTACTCGGCGATCCTGCTGAAGCAGGCGCTGCCGCGCACCCGTATCGAGGTCTACGAGCGCAAC
Organism: Steroidobacteraceae bacterium; assembly: GCA_035275585.1. Classification (GTDB taxonomy): domain Bacteria; phylum Pseudomonadota; class Gammaproteobacteria; order Steroidobacterales; family Steroidobacteraceae; genus Steroidobacter. The sequence continues at coordinate 52,831 of DATEML010000013.1, read as the reverse complement.
CGGCCGGACGACACCTTCGGCTGGGGCGTGGTGTTCTCGGACCAGACGATGGCCGGATTCGCCGAGGCGGACGCGCCTTCCCATGCCGCCATCGTCGACAGCTTCCATCACTGGGATGACATCGACGTGCATCTGCGCGGCGCCATGATCCGCACCAGCGGACACGGCTTCGCCGGCATCGAGCGCAAGCGGCTGCTCAACATCCTGCAGGAGCGGGCGGCGAGCCTCGGTGTCGAGCAGACCTTTCGGCACGAGGTTCGCGACGAGGCGGAGTTTGCGGATGCGGATCTGCTGATCGCCTCCGACGGCGTCAACAGCCGGGTGCGCCAGCAGTACGCAGCGGCTTTCGAGCCCAACGTCGACGTGCGCAAGTGCCGCTTCATCTGGCTCGGCACGAAACAACGCTTTCCGGCGTTCACGTTCGCATTCGAGCGCACCGAGCACGGCTGGTTTCAGATCCACGCGTACCAGTTCAGCAAGGACCTCTCGACCGTGATCGTCGAGACGCGCGAGGAGACGTGGCTCGCGCATGGACTCGACCGCGCGACAACCGACCAATCGATCGAGTTCGCCGAGCGGCTGTTCGGCAAGTACTTTGGCGGCGCGAGCCTGATGAGCAACGCCCGGCATCTGCGCGGCTCGGCCTGGCTGAACTTCAACCGCGTACTGTGCCGGCGCTGGTTCACACGGAACATCGTGTTGATCGGCGACGCCGCGCACACGGCCCACTTCTCCATCGGCTCGGGCACGAAGCTGGCGATGGAAGATGCGATTGCGCTGAGTCGCGAAGTCGCCCGCGGCGGGGACGTGAGCGGCGCGCTGCAGCGCTACCAGGAAGAGCGCGAGCTCGAAGCACTGAAACTGCAGAGCGCGGCGCGCAATCGCATGGAGTGGTTCGAGAACGTGGCGCGTTACACGCACCTCGAGCCGCTGCAGTTCACGTACAGCCTGCTGACGGGCAGCCAGCGCATCGGGCACGACAACCTCAAGCTGCGCGATGCAGGGTTCGTCAGCGACATCGAGCGCACCCTGGCGCAGCAAGCCGGGGTCGCGGATGGCAACTGTGCGCCGATGTTCCTGCCGTTCAAGCTGCGCGAGCTGGAGCTCGCCAATCGCGTCGTGGTCTCGCCGATGGCACAGTACTCGGCGCTCGACGGCGTGCCGAACGATTGGCATCTCGTGCACTACGGTTCACGAGCGACCGGCGGCGCTGCTCTCGTCGTCAGCGAAATGACCTGTGTGTCGCCGCGTGGGCGCATCTCGCCCGGATGCACCGGGCTGTGGAACGAGACACAACGCGATGCGTGGCGACGCATCGTCGACTTCGTGCACGAACACACGCAGGCGAAATTCTGCCTGCAGCTCGGACACTCGGGACGCAAAGGTTCGACGCAGCTTGGCTGGGAAGAGGCCGACTACCCGCTGGCTGCTGACAACTGGCCGATCATTTCCGCCTCGCCGCTGCCGTACATCGAAGGCGTGAGCCAGGTGCCCAAGGAGGCGAGCGAGCAGGACATCGCTACGATCACCGCGGAATTCGTCACCGCAGCCCGGCTCGGGCTGCAGGCGGGCTTCGACATGATCGAGCTGCACATGGCGCACGGCTACCTGCTCGCGAGTTTCCTGTCGCCGCTGACGAATCAGCGGACCGACCGATACGGCGGCACCGTTGAAAACCGCGTCCGCTTTCCGACGGAAGTCGTCCGCGCCGTGCGCGCGGTGATGCCGGCAGGGATGCCGCTCTCGGTCAGAATCTCTGCCAGCGATTGGGCACAGGGCGGTCTGTGCGACGAAGATCTCATCGCGATAGCCCGCGCGTTGCATGAGGCAGGTGCGGATCTTCTCGACGTGTCGACGGGCCAAACCGTGCCGTGGCAGAAGCCGGTTTACGGACGCATGTACCAGACGCCGTTCTCCGACTTCATCCGCAACACGCTCAAGATTCCGACGATCGCCGTCGGCAACATCTACGAGCCCGATCACGTGAACTCGATCGTCGCGTCCGGCCGCGCCGATCTGTGTGCCGTCGCACGGCCGCATCTCGCCAATCCGAGCTGGACATTGCAGGCTGCCGCGCAGCTCAAGCACTCCGAGCAGTGGTGGCCGCAGCAGTACCTGCCGGGCAAGAGTCAATTGGAACGCAATCTGCAGCGCGCTGCGCTGCTCGCGGGTGCTGTATGACGAACTCGCTGCGCGCCGAACATGCGGTCATCACCGGCGCCGGCCGCGGCATCGGTGCAGCAATCGCTCACGCGCTGGCATCGAAGGGCGCCAGGATCAGCTTGCTCGGTCGCAATCGCGAATCGCTCGAGAAAGTCGCGGCAGAGCTGGGTCCCAGCGCGGAAACATGCGCAGCAGTTGCCGATGTGACCGACGGCGCGACGCTGCAAGCGGCCTTCGCGCGTGCGCGGGAGCGATTTGGTCCCGTGACGGTCCTGGTCAACAACGCCGGCCAGGCGCGCAGCGCGCCGTTGCACGTCGGGGACGAGTCGCTGTGGAACGAGATGCTCGCGGTCAATCTGCACGGCGTCTATCGATGCATTCGCTGCGCACTGCCGGACATGCTGCAGGCGGAGCGCGGGCGGATCGTCAACATCGCGAGTACGGCGGGTCTGACGGGCTATGCTTATGTCACCGCCTACTGCGCGGCCAAGCATGGGGTGATCGGCCTGACGCGTGCGCTCGCGATCGAACTTGCGCGCAAGAACATCACGGTGAATGCGGTGTGCCCTGGCTACACGGACACGGATCTCTCGCGCGACGCCATCGCAGCCATCCAGGCCAAGACGGGCCGTCCAGAAGCCGAAGTACGCGCGATCTTCACCGCACACAACCCGCAGGGGCGCATGGTTTCGTCGGAGGAAGTCGCGCAGACCGTGCTGTGGCTGTGCACGAACGACGTCGGCAGCATCACGGGGCAAAGCATCGCAGTAGCGGGCGGAGAGTTGATGTGAGCGTCGACACTCGACCGAGCGATGCAGAAACGCGCGCGACGAGCGACGACCATCACGCACTGCGCCTGTGGCTGCGGCTCTACGCCTGCACGAGCCTGGTCGAAAGCCGCGTACGCCGGCGCTTGCAGGCGCGCTTCGGCACGACCTTGCCGCGCTTCGATCTGATGGCGCAGCTCGACCGCTCACCGCAGGGTTTGCGCATGAGCGAGTTGTCGAGCCGGCTGATGGTCACCGGCGGCAACGTCACCGGCCTGACGGACAATCTCGAAGACGAGGGCCTGGTGGTGCGCGAGTCCGATGGTGCGGACCGGCGCGCATTGCGGGTCAAGCTCACGCGCGAAGGCCGTCGCGTGTTCCGCGCAATGGCCACCGAGCACGAGCGCTGGATCGCGGAGCTGTTCGCCGGACTGTCGGCGCGCGATGCGCGCTCGCTCGCCGAGCAGCTGCACACGCTCAAGAAACACATCCTCGACAATGTTCCGCTCGACGAGCGCGCAACGGGGTGACGACCATGCAAGTTTCGCATTTCCAGTGGTCGGTCGATGGCGCGCTCGGACGCGTCGTGCTGAACCGGCCGGAGCGCAAGAACCCGCTCACGTTCGAATCGTATGCGGAGCTGCGCGACCTGTTCGGTTCGCTGGCCGGCCAGCCGGCCGTCAAGGCGATCGTCATCAGCGGCGCCGGCGACAACTTCTGCTCGGGCGGCGACGTGCACGACATCATCGGTCCGCTCACGAAGATGGATACGACCGGCCTGCTCGCGTTCACGCGCATGACTGGCGACCTGGTCAAGGCGATGCGCGGTTGTCCGCAGACGATCGTCGCGGCGGTCGACGGTGTGTGCGCGGGTGCAGGCGCGATCATCGCGATGGTCAGCGATCTGCGCGTGGGCACGGCGCGCTCGCGCACCTCGTTTCTCTTCAATCGCGTCGGGCTCGCGGGCTGCGATATGGGCGCGTGCGCGATCCTGCCGCGCATCATCGGCCAGGGGCGCGCCGCTGAGCTGCTGTATCTGGGGCGCAGCATGGGCGGCGAGGAAGCGTTGCAGTGGGGATTCTTCAATCGCCTCGCGGCGCCGGAACAGCTGGCAGACGTCGCGACGCAGCTCGCGCAGGAGCTCGCAGCCGGCCCGTCGTTCGCGAACGGCATCACCAAGACGATGCTGAACCAGGAGTGGAGCATGAGCCTGGAGCAGGCGATCGAAGCGGAGGCGCAGGCGCAGGCGCTGTGCATGCACACCGAGGATTTCCGGCGCGCCTACCGCGCCTTTCTGGCAAAGCAGAAACCCGTATTCGAGGGCAACTGATGAGCGAATTCCTGCAGCCACCGGGGTGGATCGCCCCGAAGGGTTATTCGAACGGCGTGGCCGCGAGCGGCCGGCAGATCTATCTCGCCGGCCAGATCGGCTGGAACGAATCGCAGCAGGTGGTCAGCAGCCGCTTCGCCGTGCAAGTGCGACAGGCGCTGCAGAACATCGTCGTCCTGCTCGCGCAGGCAGGCGGCCGTCCCGAGCATCTGGTTCGCCTCACCTGGTTCGTCACGAACCTCGACGAATATCGCGCCGAGCTCAAGGAGATCGGCGCCGCGTACCGCGACGTGATCGGCCGGCACTACCCGTCGATGTCGGTCGTGGGGATCGCAGCGCTGCTGGAGCAGGGGGCGAAGGTCGAGATCGAAGCAACTGCGGTGATACCGCAGTAGCTCACCTCATTTCCTTCGTCTTCACGTGCAGGCTACGCAGCGCGGCCGTGAGTCCGTCGACGTCGTACGGCTTCGACATGAAGCGAATGTGCGGGTCGTTGCGTAACGCAGCGTGTTCCGGCAGGTCGCCGTAACCGGTGGCCACGATCACCGGCAATGACGGCAGCTGCGTGCGCAGCTCCGCGACCACTTCAAGGCCGTCGCGATCAGGCAGGCCGCGATCGACGATCGCTACATCCACGCGCTGATGACTGCGCGATGCGCGCAACCCTTCGCTCGCGTTGCCGGCCTCGATCACGTCGAAGCCCAGATCCTGCAGCTGGTCCAGGATGAACATGCGCACCAGCGCTTCGTCTTCGATCACCAGAGCGACCGGCCTGCGCGAGCTGACGACCGGCACATCCAGCACATCGCGAATCCGTGCCGCGAGCTGCGCGCGCGTGAATGGTTTGGTGATCAGCTCCACGCCCGGATCGAGCCGTCCCTGGTGCACGATCGCATTGCGCGCATAACCCGTCGTGAACAACACCTTGATGTCCGGACGCCGCTCGCGCGCCGCAGCGACGAGTTGTGCGCCGTTGATGCCCGGCAAGCCGACATCGGTGAACAGCAACTGCACCTCGGGATGCTGTTCCAGCTGTTTCAGCGCCGACGGGCCGTCACTCGCTTCGAGCACCGTGAAGCCGAGATCGCGCAGGCTCTCGGTAGTGAATAGCCGCACGTCGTGGTCGTCCTCGACCACCAGCACGACCTCGTGAACCTCGCCGCCCGGCGGCAGGTTCAAGTGGGTCTCCTGCTCTTCGTCGGCCTGCGCGCTTATGCGCGGCAGATAGATCTTTACCGTCGTGCCTTCGCCGGCCTCGCTATACAGTTTGACGTGACCGCCACTCTGCTTGACGAAGCCGTACACCTGGCTCAACCCGAGGCCGGTGCCCTGGCCGATCGGCTTGGTGGTGTAGAAAGGCTCGAAGGCGCGCGCGATGACGTCGGCCGTCATGCCGGTCCCGGTATCGGTGACGCACAGGACGACGTATTGTCCAGGCGTCAGTTCCGGGTACCTGCCGGCATAGCCATCGTCGAGATGCGCGTTCGCCGTCTCGATCGTCAGCTTGCCGCCTTCCGGCATGGCGTCGCGCGCATTCACTGCGAGGTTCAGCAGCGCGCTCTCCAGTTGATGCGGGTCGATCGCGACGCGCCAGAGCCCGCCAGCCAGCACCGTCTCGACCGCAATGTTCTCGCCGATCGTGCGACGGACCAGGTCCGACATGCCGGCGACGAGGCGGTTGATGTCGGTGGGCTTCGGATTGAGCGGCTGGCGCCGCGAGAACGCAAGCAGCTGCTGCGTCAGCGTCACAGCTCGTTGCGCACCACGCGTCACCTGGTCGATCGCGCGGCGCAGCTTGCCGTCATCGGTTGGAGCGTGGCGCCAGATCGTCTCGAGGTTGCCGACGATGACGGTGAGCAGATTGTTGAAGTCGTGCGCGACGCCGCCGGTGAGCTGGCCGATCGCCTCCATCTTCTGCGACTGCCGCAGCTGCTCCTCGATCATGCGGCGCTCGGTCAGGTCGCGCGTCACCTTGGCGAAGCCGATGTGTGCGCCGCTCTCGTTGTAGATCGAGTTGATCACGACGCTCGCCCAGAAACGATGGCCGTCCTTGCGCACGCGCCAGGCCTCGGCTTCGTACTTGCCGAGCGTTGCCGCGACCGTCAGCGCATGCTGCGGCGTGCCCTTCTCGCGATCCTCCGGGGTGTAGAACATCGAGAAGTGCTTGCCGATCGCCTCGCTCCTGGAATACCCCTTGATGCGCTCGGCGCCGGCATTCCAGCTGATGATGTAGCCGTCGATGTCGAGCATGTAGATGGCGTAATCGATCACGCCGCTGACCAGCTCCTTGAATTGCAGCTCCGAGCGTTGCAGCTCGCTGGTGCGGTCGGCGACACGCTGCTCGAGCTCTTCGTTGAGTCGACGCAGTTCTTCCTGGGCTTGCTGGCTGTCACTGAACAGGCGCGCGTTGTCCATTGCAATGGCCGCCTGCGAGGCGATGCCGCCGACGACCAGCTCGTCGCGATGCGTGAACACGCCGGGCGTCGCATGCCCGAAGAACAAACCGCCGTGCACGCTGCCGTCGCGCGAGACCACCGGCACGGCGAGGTAGCTGCGCACCGGCAGATGGCCCTCGGGCATGCCGTGAAACGGCCCGGACTTGCCGTAGTCGGGATGGGCCAGCACATCGTCGATCCGCAGGATTCGCTCGCCGCGGAACGTCGGACCGAACAACGCGGTCGCGCGCGGCATCGGGAATTTCGCGAATGCTTCGCGCGGCACGCCCGACAGCGTGTACAGCATGTACGAGTCGCCGGTGGGCCTCTCGAGGTTGTAGAAGAACGCGCCAAACTGCGCGCCGGTGAGCTGAACTGCGGCGTCAGTGACGGTCTGCACCAGGCGCTCCAGGTCGAGCTGGCTCGCCAACGTCACGCCGGTCCGGTGCAGGATCTCCCATTTCTCGGCCTCGCCGCGCAGGTGACCTTCGACCGACCACTGTGCGGTCACATCGCGCATCGAGGAGCGCGTGCAGACGAACTTGCCGTCGACGATCAGCGGGCTGGCGTTGATCAACACGTCCTTGGTCGATCCGTCCTTGCAGCGCAGCTCTACGTGCTCGTCGCGCAGTGTCTCGCCGCCTCTTACCCGCGTGAGCAGCGCGGCTGCCTGACCGGACTGCACGATGAAATCGGTGATCGGCCGGCCGATATAGTCGCCGGCCTCGTAGCCGAGGATTTCGAGCTCCGCGCGGTTCGCCCATGTGACGATGCCGTTCGCATCGACCGTGTGCAGGCCGACGACGGCGTTCTCCATGAAATCGGTCAGCTCCATCTCGCGCTCGGCGAGTCGCGCTTCGAGCAGCCTGCGTCGCTCGAGCTCGCCTTCGAGGCGCTGGATGCGGCGTTCGAGCTTCGCTACCAGCCGCGCCCGGTCGTTGGCATCGCCGATGGGCTGCGGATCGGCGTCGTCGAGCGCGGCGTGCCCGTGCGAAACACAGATCTCGCCGATTCGCTTGCGATCGCCGTTGCGCAGCTGGCTGACGTGATAGCCGCACAGCAACGCAAACGGCTCGGTCCGGGCGAGATCGTTCCAGAGCCCTTCGAGCCGCAGCGCCGCTCCCTGTCCGCCGGTTTCCCACAGCAGTCCGACCATTTCGCCGTAGGCCCGCACGGATCCCCAGCGCTTGCGCGCGGTGCTGATCACGGTGCCGATCTTCGAGCGGAACAGGTCGGGCTGCGGCCAGCGGTTCGTCAGAATCTGCGCGAGTGTTTCGCTGGCTTCCAGGCCGACGTACTGGCCGCTCTTCTTGGCCTGGGCGACGTCGAAACCTTCAGCCGCCAACCGCTGTTCGAGGGAGTCCAGATGGGCCCGGCTGGCGATGACGACGCCGGCGCCGTTGGCCCGCAGTCCGCCGCCGATGAACCCATTGAGGGTCTCGACGAGGGCCTGCGAGTCCTCGTAAAACTGCACCAGGTGTTCGTGATCGCCGATCTCCGCCCAGCGATCGACGGATGGCGGAGTCATTGGCATTGAATAGGTCTTCCGCCCCGGCAAAATCGGTTTCTTTATGCGCTGCAGATACTACACGCCAACGGACTCAACGCCGCGGCGCAGCGGGAAGTTCCGGGGGGGCAGGTCGCTAGGCGAAATGCTGGTCGAGGCCCGAGAGCACCGACCAGAGCAGGGGGGCATCGAACGGCTTGCCGATCACCCGCAGCCGCTCGTCGTTCTGGAAGCGCCGGCCGAACTCGGTTTCGGAGAATCCCGTGGCAATCACGATGGGCAGCCCCGGCATCACGGCGCGGATCGGCTCCACCAGCTGATCGCCCGGAGTGTCCGGCAGGCCGACGTCGATGATCGCCGCGCTGAGCTTCGGGCCCAGCGTCTCGATCAGCTGCAGCGCTTCGGCGGCGGTGGACGCCACGGCGACACGCAAGCCGCGCTCTTCGAATAGCGTCCGGATGAAGAAGCTGACGACGATCTCGTCTTCGACGATGAGGATCGTCGACGCCGCGGCTGAGGACTCGTGCATGAGCGCGTCCGCGCCCAATGGGCGACTGCCCGAATTCTCTTCGTGAGTCGACTGCCTCATACAGACTCCCAGGTACCTGCAGCGGCCTAGCGTTACGTGCTGGCCATCCCCCCTTGTGGGTTCTTGTTCGTTGCCGCGTCATCAGACGCATTCGCTGCTCCGATGTCAAGAGAGGCGCACTGTCGCGGACCGGAAACACCCGCCTGCGCCCAACGGAGTAAACTGCCCGCATCGTTATGATTATCAAGGTCGGTATCCTTCAAACCGGCAGTCCGCCGCCGCCGCTGCAGGAGCGATTCGGCTCCTACAGTGCGATGGTCCAGGAGCTGCTCGGCCCGCCGCACGAGTTCGCGACATTCGAGGTGCGCAATGGCGAGCTGCCGCCGGGCGCCGCCAGTTGCGATGCGTACGTCATCACCGGCTCGGCTGCGGGCGTGTACGACGGCGACCCCTGGATCGCCGCGCTCAAGGACTTCGTGCGCGGAGCGAGCGGCCAGTGCGCGATGGTCGGCATCTGCTTCGGCCATCAATTGATGGCGGAGGCGTTCGGCGGCCACGTGATCAAGTCGCCGCGGGGCTGGGGGATCGGCCTGCACCGCTACGACGTGCACGATCGGGCTGCATGGATGGACGACGCGCGCTCGATCGCGGTGCCGGCTTCGCATCAGGACCAGATCGTGCAGTTGCCGGCCGACGCGCGGGTGCTCGGCGGCAGCGAGTTCACCCCATACGGAATCGTCGAGTATCCGCAACGTCGCGCGATGTCCGTGCAGTCGCATCCCGAGTTCTCGCCCGAGTACGCGGCCGCGCTGATCGAGCTGCGACGCAATTCGAAGTACACCCCCGAACAGGCGGACCGGGCGCTCGACACGCTGCGCGAGCCGAACGATCGCGAGCGTGTCGGCCGCTGGCTCGCACAGTTCCTGCGCTCGAACGCTCGCGGTTGATGCCGGATCCATTGCTCATCGCGCTCTTCGACGCCGCGGTGCATGCCGCGCGCGGCGAAGACTTGCTGGCCGCGCACACGACAGTCAGTGGCGACACGTGGCGCTACATCGGCCCGGGCGGCGCGCTGGACGTTGCGCTTCGCGGCCGCGTCTTCGTCACCGGTGCCGGCAAAGCCGCCGCATCGCTCGCACGCGGTCTCGAAGCAGTGCTCGGCGACCGGATCGATTCCGGTGTCGTGCTCGTCAAGCACGGTCATGCACAGCCGCTGCGCTGGATTCGCGTTCTCGAAGGCGGTCATCCGGTGCCGGACGCGGCCGGCCTCGCCGGCACGCAGCAATTGATGCAGACGGTCGAAGCGGCCGCGGTGGGCGACACGATGTTCTTCGTGCTGACCGGCGGCGCGTCGGCGTTGCTGGTCGAGCCCGCTGCGGGCTTGTCGTTTGCCGACGTGCAAGCCGCAAGCCGCCTGCTCGTGAACGGCGGGGCGCAGATCGACGAGATCAATGCAGTCCGCAAGCACCTCTCGGCGGTGACCGGCGGCCGTCTGCGGCAACGTGCGAAGTGCGCGACGTTTTGCACGCTGGCGATCTCCGATGTGATCGGCGACTCCCCGGCAGCGATCGGCTCCGGCCCGACCGTTGCGGATCCGTCGACGTTCCCGGAATGCATCGCGATCGTCGAGCGCTATGGCTTGCGCGGAGTGTTGCCGCGAGCCGTGATCGAGCACCTGGAACGTGGCGCTGCAGGCCGCCTCGCCGAGACGCCGAAGGATGCGTCCGAGCTCTTTCGCAGCTCGCCGTATCGAATCGTCGCCAGCAATCGCATCTCGATCGATGCAGCCGCGCACGCGGCGCGCGAGGCGGGATGTCGCGTCGAGATTCTGACGACGGAAATGCAGGGACACACGCACGAAGCGGCACACCGCTTCGCGGCCGCGCTCCGCCAGGCAGCGACCGCGCGCAGGGATGCCACGCCGCTCGTTCTACTAGCGGGCGGTGAGACGACGCTCGCGGTCGAAGGTACCGGTCGCGGTGGACGCAACCAGGAGTTCGCACTGGTCGCGGCGCTCGATTTGCAAGGTCTCGACAACGTCGCGCTGCTGAGCGCGGGTTCCGATGGCTCCGATGGACCGACGGATGCAGCGGGCGCTTTCGTCGACGGTTCGACCGTTGCGCGCGCCGCAGCGCTGGGACTCGACCTGCAGGATGTTATGCGACGCCACGACAGCTACCCGCTCCTGGACGCGTTGGGAGATCTGCATCGCACCGGCCCGACGGGCACGAATGTCATGGACATCGTGATCGGACAGGTGGCCTGAGCTTTACCGGCGCCGTGGCCTTGTGCTATCAATGCCCGTCATGACGCATCGTTATTGGTTCTGGTACTACTACGACCCAGCCCGGCCGCTGGCGGAACCGTTGCGCTCGACCTGAACCCGAACTCACACCGAGACACGCAGAAACCGCCAGCCCCTGGCGGTTTTTTTATTTATGAACATTCGTACCGACGACCTGCGCATCCGCGACATCCGCGAGCTGAGCACGCCCGAAGAGCTCATGCGCGAATATCCCTGCGGTGAGCAGGCTTCAGCCACGGTCAGCGCGGCGCGACGCGGCCTGCAGCGCATCCTGCATGGCTCCGACGATCGTCTCGCGGTCGTCATCGGTCCGTGCTCGATTCACGACACCGGCGCGGCGCTGGAGTACGCCGGCCGGCTGCGCGAGCAGCGCGAGCGATTCAAAGGCGCGCTCGAGATCGTCATGCGCGTGTACTTCGAGAAGCCGCGCACCACGGTCGGCTGGAAAGGGCTCATCAACGATCCGGATCTGGACGGCAGTTTTCATATCAACAAAGGCCTGCGGCTGGCGCGCGGGCTGCTGCTCGACATCAACCGGCTCGGTTTGCCCGCGGGCTGCGAGTTCCTCGACATGATCACTCCGCAGTTCATCGGCGACCTGGTGGCCTGGGGCGCGATCGGCGCGCGCACGACCGAAAGCCAGGTGCATCGCGAGCTCGCGTCCGGATTGTCGTGCCCGGTCGGTTTCAAGAACGGCACCGACGGCAACGTGAAGATCGCGATCGACGCGGTGCAGGCGGCGGCGCATCCGCACCACTTCCTGGCAGTGACCAAGCTGGGGCGCAGCGCGATCGCGACGACCGCCGGCAACGACGACTGCCACATCATTCTGCGCGGCGGGAAGGCCCCGAACTACGATGCAGCCAGCGTCGCGAGCGTGTGCGAGACGATCGCAGGCGCCGGTTTGCGGCAGCAGGTGATGATCGACATCAGTCACGGCAACAGCAGCAAGCGTCCGGAGAATCAGCCGGGCGTGGCGGGCGAGATCGCGCGCCAGATCGAAGCGGGGGAGCGCCGTATCGTCGGCATGATGGTCGAGAGCCACCTGGTCGGCGGGCGGCAGGACCTGACGCCGGGCCGCCCGCTCGTCTATGGGCAGAGCATCACCGACGGCTGCATCGACTGGGCGACGTCGGTTGGCGTGCTGGAGCGGTTGGCGGCGGCGGTGGAGAAGAGAAGAGCGGAGTCGGGCTAAAGCCCGACTCTGATACAGTGAGCCCCATAACGACGGGTGCTCGCGATGCTGACGCAGGCAATCGACTATCGCGACGAGTGTGACGCGCTGTACGCGTTGCTGGCCGAGGTCGATGCTGCGCGCTGGTCGCAGGCGACGCAATTCAAGCGCTGGACTCTCGACGACGTGCTGGGTCACCTGCACATGTTCGACTACGCGGCGCGCCTGACGCTCGAAGGCCCGCACGCCTTCGCCACTTTCTGGGACAGCCTGTCGCATTCGCTCGTGACCGGGCACTCGATGGTCGACTACACGCGCGTGTGGCTGCGCGGTTGCCGCGGCCCCGAGCTGTTGCAGCGCTGGCATGAGTTCTCCCGACAGGTCGCCGACGACTACGCCGTGCTCGACCCGGCGCAGCGCGTGAAGTGGGCCGGCCCGGACATGAGCGTGCGTTCCTGCATCAGCGCGCGCCAGATGGAGACGTGGGCGCACGGCCAGGCCGCGTTCGACCTGCTTGGCCGCGTGCGTGTCGAGCACGACCGCATTCGCAACATCGCCATCATGGGCGTCAATACGTTCGGCTGGACGTTCGCGAATCGCGGCCGCGAGGCGCCGTCGGCAAAGCCGCACGTGCGTCTGCAGAGTCCTTCTGGCGAATGGTGGACGTGGCACGAGCCTGACGAGCGCAATCGCGTCGAAGGCTCCGCCGTCGAGTTCTGCCAGGTCGTCGCGCAGACGCGCAACATCGAGGACACGGCGCTGCGCGTGAGCGGGGAAGTGGCGCACGAATGGATGTCGATGGCGCAATGCTTCGCGGGTCCGCCGGAGACTCCGCCCGCGCCGGGCAGCCGGTTCGTGCAGCGCCAGCCATGACGCTCGGGCCCACACCCGTCATCATCGGCGTCGGTCAATACACCGACCGCCTCGACTCGCCGCACTACCGCGGTCTTTCCAGCGTCGAGCTCGCGGTCGAAGCTGCGAGCCGTGCGTGCCGCGACGCGTTGGACAACCCGCGCGTGATCGCGCAGATCGACGGCATCGGTGCGCTGCGCACCTTCGAAGACTCGATCCCGCGCTACTCGACGCCATTCGGCAAGTCCGACAATTTCCCGCACTCGATCGCGCGGCGCCTCGGCGCAACGCCGCGCACTGCCGTGTGGGCGAGCGTCGGTGGCGATACGCCGCAGACATTGGTGAGCGAGTTCTGCGAGCGCATCGCGTCCGGCTCGATGCGCGTGGCGCTCGTCGTCGGCTCGGAGGCGATCTCGACCTCGAAGCACCTGATCGCGAACAACCTCGCGGCAGACTGGGCGGAGTCGATCGACGCACCGGTCGACGATCGCGGCCTCGGTCTCGAGGAGCTGAGCACGCCGTACACGCGGCAGCACGGGCTCGTGCAAGCCTCGATCTCGTATGCGGTCTTCGAGCATGCGCGTCGCGCGCGGCTCGGAATGTCGCGACAGGACTACGCGCGGGAGATGGGGCGCTTGTTTGCGCCGTTCAGCGCTGTCGCGGCTGCAAATCCCTATTCGACCGCACCGGTCGCGTACACGCCGGAAGCGCTCATTGCGGCGAGCGAACGCAATCGCATGATCGCCGATCCCTATACGCGACTGCTCGTGGCGCGCGACCAGGTGAACCAGGCAGCTGCACTGTTGATCGCATCGACCAGCGCGGCGCAGGAGCTTGGCATCGAGTCGGAGAAGTGGGTCTATCTGCACGGGTACTCGCGCGTCAAGGAACGCGAGATCATGAGCCGCGAGGATCTCGGCGCGTCGCGGGCGGCGCGGCTCGCGTGTCGTGACGCGCTGGCCTCGGCAGGCGTGGTCCTCGACGATATTGCGCTGTTCGATCTCTACAGTTGTTTTCCGGTTGCGGTGTTCAATATCTGCGACGGCCTGGGATTGTCGCCGCAGGATCCGCGCGGCCTGACGGTGACCGGCGGCTTGCCGTATTTCGGCGGGCCGGGCAACAGCTATTCGACGCACGCGATCGCCTCGATGGTGGAGAAGCTGCGCGAGCGCAGCGGCTCGTTCGGCCTGATCGGCGCGAACGGCGGACACATGTCGAAGTACGCGGTCGGGATCTATTCGACGCGTCCGGCGCCGTTCACGCGCTGCGACAGCAGCGCCCTGCAAGCGCAAGTGGATTCGTGGCCGACACCCAGCGTCGCGGGCGAAGCCGAGGGCGCGGCGACGATCGAAAGCTACACGGTCGTGCACGACAAAAGCGGACCGTCCCGGGCGGTCGTGGTCGGCAGGCTCGACGGCACCCGCGAGCGTTTCCTCGCCAACACGCACGATGAGGACGATCGGACGCTGCACTCGATGATCGAAGACGATCCGCTGGGCGCTGCGATTCACGTGCGCGCGTTCGAGTACGGCAACCGGTTCGTATTCGCGAAGCCGTCGCGCTAGTTCGCGGCTGCGCGCCGCGCCAGGTACGGCTCGAAGAACGTGATGATCTCCTCGAGATTCTGCAACGCGTTCTCCTGCGACCAGCCGCCGTGACCTTCCATCTTGTACGTGGTCAGGCGCACGTTCTTGCCGGCCTTCTTCAGTGCCTTGTGCATGAGCTGCGACTGCTCGATCGGGACGATGTTGTCGGCATCGCCGTGAATCAGCAGGATCGGGATGCGGATCTCAGCGGCGTGCAGGCGCGGCGAGGCGGCCTGCAGTGCCGCGGCATCCGCGGCGGGATCGCCGATCGATTTCACCCAGTGCGTGTACGACGGGGAATCGGCGCCGTCCTGGTTGCGCACCCATTTCAGCATCTCGACCAGATCGCACACGCCGGACTGCGATACGGCGGCGCGGTACAGGTCTGGGGTGACCACTGCGCCGGCCAGTGCCGCGAAGCCGCCATAGCTGGCGCCATAGATGACGATGCGCGAGCGATCGGCGATGCCTTGCTTGACGAGATCCTCGACCGAGTCCGTCACGTCGTCCTGCATGCGCTGCCCCCACTGGCGGTAGCCGGATTCGGCGAACGCCCGGCCGTAGCCGCCGGAGCCGCGGAAATTCGGTTGCACGACCAGCCAGCCTTGCGCCGCGAACGCCTGAGCGGCGAGGTCCAGGCTGATGAAATCCCGAGCTTCCGGGCCGCCGTGCGGCATGACCACGACTGGAAGTCCGGTGCGCGCGCCGGCCGGCCAGGTCAGGTATGTGGTGATGGCAGAGCCGTCGCGTGTCGGCGTCCTCCGTACTTCCATCGGCGCGAGCCGCTCGGGCTGCAGCCAAGGTCGCGCCGACATCAGGAACTGCAGGTTGGCGCGGGCCGCGTCATAGACGTAGTAGTCGCCCGGCGCGGCGGGACCGCTGACGTAGAGCAGCAGGTGCGTGGCATTCGCGTCGACAGCGCCGATCGCGATGTTGGCACTCTTGTTGAAATACGCATCGATGCCATTGAGGTGCTTCTGCAATTGCGGGTCCGCCAGCAGGTAGGTGAGCCGGTCTGAGATGTACGACGCGCCCAGATACTTGCCGTTCACCATCAGCGCATCGTCCATGTCGAAGCCCGGTGCGGCGGCGACCAGCTCCTCCAGCGCCTTCTTGCCGATGTCGTACCGATAGATCGCATCCGTGTCGGTCTCCGAGGCCCGGGTGCGGACAAAGATCTTGCCGGCGCCGGGCGCGTCGCCCGCGAATTGCCAGTCGAGCTTGTCGACGTCGCGGCGGTAGGTCGTCAGCAGCGACCAGTCATCCCGCTCACCGCTGCGGCCGTAGACCGAGACGACCGTGCCGCGCAGGTTGGAGTCGTAGCGCAGTGCCGGGCGACCGTCTTCGGTGTCCCACCCGAACGTTCCGCCTTTGCCGGTCGCGATGCGCGTCGCCTCGCCAGTGTGGATGTTCACGCGAAACAGGTCGTACGCGATGCCGCTCCAGCCGGGCATGATCACGTGATCCGGATCGCTCGCGGGAATGTCGATGACCTCGGAGAGGTTGAATCCATAGCGCTGCACGTTCGAGGCATTCGAGAACAGCATGACCGGCTCGCTGCCATCGAGGTTAGTGGCATAGACACGCGAGCCGAGCGGCAAGCCCTTGGTCAGCGTCGTCATCGACGGCAGGCGGGAGGTCAGGCTGATGCCGATCAGCAGTCGCGACGGCGTGGCCCACTGCAGCCACTCGACCGAGACGACGTCTTTCTCGCCCAGCGAGAAGCGACGCACGGCATCCGGCTGGCCGAGGCGCGCGACCTCGATCACTCCGATCACGTCGCCCGGCTGATCGTCGCTGCGAAAGGCGATAGCGACGTGCGCGCCGTCGGGGGAGAGGTCCGCGCCGCGGATCCGCGGTTCCTTGAGCAACTCGTCGACCGTGTGCGGAGCGCCGAACGCGAGCTGCGCGAAAAAACAGCCAACGACCAGACCACCGATTCTTTTCATTCGGAAGTCAGCTGCGCCATGTCGGCTGCGGCCGCGGCGAAGTCCTCCATGAATTCGCGCACCACCGCCCGCGATGTCTTCACCTGGTCCAGCATCCCGACGCCCTGGCCGACGTAATACGTGACCAGATCTTCAGCCTTGCGATTGCCGCGGCTGGCTTCGTGCTCGGCGCGCCGCAACGCGGGCTCGCTGAGGAACAGCTGCAGCGGCATCGGCAGCGGCCCGGGACTCTCCGGTCCGCTCCACGCATCCGTCCACGCGGAACGCAGCTGGCGCGAGTATTTGCCGGTGCGGCTCTTCGAGCGGACGGTGTCGCGCGACGTCGCCGCGGCGAACTTCTCCTGGATCAGCGGCGATGCTTCCGATTCGCTCGTCATCAGCCACACCGAGCCAGTCCAGGCGCCTGCAGCGCCGAGCGCCATCATCGCTGCCATCTGCCGACCGGTGACGATGCCGCCCGCGGCGAGCACCGGCACGGGACGAATCGGTTGCAGCGCGCGGATCACTTCCGGCACGAGCACCAGTGTCGAGACTTCACCGCAGTGACCGCCGGCTTCCGCGCCCTCGGCGACGATGATGTCGACGCCAGCCTGAACCTGCCGCACCGCATGCTCTTTCGCGCCCACCAGCGCCGCGACTGCGACGCCTTGCGCACGGCCGCGCTCGATCATCGACTGCGGTGGGACGCCGAGCGCGTTGGCGATCAGCTTGATCGGATGCGCGAAGGCGACGTCCATCAGCCGCGCCGAGACGGCGGGCAGCAGCGGGAACTCGCGCTTGGCCAGGATCGGGTCGTCGAGATCGACGGCTACGTCATAGCGCGCGAGCAGATCGCGCACGAACTCCTTGTGACGCGCGGGCACGCGAGCGCGCAACGTTGCGGCATCGACTTTCTCGTCGCGCCCGACCATGTTCTCGGGAATCAGGATGTCGACGCCATACGGCCGGCCATGGACGTGCTCGTCGATCCACTTCAGCTCGAGCTCCAGCTCTTCGGGCGTGTGCCGGCTCGCGCCCAGTACGCCGAAGCCGCCGGCGTTGGTCACCGCGGCCACGACATCACGGCAATGGCTGAAGGCGAACAGCGGGAACTCGACACCGAGCAGATCGCACAGCGGAGTTTTCATAAGTTGGCGTCTCGTGACTGGTGACCGCTGGAGGCCTGCGCGACAATAGCACTCTCATGGGCCCGCTTGCCGGAATCAGAATCATCGAGCTCGCCGCGATCGGTCCGGCGCCGTTCTGCTCGATGATGCTCGCCGACCTCGGTGCGGAAATCGTGCGCATCGAGCGCGCTTCGGCGCCGCCGGACGAGTCCGCGCCGCCCGATCCCTTGCTGCGGAACCGGCGCTCGGTCGCCCTGGATCTGAAGAATCCGGCGGGTGTGGAGGTCGTGCTCAAGCTGCTGGAGCGCGCTGACGTACTGATCGAGGGGTTCCGGCCCGGCGTGCTGGAGCGCCTCGGTCTCGGGCCGGAGCCGTGTCTCGCGCGCAATCCCCGCCTGGTGTATGGCCGGATGACCGGCTGGGGCCAGGACGGGCCGCTCGCACCCGCTGCCGGTCACGACATCAACTACATCGCGCTAGCGGGCGTGCTGCACCTGATCGGCACGCCGGGCGGCAAGCCGGTGCCGCCGCTCAACCTGGTCGGCGACTTTGGCGGCGGCGGCATGCTGCTCGCATTCGGCGTGCTCGCGGCGTTGCTCGAGTCCCGCCAGTCGGGACGCGGGCAGGTCGTGGACGCTGCGATGGTCGACGGGTCCGCAGCGCTGCTGGCGATGTTCTATGGGATGCGGGCGCGTGGCATGTTCCAGGACGCGACCGGTACGAATTTCCTGGCCGGCGCGGCGCCGTACTACGACACCTATCGCACCAAGGATCATAAGTACGTGGCCATAGGCGCGCTCGAGCCGCAGTTCTTCGCGCAGCTGCTCGACAAGCTCGGACTGGACTGGCAGCGCTATGCGCGCGTCGGTTTTCCTGTCGTGGATCCGGCAACGAAGGAGTGGACCGAGCTGCGCTCGGCGATCGCCGCGGCCGTCGCGTCGC
Source organism: Steroidobacteraceae bacterium (assembly GCA_035275585.1). Taxonomy (GTDB): domain Bacteria; phylum Pseudomonadota; class Gammaproteobacteria; order Steroidobacterales; family Steroidobacteraceae; genus Steroidobacter. The sequence continues at coordinate 34,186 of DATEML010000013.1, read as the reverse complement.
GAACGCGTGACGAGTGGTGCCGCATCATGGAAGGGACGGATGCGTGCTTCGCTCCGGTGCTGACGGTGGAGGAGGCGGCACGGCATCCGCACAACGTCGCGCGCCGCACGTTCGTGACCGTCGACGGCATCGAGCAGAACGCGCCGGCGCCGAGGTTCAGCCGCACGCCAGCCCAGACACCCGAATCGCCGCGTCGCGCCGGCGAAGATACGGAAGCGGTCCTTGCTGATGCCGGGTTCTCGCAAGAACAGGTCGAAGAGCTGCGTGCCGCCGGTGCGCTCACCTGAGGTGAGTCCGAGAGAAATCTCCTCTGGCGGTTTTCGGGCCTCTATAACGATATGAGGAGTACCGGACACCGCGCAGAGGCTTCATGCCGGCCCCGCAAGATGCCCAGCTCATGCTCCGCTTTCAGCACGACGGCGACCGGACGGCGCTGGCGCGGCTGATCGAGCGCAACGGCGGCGAGTTGCTGCGTTTCCTGGTCCGGCTGAGCCGCAACCGGACGATCGCGGAAGACGTCGCGCAGCAGACCTGGGTCAAGGTTATGGACGTGGCGCACCAGGGCACGTTCGCTGCTGCGTCCGGCGTCGCGTTCCGCACGTGGCTGTGTACGCTCGCTCGCAATCACTTCATCGATGAGTATCAGCGCAAGTTCGCAGCCGCGCGCACCGTGCCGCTGCCGGTCGATCTCGGCAACGTGCTGGCGGAAGTTCACCGGGTCGCTCCCGATCCCGCCGAGCCGCTCGACGCGCGCCAGCGGTCGGTGCAGTTACGCCAGGCACTGCTGCGGCTGCCGTTCGAGCAGCGGCAGGTCGTTGCGTTGTGGGCCGATGGGATGCGGATCGGCGCAATCGCCGCGTTGACCGCGGCGCCGCGCGATACCGTGCTGAGCCGCAAGAAGTACGCGCTCGCGAAGCTGCGCGTACTGATGCGAGCCGAACTGCCGGCTACTGCGGGCTCGGCGCTGCGATGACGCCGCAGGCGACGCGCTTGCCGGAGTTGCCGGAGGGCTGGGTCGTGTAGTCGTCCGGGCTTTCGTGCACGACGATTGCCTTGCCCATGACGTCGGTGCCCGGATCGCCGTGCAAGCTGGTGCCGGCCGCGGTCACATCGACCTGCGCCACGCCTTCACCATTGGACTTGATGTTCAACAGGTCCCCGGCGTGATGGGTGGCCCCCGTGGGATTGCCGTGCTGGGCCTGCGTCGGGTTGAAGTGACCGCCGGCGCTGCTGCCGTCGGGCGCAGTGCAATCGCCTTTCTCGTGCACGTGGAAGCCGAACTCGGCGTCGGGCTTCAATCCCTGGATCGAGCCGGTGATGTGCACGCCTTCCGGCGATTGCGCGAGCGCGAGCGCGCCGGTCACCGTGTTGCCCTGCGTCGGCGCGATCTGCGCCACGGCTTCCGCTGCCGACTCCGCCGGCGTCGCCTTCTCGGCCATGGTCGGTGCGGCAGTGTCCGGCTGACGCGGCGCGCCTGCCGGCTGCTCGCGCGAGCACGCAGCGAGGATCACGGTCATACCGATCGCCAGACTCAGATGCGCCCTCATGGTCGTGTCTCCAATTCGAAAGAGTGGATCAGCAGCAGGCGGGCAGTCTAGCACTGCGGGAACGCAAGCCGAATCCCACACGTTGACAGCAACGATGACGCTGCAGCAGATCATGGCGTTCGCTGTCATTGCCGGCACGATGATCCTGTTCGTGTGGGGCCGGTTGCGCTACGACCTGGTGGCGGGCATTGCATTGCTGGTCGCGGTGCTCATCGGCGTGGTGCCGGCGGACAAGGCGTTCTCCGGTTTCAGCGACGAGATCGTGATCATCGTCGCGAGCGCACTCATCGTCAGCGCGGCCGTCGCACGCTCGGGCATCATCGAGGTGGCGATCCAGCCGGTCGCTCGCCACATCACCTCGGCGGCCTTGCAGGTGCTGGTGCTGGCCGGCGCGGTGGCGCTGCTGTCGGCGTTCGTGAAGAACATCGGCGCGCTGGCGATGATGATTCCGATCGCCCTGCAGATGGCCAAGCGCTCGCAACGCTCGCCGTCGATCCTGCTCATGCCGATGGCGTTCGGCTCGCTGCTCGGCGGCACGATGACGCTGATCGGCACGTCGCCGAACATCATCGTGTCGCGGCTGCGTACCGAGCTGCTCGGCGAGCCGTTCGGCATGTTCGACTTCATGCCGGTCGGGCTCGGACTGACGGCGGCCGGGCTGCTGTTGCTCGTGCTCTGCTATCGCCTGCTGCCTCAGGACCGGCAGGGGGCGCCGGCGCTCGGCGAGGCGATCGACATCAAGGACTACGTCACCGAGGCACGCGTCAAGGAGGACTCCGGTATCGCCGGCCAACCTGTCAGCGAGCTGCGCAAGCACGGTGAGCAGGAGGTCACGGTCACCGCGGTCGTGCGCGATCAGCAGAGCGCGGCGCCGCGGCCGGACATGGTGCTGCAGGCGAACGACATCGTGGTGTTGCAGGGTGAGCCAGCCGCGCTGGAACGCGTCGTCGCCGGCTCGGATCTCGAGCTGGAAGGCGAGAACCGCACCACCCGCACGGAGGAGACCACCAACGACGAGATCGGCGTCATCGAAGCCGTCATCGGACCGAACTCGCTGTTGATCGGCCGCGCCGCGGGACACCTCGCCTTGCACGACCGCTTCAACGTCAATCTGCTCGCGGTCAGCCGCAGCGGTCAGCGCTTCACGGAACGGTTACGCGACATCGAGCTGCGCAGCGGCGACGTGATCGTCTTGCAGGGAGTGCTCGCGAGCATGCCGGGGCAACTGCGCACGCTCGGTTGTCTGCCGCTGGCTGCGCGCCAGCTCCGTCTCGGCAGCGTGCGCCACGGACTGATTCCTGTCGCGGCGTTGCTTGCAGCGATGGTGCTGGCCGGCACCGGCACGTTGTCGGTCGGCATTGCCTTCTTCGGCGCGGCGCTGCTGACCATCCTGCTTGGCTCGCTGACGCTGCGCGAAGCCTACGAAACGGTCGAGTGGCCGATTCTCGTCATGCTCGGTGCGCTGATTCCGGTCAGCGACGCGATCCGCACGACCGGGGGCACCGACGTGATCGCGGCCGCGCTTTCCGGCATCGCACACGCGTTACCCGCTTACGGTGCCGTCGGCTTGATGTTGCTCGCGGCGATGCTGATCACGCCATTTCTGAACAACGCGGCGACGGTGCTGGTAATGGCGCCCATCGCAGCGAGCTTCGCCCAGAAGCTCGGCTATCACCCGGACGCTTTCCTGATGGCCGTGGCGATCGGCGCGGCGTGCGACTTCCTGACGCCGATCGGGCATCAGTGCAATACGCTGGTGATGGGGCCGGGCGGCTACCGCTTCGGCGACTATGCGCGGCTTGGCGCGCCGCTGTCCGTGCTGATCCTGCTGCTCGGCGTGCCGCTGATCATGATCGTGTGGCCGTTGTCCTGACCCGCGGCCGCTGCTTGGTGCGAGTGGAGCGCTCGGCCTTGGCAGCTTCCGTGTCGTCGACTGTCACCGCCACCGGCTCGTCCGCGTGCAGGCTCATCAGCGATTGCATCAGGCCGTCGTCGGCGCTGGAGCACACGCCCAGCACCGTCGCTTCGGTGCAGCCTTCCGCCGCCACGTAGGCGTGGCCCATGTTCGAGTCGATGTAGATCGACTCGCCCGCCTCCAGCACGATCGGGTCGTAGAACTCCGTGTGGATCTCGATGCGGCCCTCGATGACGTAGATGTATTCCTCGCCCGAGTGGTGCACCAGCTCGCCGAACTCCGCGACGCTGCGCGCACGGATGCGCGTCAGCACCGGGATCATGCGCTTGCGGCGCAGCTCCGGGCACAGGTAGTAGTAGTCGTAATTCTTGGTGTTGACGCGGATCGCGCGGTCGACGCGTCCGACGCTGCGTCGCGCCGTCACCGGCGCGTCCGGCACCGTATCGCCTTCGGCGAACAGCTCGGACATGCGGATATTGAGCCGGTGGCTCAGCTGCTGCAGCTTGTCGTACGTCAGTGTGAGGCGGTCGTGCTCGACCTTCGAGAGCGTCGAGACCGGAATGCCGGTCCGTTCGCTCATTTCCTTGAGCGTCCAGTCGTTGCGTGCCCGCAGCCTGCGCAGCAAGGTGCCGAGCGTTGCCTGTTTCGATTTCATGCCGGGTAGGATAACCGAAGGAACTGCGCAGTAGGCACTGGGCACCGCCAAGTCACCAGTGCCGAGTCGCCAGTCACTTTCTCAATGCCGCCGCGACGCTTGCAGCGACTTCTGCGTCGAACCCCGGCTGTTGCAGCTCAAGGGCACTGCGCCCAATGCCACATGTAAACGGTATTGGACCAGTTACTACAGCCGCACCCGTTGCACGCTCTCACACGTGCATGCGAGTACTGGTTCACTTGCTGCATGCACTGAGTAACATCGCCGTTGACGATCGTGAGTGCATTCGCCCAGCCTAACGCCGCCGTATTGGCCTGGGCGTGATAGGCGGTCGCGCCAGGCACGGCTGGCCACGAGAGTACCCACCTTGGACACAGAGAATCACTGGCCTCCATTTGCGGGGGTTGCGGCGGAGCGGAGCAATTGTGCCCCACTCCGACCGCACGGAATGCGCGGTCGGCGGCATCGGCTTCAAAGGCACCGTAGAGTAGATTCGCGGCCGATACCGCTGCGGTCTTCAGCTTCGGGAAGTCAGGGAAATTTCTCAGCGTGGTATTGCGAAACGTCTCGAAGAAGATTTGCCGGGTCTTGTCGGGCCCCAGCCCCGGAACAAAGAGGCTGGGAATCGTGCCGGTGATGCCCTGATCAAGGACTGGCTGGCCTGCACGCACGTGGAAGCCGCCCGTTGGCCCGTTTGCCAACAGCTTGAAGGCATGACTCATGATCGTACTGTTCTGCCACCGCGTTTCCTCATCTTTGTCAAGATTTCTGGCGGGAAACCAATCGCGCGCCGCGAAACTCATGGACTTCGGATTCGACATGGATCTGAGTCCCCTGGGGGGATCGTTGGTGTAGATCTCCGCAATGGTCCAGGTGACGGGGTCGTTCGGCACGCCACCCCGCTTATACGTATCGACCAATGCTGCGACGACGTCCCCAAATGCTTCATCGATCGCGCCGCTCTGCGAGTCGCTCACCGCACCTCCAGCCGGATTGAAGTACGTTCTCCCGATGTCGTGGCCCAACTCGTGCGCGACCGCATCCCGCGAATTGCCGACTGGGCCGATGGATAGTGGAGCCCATCCATCACCAAACCAAAGGTAGTCAACGCTCTTCGTGCGAACGTATCTGGCGTTCCTGGCCAAGTCCTCGATGGAGGTGCCGTAATGGAGCACCAGACGGAGCGGGTCGATCTGGAGCCACGAGCCACCGACCTCCATCGCTTGGAGACTGTCCAGCAGGTTGTTGTAAGCGTTCATGGCGAGCTGGTCGGTCGAGGAGCCTGGGTGATTGAACAGCAATGTCAGGCCATCGGGAAAACTGCCTGCAGGAGGTGCGGCGTTGTTTGCCGTGTAGACCTGGAGCGCGTTCTTCGAGAGGGCGTCGCGGCCTACATACTCGCCGTCGACTGCATCGATCCAGAACATGCCGTCTCGGGCGCCGTAGCTGGCTGGCACCGCCCAGACGAGACGACCGCGTGTCGAGCCCGGGTGCGTGCCGTGGTACGCCAGAGTCGGCGGCGAAGTCTCTACTGATCCGGGCTTTGCCTCTCCGCTCTCTACCAAGAGCTGCGCGACACGCTTGGCGGCGTCTGCCTCTGAAAGCTTCGGCTGCCGCGACAACCCGCGGTCCGGCAGGAAATTTGCGCCAAGCGAGTCGACGAGACCGCTCCCCTCTTCAAACCGCAGCGAAACGCTGCCGTACAGTACCGGGATGCCGCTGATGAACTGATCCATCGCGATGTAGCGATGTCGTCCCGTCCCGCTCATTTGGTTCCCGCTGATCTTGAGCGTCTCGCCGCCTGTTGCCAGCAGCACATCCTTGAACTTCTGGAGGACCTCGGAGGCGTTCTGGCCCGCCTTGAGATTTCGGGTCGCGCTCGATAGCACTATGCCCGTTGGACCTTCCAAGGACCGCACAGGCCCGAGGGCAGAGTAGGCCACCGTCACCGATGGCATAGACGAAAGAGCGCGGTACTGCCGATCCAGCGTGTCCGCGTCGACGGGTAGTGGAACGTCGCTGACATGCCGGACAACTGGTGGCCCTGCCTCGCGTTCGGCAGCGGATGCAAGCGTCACCAACCCAAGGAATATGCCGCCGACGGCGGCCATGCTGCGCATTGGCATGAGAAACTCCCTCTTCATTAGCAGAACCGCGACGCGCAGAACTAGCCGCAGGCAGTTCGCGCCGATCCGTGGTCATCCTCGATTCCAAGAGAAGGTATGCCGATTCGCGTAACCAGTCAACGCACCCTGATGCTGAGTCAACAATGACCCTTGAGGCTGATGTGCTCGAAGTCCGAGCCGCTAGTACTGCAGTCGCACGGCAAGAAAGTGGAACGCCACGGCGACGTAGGCCCAGACCAGGCATGCCGCAGCCAGCGCCGTTCTGCCGATCGACAGCGACAGCGTGCGCGCCGGCGCACGCCAGGTGTCGACGGCGACGATGATCGCCACGATCGCGCCGAGCACGCAGAGCAGCGCCGACAGCTGCACCAGGCGCACGAACCACCTGCCGTCGGACGAGATGACCCAGAACGACTCGCTGGAGAACATCGTGAGGACGGTGAGGCACGAGCCGATGAAGATTGCGCAGCTCAGGATCGCCGCGAGCGATCTGCGCCGATTCCGGTCGGCGGCGACCGCCGCCGCGCCCGCTCGCGAGAAGCGACGCCGCAGGAATGCAATCACGCGGATCAGCAGCGCGAGCCCGATGATGCCGCCCGCCACCATGACTGCTGGCACCAGCCACGCCTTGTTCCGCCACAGCGGCGGGCGCTGGAAGACGATGATGGCTCCGTAGCCGTCGGGAACGAGGCTGACGATGCCGCCGTGCTCGTCGCGCCCGACGGCCAGGCGCTGTTCGCCGTGCTCTTCCTGCCACAGCCAGGGCTGGACTTCGCGGAACCTCTTTGGCTCGCCATTGAGGGCGTCCAGGCCATTGATCACGAGACTGCCATCGTCGCGCACTTCCGCAGCTGTCTGACTGAACATGTAGAAGAAGCTGAAGAGATTCTGGTCGGCGCGGCGACTGCCTTCGTAGTTGCCGACCAACGCGGCCGCGTGCTGGCTGGCATCGGAGGGCGGCGCGACGGGCGCGGGGGCCTGGCGCGGAAAGTAGCGGTCCATGAAGCCTTCGTACACCGCCGTGCGCACCTTGTAGACAGCATTTTCCTTGCCGCTGCTGTTGAATGAAATGAACAGCCCGACCTTCGCCGCAGGGATCAGCACGAGCTCGCTGTGAAATGCCGTCAGGTCGCCGCCGTGCGCGATCACGCGTACGCCGTTGCGACCCTGCTCGTAGAAACCGAGCGCCATGGCGTCGACGACCGGGGCAGGGCGGTTAGCCACGCTGTGCATGAGCTCCGTCGTCTCCGGTTTGAGGATGCGGCTCGAATCGTCGCCGCCCGGCAGCAGTCCGCCGTTCAGATGCGCCATCATGAACTGCGCCATGTCGGGCGCCGTCGCCGACAGCGCGCCGGCAGGCACGTCAGATCCATACTCGAACGGCACCGGCTTGCCGGAAGCCGCGGCATAGCTGTTGGAGAGGTGTTCCCGCAGCGAGCCCGGCAGCGTCTGCCGGAACGTCGAATGCTCCATCTTCAGCGGCTCGAAGATGCGCTCTTCGATGTACTGCTCGAACGGCATGCCCGATGCGCGCGAGACGATGTAGCCGGCGAGCGATGCGCCGTAGTTCGAATACGCAGGCACCGTGCCCGGTGGATAGATTCGCGCCGGGATGCTGTGCTTCAACGCCTCGCCCAGCGGCTTCACGTGGCTGACGTCGTCGACCAGCAGGTCGAGCAGCGATTCTTCGAAGCCCGCAGTGTGCGTCATCAGATGACGCAGCTTGATCGGCTGACCGCCGTACCCTTCGATCCTGAAATCCAGGTACTCGTTGATGTCGTGGTCGAGATCGAGCTTCCCGGCTTCGACCTGCTGCATCACTGCCGTCCAGGTGAACAGCTTCGAGATCGAAGCCGGGCGGAACAGCGTATCTTGTGCGCTCACGGGAACGCGCTTCTCCACGTCCGCAAGGCCGTATGCCCGCGTCAGCAGCAGCGCATCGTCCTTGACGATCGCGACGGTGGCACCCGCGACGTCGCCGATCGCCATGGCGGTCGGCAGCATGCCGTCGAGGAACGCGGCCGCGTCTTCCGCGGTAAGCGCGGGTGGTGTTGCAGGTTGAGGTGCATCAGCGCGGGCGGCGCTCGCGATGGATGCGGCTGCCGCGGCAACGATGAACGACGCAAGTCTGGCGGTCATTGGAATCCCCCGTCCGGTTTACTCACTCGGCTTCAGCGCGCTGCGCAGGCCGGTTGAATGCAAGCAGCGCCGCGCCGGACAGCGCAGCGACTGCGGCGGTCGCCGCAAAGAACTGCGGCGGCGACATTCCGCTCCACAAGGTTCCGAAGGCGCCCGCAAGCAGATTGCCGAAGAACGCGGCGAGGAACCACAGCGCGATCGTCGTGGCGGCGAATCCCGTCGGCGCGAGGCGTCCGAACAAACCGAGACCGATCGGCAGGATGTACAGCTCGCCGGCCGTCATCACCACGAAGAAGACGATCAGCCAGATCCAGCCTCCGGCCACGACTCCGCCGCCGCTCCATGCGGCGACTGCCGCCAGCAGCAGGTAAGCCAGTGCGACGCCACCGGCGCCGACCGCCATCTTGCGGATCGACGAAAGCTCGTGACCTTCACGAGCGTGCCGCACCCAGCGCGCGACGAACAAGGGCGTCAGCAGCACGACGAGCAGCGGGTTCAGCGACTGAAACCACGTCATCGGAATCACGGCAGCGCCGACCGAGCGGTCGACGTGCTCGATCCACAGTGGCAGCGTGTTGCCGACCTGCTCGTACGCGGTGCGAAAGATCACGACCATGCCGCAGATGCCTGCGAGCAGCGCGAAGCGTCGCGCCATTCCGGATGCATACGTCTGTTGCCTGCCGGGCGACGGAGCTGGCGGCGCGCGCGGCGGCTCGGGCGGAAGGTAACGGCCGCCGAGAACGTAGATCACGAGACCGCTCACCATGCCGATGCCGGCCAGCGTGAAGCCCCAGTGCCAGCCGAAAACCTCGCCGACCGTGCCGCAGGCGAGCGGAGCGAGGAAGCCGCCGACATTCACGCCGAGGTAGTAGTAGTTGTACGCGGTCTTGCGACGAGGATCGTCGTGGCTGTACAGGCCGGAAATCTGGCTCGGCAGCGCCGGCAGGAACAATCCGTTGCCGATGCCGATCGTCGCGAGCGCGACGTAGAACAACGGCTCGAACGCCATCATGAAGTGGCCGAGCGCCATGATCGAGCCGCCGAGCAGTACTGAGTTGCGTCGTCCGAGCCAGCGGTCGCAGATGATGCCGCCGACGATCGGCGTGAAGTACACGAACGCGTTGTACGCGCCGTAGATGAGCGATGCGTTCTGCTGAGGGATCGCCAGCTGCTTCGTCATGTAATAGACGAGCAGCACGCGCATCCCGATGTAGGAGAAGATCTCCCACATCTCGGTGAGGAACAGGATCGTCAGGCCGCGCGGTTGACCGAACCAGTCCCTCGGCTGCGGCAGCGCGCCGGCGACCTCGGTGCTCACTTCCTGCCGCCGCCCCACACTTCGGGCGGACACCAGACCGTGCCCTGCTCGTATACGGCGCCCGGCGAGCGGTCGTTGCGCAGGAAGATCGGTCCGTCGAGATCGACGATGCGGCACAGCTGGCCGACGAGAGCGGCGGGCGCCATCGCGAGCGCCGTACCGGTCATGTTGCCGACCATCACGTCGAGCCCGAGCGAGCGCGCGTGGCGCGCCATCGCCAGCCCCTCGGTGAGGCCGCCGCTCTTGTCGAGCTTGATGTTGACGACGTTGAAGCGTCCGACGAGCCCCGCAACGTCCTGCAGGTCCTGCACGCTTTCGTCGGCCGCGATCGGAATCGGCGAGCGCAGCCCGTCGAGGTCCGCCTCGCGGCCGATCGGAAACGGCTGTTCGATCAATCCGACGCGGGCATCGACCAGCACCGGCATCAGGTCAGCGAGCGACGCGCGCGTGAATCCCTGGTTGGCGTCGACTGCGAGCCACGCCTCCGGACGCGCTGCGCGCACGGCGCGCACGCGGTCGGCGTCGACGGGTGTGCCGGTGAGCTTGAGCTTGATCGCCTGCGCGCCGACGTAGGAGATTGCGGTTTGCGCCATCTTCTCGGGATCGTCGGCGCCCAGAGTGAACGTCGTGACCAGCGGCACCGGCGCATTCAGGCCGGCAATCTTCCACGCCGGTATGCCGCTGAGACGCGCTTCGAGATCCCACAGCGCGCAATCCACGGCGTTGCGCGCACCGCCCGCAGGCATCAGCCGTCGCAGACTCTCGCGATCGATGCCGGCCTCGATGTCGGCGCGCACGGCTTCGATCTGTGTCGTCATGGAATCGGCGGTCTCGCTGCGATAGTAGACGCCGACCGCTTCGCCGCGTCCCGTCTGACCGCGGCACGAGATTGCCGCGACGACGACGTCGACCGCGACGAAGGTGTATCCGGTGATGCGAAATGGCGCCTTGAGCGGCCATTTCTCGACGCTGACCTGCAGCGTCACGCTTGCGAGGGGCTCGGTGACAGACATGATGCGACCAGATCCTCCAGCTCCGGCCCGCCGCGCATCGGATCGGCGACCGGCACGCCGAGCTGCGCCCGGCGCTCGGCCAGCACGGCGCGCGCATGCGCCGCGGAGAGCTTTGCTGTATTCAATGAAACGCCGGCGCAGCGCACGCGGGGATTCGTGCGCCGCGCCAGCTCCAGGTGTACGTAGATCGCTTCGTCGAGCGGCGGCAGCGGAAAGTCCTCGAGGCCGAGGATCGCGTCGCGGCCTTGCTCGTGACACAGCACGATGACGTCGGGCTGCGACCCGTGCAGCAAGCCGAGCGACACGCCCGAGTACGAGGGATGGAACAGCGACCCCTGGCCTTCGATGACATCCCAGTGATCGGCGTCCGCGTCGGGGCTGAGCAGCTCGGCCGCGCCGGCGACGAAATCCGAGACGACGGCATCGATCGGCATGCCGCCGCCGGCGATCAGGATTCCGGTCTGGCCGGTGGCGCGAAAATCTGCATCGACGCCGCGGCGACGGAACTCGCGCGCGAGCACGAGTGCGGTGTACTTCTTGCCGAGCGCGCAGTCGGTGCCGACGGTGAGCAGGCGCTGGCCGCTGCGTTTACGGCCGGACGCGATCGGAATTCCCGCCGGCGGGCGCCGGACGTCGATCAGGCGCCGCCCGAGACGCTTCGCAGCAGCGTCGAGCTCGCGATTGTCCGCAAGCCGCGCATGCATGCCGCTGACGATGTCGAGGCCGGCTTCGAGCGCTTCGATCAGCGCAGGCATCCAGGCGGCATTGAGCGTGCCGCCCATGTTGACGACGCCGATGATGAGCGAGCGCGCACCGCGCGCGTACGCCTCGGCAGGTTTCAGGCTCGGCAGCCCGGTCGTGACCGTCGCAGCCGGCAACGCGTACTCGCCGACGCACTTCTCCGGCGCCCAGTCGCGCAGCCCGAACGCGGTCTTCGCGTACGGGACTTCTGTGGTATCGCCCAGGAACAGCAGGTACGGGCTCGGAACGTCGAGCGCCGCCGCTGCCTGGGTCGATCCGCGCGGTTCAGCCGAAGCGGTAGCCAAGGAGATTCCAGTAGTTGAGGACGACCAGGAACGCGAGCACTGCCACGGCCGCGAGCGAGTAGTGCAGGCGCGAGCCGAACGTCCACGTGCGCGAGCGCCACACGCTGACCGCGAACCAGGCGGCGAGCAGCGCGAATGGAATCGCGAGCAGCGGGAACGTCAGTGCGACGCGCAACGACGTCGGAATCTTGTAGAGCAGGTTCTCGAAGCCGCCGGCGAGAATGAGCCCGATGGCGACGAGGAACAGCAACAGCAGCCCCGCGCTCAGCGCCAGTGCCGGCCGGGCCCATCGCAGGTTGCCCGCGAGCTGGCGATCGACGCGACGCTGCCGGATCGCACTCACCAGGATGGTGATGCAGAGCAGGATGGCCACGCCGACGATGAACCCATGCACCTTGCCCGTCTCGTACCACGAGATGCGCTGGGCAACGATCGGCGGGAACAGTCCGACCACATGCGTGGCGCGACCGCCGTCGTCGCCCTTGAACGCCGCGAACGCATCGCCGTTCTGCATGCGGAACACGCCATCGCCGACCTCGACCCAGCGCGCCGGGTTGCCGAAGATGTCGCCCATCAGCAGCGTGCCGTCCGGCATCGCCGTCACATTCTCGTCGCCGAACGCCGAGAAGACTTTCTCGAACTTCGTATAAGAGTGACGCAGGCTGCGATAGCTGCCCGCGTACCGCGCGTTGCGCTTGGCAGCGTCGGCCGGCGGCTTGACGGCCGGCAACTCCGCGGGAAAGTAATGCTTGAAGAAAGCGCGTTCGAGCTCGACCGAGGTCCGACCGCCCTTGCCGCCGGTGTTCACCGAAGCGAACAGGCCGATGCCGGTTTCCGGCATCAGGCTTAACACCGAGTGGAAGAACCCCGTGTCGCCGCCGTGGCCGATGATGCGGCGACCATTGATGTACGTCTCATAGAAGCCGAGGCAGTGACCGTTGAGCGCCGGGTCCGGGCTCATCACGCGCGTATGCATCATCTGCGCGGTCTCGGGCTTGAGGATGCGCCCATCGCCGAGCGCGCCGTCCTGCAGATGCGCGAGCATGAAGCGCCCCATGTCGGCAGCGGTCGAGGAGAGCGATCCAGCCGGGCCGGCCGCGTGGATGAACTCGAAGCCGTGGCTCTTGAAGCCGCCCGCTTCCGGCGTGTAGCCGACGGACATGCGCGGCGCGAGCGCATCCGGCAGCGGCTCGCCGAACGTGCTGCGGGTCATACCGAGCGGCTGGAAGATGTGCTGCGCGACGTAGTCGTCGAACGGCTGGCCCGAGACGATCTCGATGATGTGCCCGGCGAGCGCCGTGGCCCAGTTCGAGTACGAGGCGTGAGTGCCGTCGCTGAAGTCGGTCGTCGGCGGTCGCACGCGGGCCGGCGGATGAGCGGCGACCCAGTCACCGAGCGGCACCAGGTCTTCGACCTTGTTGGCGAACAGGTAACCGACGGCGCCGTCCTCGAAGCCCGCCGTGTGCGTCATGATGTTGCGCAACGTGACCGGCTGCGGATAGGTGTTCGCGACCTTGAAGTCCTTCAGGTACGTGTTGACGTCGGCGTCGAGATCGAGCTTGCCTTGCTCGACGAGCTGCATGATCGAGGTCCAGGTGAACAGCTTCGACACCGAGCCCGGACGGAACAGCGTCTGCGCCGGGTCCACCGGCACCTGCTTGTCCACGTCTTCGTAGCCATAGCCCTTCTGGAAGAACACCTGGCCGTCCTTCACCACGATGACCGTGGCGCCGGCGACCGGGCCGGCCTTCATCTGCGCGTCCATGAAGCCATCGACGAACGCTTCCATCTCTTCCACGGTGGTCGGGCCGTGCGGTGCGAGCGGGCGCGCCGCCTGTTCGTTTGCTTTGTAGGCAAGCGAGTTCGTACCGCCGCCATCCTCGCTGTGAGCGAGCAATGGCAGCGTGCAGCACGCGATGGCGAGCGTCGTGGCGATGCGGATCGTCATTATTCGGTCCCCCTTGCCCCTGGCTTGAAGTCCAGGTCCTGGTAGTCGTAGCTGAAATCGGCGAGCGGCGAGACGGCCTTCAGGGTCACTCTCGAAACGTGACCGTCGGCGTCGAGCGCGAACGTGACGTAGGCAGGCTCGATGGTCTTGTCGTCGAAACGCGTGATGAAACTGTCGTATTGCCAGTGCTCGAGGCGTCCGCCCATGCGCGGCGTCGATTTGAAGTCGATCGTGAGCTGTTTGCCCTTCACTGCGACTTCGATGTTGCCGTACCACGGATCGGTGTAGACACCGGCGTAGCGCACGAGCGGCAGCGAGGGTCCGACCTTGGCGGGCGTCGCCGTCGTCGTGCGCAGCGCCTTCAGCGCTTCCTGCACGCGCCCTTGCTTGTACGCAATCAGCTTGGTCGGCCAATCCTCGCGCGGCAGGCCGAGATAGTGATCGAGCAGCTCGTACATCAGCCCGCGCGGCAGCTCGCCGTCCTCGCTGTTGATGCAGATGGCGAAGCCGACATCCTGCTGCGGCATGAGCACGACTGCTGTCTTGAATCCAAACACGGCGCCGCCGTGCCAGATGATCTTCGTGCCGCGATAGTCCTGTACGTCCCAGCCGAGCGCGTAGGCCGCGAACAGCGGATCGGTCAGTTTGAACTCGGGTCCCAGCGAGCCGGTCGGCAGCAGCACGACTGGTTTCCACATCTCTTCATGAGCGGCCTCGCTGAACAGGCGGTTGCCATCGGGCAGCTTGCCGTGCGCGAGCTGCAGCAGCAGCCACTTGTTCATGTCGTTCGCGCTGACTGCAAGGCCGCCGGCGGGCGCGGCGCTGCGGCCGAGCTCGTCGCGTTCGTCGAGCAGTTCCTGATCGCCGGCGCCGCGCAGGCCGCCATTCATGCGGGCGTGCGGGAACGCGCGGTCAGTCGTCGCGAACCGCGACTCGGCGTCGCTCGTCGACTTCAGCATCTGCGCTGGAGCGAACACGTGCTTGCGCACGTAGTCTTCCCAGGTTTCACCCGTGACCGCTTCGATGAGCTGGCCGGCCACCATGTACAGCACGTTGTCGTAGGCGTAACTGCTGCGGAAGCTGGTGGCGGGCTTGATGAATCGCAGGCGTCGCACGGCCTCCGCGCGTGGGATGTTCGTGCGCGGCACGAACAGCAGATCGCCCGCGCCCAACCCGAGCCCACTGCGGTGAACGAGCAGGTCGCGGATCGTCATCTCGCGCGTGACCCACGGGTCGTACATCTGGAAGCCCGGCAAGCGATCGGTCACCTTGTCGTCCCAGGCGATCTTGCCGGCGTCGACGAGCGTGGCGAGCGCCGCGACGGTCACGGCCTTGCCAGTCGAGCCTGTCGGGAAAATCGTATCCGGCCCGACCGGTGCAGGCTCGCCGAGCTTGCGCACGCCGAAGCCGCGGGCCAGCGTCGGCTTGCCTTGCTCGACGATCGCGACATACATGCCTGGCACGCCGGCGGCGTTGCGCAGCTGCTCGACGCGAGTCTCGAATCCTTCAGGCGGCGCGGCGTGGACCGACGTTGCGGCGAGCATCGCGACCAGCGTCGCGATGCCCGCGCCTTTCGCAGGAAAGCGCATCTTCACGTCGACTTCAGAACGAATAGCGGAGCTCGACACCGAACTCGCGCGGTCGCGTGATGTTTTCCTTGGCGCCGAACGAGGGCTGCCCGATGTTGCCGATGCCGCGCTCGTCGAAGAGGTTGTTGCCGAACACGCCGAACCCGAGCGCTGCACGCTGGAACCACAGGCGGGCATTCGCCGTGTCGAAGGCGTCCTGCGAAAGGACGACCTCGTCCGCCGGATCGGACGCCGGGAACTTCACGCGAACCTCGCCGACGTGCACGTAGTCCGCGCGCAGGAATCCCGACCAGGTGCTGCCGAAGTCGAAGTTGTATTGCACGCCGGCGCTGCCGTTCACCTTCGGTACGTCGGGCAGCCGCTCACCGTTGCGGAAGCCTGACTCGGGTACGACATTGTCGAACTCGGTGTTGTTGACGGAGTACGTCAAGTTGAAGCGCCACGCATCGGTTGGCTGCGCCACCAGCTCGATTTCGGCGCCGTCGCTGGTTGCGTCGCCGGCATTGAGCACCTGCGAGAAGCCGCACTCGAGCGTGACGCCGAGCTGCACGCCTTCCCATTTCTGGCGGTAAACCGCGCCGTTGATGGCCAGGCGGCCGTCCGCGATCTGCGTCTTGGCGCCGACCTCGTAGTTCCACAGCGTGTCCGCATCGGTGAAGTCCTTGGCGCCGAGCGACTCCGCCTGTTCCAGGCAGTTGTCAGCGATCAGCGGGTTGACGACGCCGCTGCGGAAACCCTTCGCCGCCTGCGCATAGAGCGTGGTGCTGTCGCTGGGCTCGAAGCGCAGGTAGGCGGAAGGATTGAGCTGGGACACGTGACCTTTTTGCGGCGGCTCCGGCGTCGTGGGGCCCGGCGCGGTTCCGCGAATCAGGAATCCGTCCGCGGCGATATCGAAGTCGGTGATGTCGTCTTCCAGGTAGCGAGCGCCGAGCCCGACCGTCCATTTCTCGGTGAGGTCATAGCTGGCCTGCGCGAAGATCGATTTCTGCTCGTTCTCGTAGAACTTCGCGAGCGGCGCGTCCAGCTCGAAGCTCTGGCCGCGCACGACCTCGCCCAGGCAGGCCGGGCAGGAATAATCCGGGACGAACTGCGAGAACTTCGCCTCCTGCTTGAGGTAATAGGCGCCGACGGTCCACTGCAACGGCTGCTCGCCGCGTGACTGCAGCCGCACTTCCTGCGTGAACAACTCACCTTCGCTGTAGTCGTCGAGTCCCCATGGCAGTGGCGGCAGACCGCTGGCTGCGGCGAGGAACCCGATGTCCTGATCGCTGAAGCGTTTCATCTCGGTCCAGCTGCTGGCGGAGAACAGCGACACTGCATCCCAGTCGTAGTTCACGACCAGAGTACTGAGGTCCAGACGCTCGCCGTTGCCGCCCTTGTCGAACGCGTCCAGGCCGCGGCTATGGCCGTAGTCCCCTACGGCCGGGTCGGTGAACTCTTCGCTGTCGACCTTGACGTCCTGCGTCGCATGCATCAGCTCGAAGCTGAGGCGATCGGTCGCCTGCCAGGTCAGCGTGCCGCGCGCGCCCCACGTGTCCTGGGAATTGACGTCACGCCGCGTGAACGGCGCGATCGCCGGGCTGACCAGCGTACCGGCCGGCGCGCCCAGTCCGGCGCTCCAGTCGATCTCGGGCTGGCCCGCGAAATCGTTGTCGATGAAGCCGGCGATTTCGTCCTGGTAGCCCACGACGCGCAGCGCGAGCTTGTCGTTGATGAGCGGGATATTGACCGTGCCCTCGACGTGATAGCTGGTGTCACCCGAGTGCTCGGTGTTCCAGCCGCGCATGCCGACGTTCGCTTCGAACTCCTGGAGATTCGGCGCATTCGGAATGATGCGCACGACGCCGGCCAGCGCACTGGCGCCGAACAGCGTGCCCTGCGGGCCGCGCAGCACCTCGACGCGATCGATGTCGACCAGCCGCAGGTTCGGCTTGCCGCCCTGGTTGGTCAGCACGCTGGTGACGGTTTCGCCGAAGTAAGTCGCGGTCGTGGAGGGCACGCCGCCTTCGGACGCGCTGATTCCGCGAATGCGGAACGTGCCGTGGCCGGCACCGAGGTCCTGGAAGTACACGCCCGGCACGGAGTTCAGATAGTCGGCGTAGTTGGTGAAGCCGCGTGTCGCGATATCTTCGCTGGTGATCGCCGAGACCGAGATCGGTACGTCCTGCAGGCGCTCGGTGCGCTTCGTGGCAGTGACGATGATCTCCTGCAGCACCTGCATGTCGCGCGGCGTGTCGGCCGCGTTCGCGAGCGGCGCCACAGCGGCGGTGGCGACTAAGGCCGTGAACGGAAACCAGGTTGAGCGATGGACGGCGGTCATGTGGTTTTCTCCCCCTTGCAGCGGACCCCTGCTGCGGCGTTTCCGAATCTATATTAAATTTTCTGTATAGGGAAATTTTTCTTAGGGTGATATTTTTCGCCCAAACGCGTAGAAGCTGCGCCGGAGGCCGTGAATGCCGAAAATCCTGCCGATGATCATCTTGAGCAGCGCCGCGCTCGTGTCGGCCGCACCTGCGGCCGCGGAAGAATTTGCCTACGACGTCGTGATTCGCAACGGCCGCCTGCTCGACGGCCTCGGCAATCCGTGGCTGCGCGGCTGCATCGCCATCAAGGACGGGCGCATCGCCAGCATCGGGCGCTGCGACGGCCGTGGGCGTCGCGAGATCGATGCGCACGACCACTACGTCTCGCCGGGCTGGATCGACCTGATGGATCAGTCGGGCGAAGTGCTCCAGCGCAACGGTCTCGCCGAGAACAAGTTGCTCCAGGGAGTTACGAGCGCGATCGCGGGTGAGGGCGGCACACCCGTGCCGGCGGACCAGATCGACGCCTACTTCCGCGATCTCGAGGCGAAGGGCATCTCGCTCAACTTCGGCACGTATTACAGCTCCGCTCAGGCGCGGGTTGCGGTCATGGGTGACGGCGCGGGCGCACCGACGCCGCAGCAACTGGAGAAGATGAAAGAGCTGGTGGCGACCGCGATGCGCGCCGGCGCTGTCGGCATCGCGACCGCACTGATCTATCCCCCGGACAGCTTTCAATCCACGCAGGACCTGGTCGAGCTGGCGAAAGTCGCGGCGCAGTACAACGGCATCTACGCCAGCCACATGCGCGATGAGAGCGCCGCGCTGCTGAGCGCAATCGGCGAGTCGATCGCGATCGGCGAGCAGGCCGGCATCCAGGTCGAGATCTTTCACTTCAAAGGCGCGTATCAGCCCGGTTGGGGTCAGCTCGTGCCGCAGGCCATTGCGCTGATCGACGGAGCCCGCGCGCGCGGCGTGAACATAGGCGCCGACATGTATCTCTACGCCGCCGGCGGCACCGGCCTCGATATCACAGTACCGAACTGGGTGTGGGAGCGCGGCATGGAGCAAGGCCTCAAGCAGCTGCGCAGCCCACGCGTGCGCGAGCGACTCAAGCGCGAAGTGCAGGGCGGCTCGCTACCCGGCTGGTCGAACCTCGTGCAGGCGTCCGGCGGCTGGGACCACGTCGTGCTCGCCAACGCATTCGATGAGGGCTACGACAAGTATCGCTACAAGAGTCTCGAGTACATCGGCAAGCAGCTCGGCAAGGATCCCGCCGATGTCGCCTGGGACATCCTGCTCAAGGGAGCGCCGAAAAACCGCGCGATGGCGCTGTTCTTCATGATGAGCGAGGACGACATCCAGACGGCGCTGCAGGCGCCATGGATGGCCATCGGCAGCGATGCGGGCGCAGCGGAGCGTCTTGGCGAGATAGATGCGATCGGCCTGCCGCACCCGCGGGCGTACGGCAATTTCCCGCGCCTGATCGCCGAGTACGTGCGCAAGCGCAAGGTGATCACGCTCGAAGACGCAGTGCGCAAACTCTCGTCACTACCCGCGACGCGCATGCGGCTGTTCGACCGCGGCGCGCTGCGCGAAGGGCTGTGGGCTGACCTGACGATCTTCGACTTCGACCGCATCCAGGACACTGCGACGTACGAGAACCCGGTCGGGGTGCCGACCGGCATCGATTACGTGCTGGTGAACGGCGAGATTGTCGTGGACGAGGGCAAGCACACGGGGGCGAAGCCGGGCAAGGTGCTGCGTGGAGCGGGATATCAGGCGGATGTCAGGCTTTAGCCTGACTCTTCGGCTCTTCGCTCTTCCAGGTTTCGCCGAACACCCGCAGCAGATTCCCGCCGAGAATCTTTTCGATGCGCACCGCGCTGTGGCGGCGGTCGGCAAGCATCATCGCGAGAGTCGCGAATCGCCGCGGCGTGTTGAGGTCCGCCGCGAACAGGTAGCCTTGCTCCGTTTCCCACGGCGCGCCGATGCCGGACTCGCGCCGTTCGCGCGTGTCCTTCGCGAACGCTTCCTTGTACTTCTCGTCGACCGTGGTCGGCGAGATGCAGCCGTCCGTGCCGATCGACACGTGATCCTCGCCGGCGACCTGCACCATGTGCTCGAGGTGTCGCACGATGTCAGCCGCTGTCGGCTGGCGGCCTTCCGAAAGATACGGCATGAAATAGATGCCCGAGACGCCGCCCTTGTCTGCAACCGCGCGCAGCTCTTCGTCGGTGCGGTTGCGCGGATGATCCGCGAGCGCCTGGCATCCGGTATGCGTGAACGCGACCGGCTTCCTGGAGACTCGGATGGCATCGGCGGCCGTCTGTCGGCCGCAGTGGCTCAGGTCGACGAGGATGCCGAGTGCGTTCATGCGCTCGAT
The DNA here is from genome assembly GCA_035275585.1 of Steroidobacteraceae bacterium. Classification (GTDB taxonomy): domain Bacteria; phylum Pseudomonadota; class Gammaproteobacteria; order Steroidobacterales; family Steroidobacteraceae; genus Steroidobacter. Next base: position 14,201 of record DATEML010000013.1, on the reverse strand, counting down.
CGCTTCCACGCCGGCGCGGCTCAGGCCGGCGTTCGCCGGCTCGAGGCAACCGTCGCCGAGGAGATTGCGGCGATTGTAGGTCGGCTGCACCACGCGCAGGCCCAATGCGTGCAGGTCGTCCAGGCGGCTGAGCTCGCTCTCGAATGCGACCCCATCCTGTACGCCGTAGACGAGCCCGGTGCGCTTCGCCTTTTTCGCCTTGCCGATGTCGCCGGCGATGCGCACGCGTGACAGCACTTCGGGATGGTCGTCGATCTCGCGCTCCCAGTACGCGATGCCGCGCACCGTATCCATGAATGCCGTGTCCGGCGCCTTCGTGCCGACCGGTCCGACCGTGATGTGCGTGCACGTGACCCCGGACTCGTGCGTGTCCTTGAGCTCCTGCTCGAGCAGTCGCCCGCCCGGTTCGGTGTTGAGGCAGCCGGGCCCGCCGAGGCCGTCGATGACGATGGCTTCGCGATAGCGAAACCAGTCCGTGGCGGCTGCGCGGCGCAACGGCAGGCTCAGCGCCACCGCGGTCGCGACACTGCGCACGAGCAGCTGGCGCCGGGAAATCGTGCTCATTGGCAGGTCCTCATTGGCGCAGCAGGGCCTTGATCTCGTCGTCCTTGCCGGTCATCTCCCAGCTGATCATCGAGACCGGGATGACGCCGGCGGCATTGAGCTCCGTGAAATAGCGCGACAGCGTGAATGCTTCGCCGAGTTGCTGGCTGCGCTCGGCGAGCAGCTGCTCCAGCAGATATTTGCCGGTGATGTACGAAGTGCCGTAACCCGGCTGGCGCAGGTACAGCTGCTGCTCGAAGCCGAGCAGATCGAGATCGGGCCGCATCCAGCCGCGCGGCGTCCATTCGACGTGGAAGTCCGCGGCCTGCTTCATCGTGAACTCGTTGGCCTGCGCGTACAGCGAGCCGAGGCCGCGCGCGGCACGCTGCGCCAGCATGATCCAGACGACTTCGCGGCCACGCGGATTGTCGTCGTACAGGCCGGCGTGCAGCATCATTTCTTCCATCGCGGTCGCCAGGCCCTCGGCGCGGCTGTCCCAGATGTTGAACAACAGCGGCCCGCGGCGCAGCGGGCTGGCGTGCGGCTCCTCGCGCATCCGCGCCAGGTCCCACCAGTGATAGAAGTGCGAGTAGAGCGCCAGGGGCTCGTGGTGACTCGCGATCGCGAAGAAGTTGCGGCGCTCCTCCGGCACGTATGCGCCGATGCGCTCGCGCATCGCCGGGTCCATGTAGTCGCGCACCGGCAGAATGTTCCGCGCCCGCATGAAGTCCATGTACTTCGTCACGGCGGCATTGCCGCGCTGCTGGTACTCCTCGGCGCTCGAGATCACCGGCAGGGCAGGCAGGCCGCGATTGCGCTGTTCTTCCAGCTTGAGCTCGGTGTGAGCGCGGGCCAGCTCGCGCTTCAGCAGCATCACTTCCTCTTCCCACGACAACGGCACGAGGTGCACGTTGCGCAGGCTCCAGGTGTAGTTCTCCTTGCCGACGCCGGACGGGCCGGTCTTCGACGGCGCCTGTTGCTCCAGCCACGTGACGAATCGCGCGGTCGCCTGCTGCGCCGCCTGGATCGCCTGCTTGAGCTCGGGGCCGTTGCTCGCGGTCTGCTTCTCGAGCGCCAGCAGATCGGCGCGTTGCTGCTTGATCGTGCCGATGCCCGCCATCCACAGGTCGCGCGCGTTGCCGGTGAGGTTCAGCTGCGCTTGCACAAGCAACGGGGGGACGCTTTGCAGTGCCTTCGTCAGCTTCGCCTCATCGGCGGGCGACAGCGGGAACGCGTACTGCCACACCTCGATGATCGCGTGATGAGTCGGACCTTCGTGCGCGGGCGTGTCGCTCTGCTCGGTCTTGATCGAAGTGTAGAACGCCGGATCGCGCTCCCACGGCTTCAGCACGCGCAGGTTGAAGTCGAGCCCATTCATTTCGGCGCGCAGCAGGTGGTAGTCGACCTGCTGCGGGATCGGCCAGGCATCGGGCTTGATAGCCTGCAGACGGGCCTGGAAGCTCTTCAGCTGTGTGTGCTTGCGAGCGAGGGCCGTCGCCGTGTAGTCCGGCGCACCGTCGCGCAGCGTGGCGGGCTCGAATTCGCGCCACTCGGAGAACAGCGCGGTCAGATCCTCATAGCTGCCGTGCGCGGACGCGGCATTTGCTGCTGGGCTGCCGGCGATGGAAGTCATGACGAGGGCTCCCGCTACGAGACGTCGAGCTGCGGTTTGAAGGCGCATCGTGTCATTATATATTCGTGCTCGCGGCAGATTGGGGGACGATAACGATGGATGTGCTTACGATCATCATCATCCTGGCGTTGATCGGCACGGGCGTCAGTATGGTGCTCGGGCTGCTCGCGATGTCGGGCGGCGGCGCCACGGATCGCCTGTTCAGCACGCGGCTCATGTGGACGCGTGTCGGCTTCCAGGCGTTCACGCTGCTATTGCTGGCCGCCGCCGTATACCTGCGCAGGTGACCTACACCTGACCCACGTGCCGCACCGGCACGCGCGCCGAGCGCTTGATCGTGTTGAGCACGATGCTCGAATGCACGTCGCGCACGAAGCGGATCCGCAGCAGCTTCTTCAGCACGACGTTGCTCAGTGATTCCAGGTCCGGCACGACCACCTGGAGCAGCAGGTCGTAGTTGCCCGTCATGGCGTGGCAGCTGACGATCTCCTCCATGGCGTCAACGGCGCGCCGGAACTGCTCGATGTTCTCGTCCGTGTGCCGCGTCAGCCGGACCTGGACGAAGGCCTGCACCTTCAGGCCGAGCGGCGCGGGGTCGATGATCGCCGTATAGCCCTGGATGATGCCGGCCTGCTCCAGCAGCTTCACCCGGCGCGCACACGGTGTATTGGAAAGCCCGACCTGTTCCGCCAGCTCCACGATCGGCTTGCGCCCATCCTTCTGCAGGGCGTCCAGGATCGCGGCGTCGTAGCGATCGAGCGTCATGGTGATATTCCCTAACAATGGTCTGTCAAATCGACTTTATCACCAATACTGAATCGCCAGACAAGGCTATTTGTTGAGTTTTGCCACTGCCGCCCCGCTAGGCTGCCCCGCATGACTGCACGAGCCCTCGAACGAACCTCAACCGAACCCGCCCCGCAGCTCGACTGGCCCCCCATCGATTTGGAGCGGGTCGTGCAGACAGTGCTGGTCTCTCGCGCCCTCGACGAGCTGGAGGAATCGCGCCTGCTGCCCGAACGCAAGGTCCTGTACCAGTTCACGGCGCGCGGGCACGACGTCACGCAGGCCCTGCTCGGACAGATGCTCACGGGCGCACGCGACGGCGTCGGCGTGTATTACCGCTCGCGGCCGCTGATGCTGGCGCTCGGGCTGACGATCGAGGATGCGCTCGCCTCGACCATGATGCGCTCGGGCAGCGTGAGCGAAGGCCGCGACATCGGTGTGGTATTCAATCTGCCGCGTCGCGAAGGGCCGTGTGTGCTGCCCGGCTGCGGCGGCGTCGGCGCGCAGTACACGCCTGTCGTCGGGTGGGCTCAGTCGCTGCAATACCGCGCGCAGGTCCTGCGCGATGAGCGCGTCGCGGGCTGCATCGCCGTCGCGCATGGCGGCGAAGCTTCGGCTGCGACCAACGGTTTCTGGTCCGCGCTTACGATCGCGACGACGCAGCGCCTGCCCGTGCTGTTCTTCCTCGAGGACAACGGCTACGGCATTTCGGTCAAGTCCGACTTCCAGACGCCCGGCGGCAACATCGCTGCGAATCTCGCGGCGTTCCGCAACCTGAAGATCCTGGAAGGCGACAGCGCGAATCCGCGTGCCGCAGCGGCGACGATCGCCGCCGCCGTTGCTGCAGTTCGCGGCGGCGAAGGACCGGTGTTGCTGCGGCTGCTCGTGCCGCGGCTGTCGGGTCATTCCGGTCAGGACACACAGACCTACAAGTCTGCGGACGAGATTGCCGCCGAACGCTCGCGCGATCCGCTCGTGCGTCTGCGTGAGCAGTTGGTGCCCTCGATGATCAGCGAGGAGTCGTGGCGTGCTCTGGAAACGCGTGCACGCGAAGACGTGCAACGCGCGCTCGGCAGCGTCGAGCGACGACCCGTGCCCGACGTGGCGAACGTCGAGCGCTACGCATTCAGCGAGGTGAGTGCCGACGGCGCGCCCGACGTGCAGCAGCAAGGCGGATTGTTGAGCGAAGGCATCGAGTCTCGCGAGGGCACACAGACCGTGCACGCCGAAGGCGCGCGCATCAACATGGTCACGGCGATCCGCCGCACGCTGGAACACGAGCTGGCGGTGAATCCGCGCGTCGTCGTGTTCGGCGAGGACGTCGGCCGCAAGGGCGGGGTGCATGCGGCGACTCTGGGACTGCAGGACAAGTTCGGTGCTGCGCGTGTGTTCGACACCAGCCTGTCGGAAGAGGGGATCATCGGCCGCTCCGTCGGCATGGCGCTCGCCGGTCTGATGCCGGTGCCGGAAATTCAGTTCCGCAAGTACGCCGATCCTGCGGTGGAGCAGTTGAATGACTGCGGCACGATGCGCTGGCGGACGGCCAACCGCTTCGCGGCGCCGATGGTCGTGCGCATGCCGGGCGGCTTCTTCAAGTGCGGCGATCCGTGGCACAGCCAGACCAACGAAGTGCAGTTCGTGCACGCGATCGGCTGGCGCGTCGCCATGCCGTCCAACGCAGAGGATGCCGTCGGCCTGTTGCGCTCGGCGCTGCGCGGCAACGACCCGACGATCTTCTTCGAGCATCGCGCGATGCTCGACGGTGCGTGGGCGCGGCGTCCTTATCCCGGCGACGAATATGTCGTCCCATTTGGCAAGGCACGGCTGTTGCGCGCCGGAACCGAGATGACCGTCGTCACCTGGGGCGCGATGGTGGAGCGCTGCGAGCATGCGATCGCCGACTCCGCCATCGACGCCGAACTGCTCGATCTGCGCACGCTCATGCCGTGGGATCGCGCGGCCGTGGTCGCGTCGGTCCGCAAGACGCGCCGTTGCCTGATCGTGCATGAGGACAACCTGACAGCGGGCTTCGGCGCCGAGATTGCGGCGACCCTGGCGCGCGATGCATTCTTCGACCTGGATGCACCGATCGAGCGCGTCACGATGCCCGACGTACCGAGTCCTCACAGTCCGCTGCTGCTCGACGCAGTAGTGCCGAGCGTCGCACGCATCGTGCACGCCATCCGCACCATCGCGAGTGTCTGACAGCATGGCGGCAACTATCGAAATACGCGCGCCGAGCGAGCAGACGGAAGGCACTCGGTCGCAGGTCCAGCGTTGGCTGAAGTCCGTCGGCGATGCCGTCGCCGAGAACGAGCCGCTGATCGAGCTGGAGACCGATAAGGTCACGATCGAGATCCCGGCGCCGGCCGGCGGTGTGCTGGCGGAAATCCTCAAACAGGAGCAGGACGAGATCGCACCGGGCGAGTTGCTCGGGCGCATTCAGGCGGGCGCCGAGTCGTCGCATGCCAGTGCCAGGACCGATGCAGCGGCGCCGCAGGCAGCTGCGCAGGCAAGCCCGGTCGACGACGTGACCAGTGCGGCTTTGTCTGCGCATGCGGTCGCGCTGTCCGGCGGTCGCAACAGCCCGGCGGTGCGGCGGCTGCTCTCTGAGCACAAGCTGCACGCGTCTGATATCCGCGGCAGCGGGGCGGGCGGTCGCATTACCGTCGACGATGTGTTGGAACACGTCGCCCGCAAGCAGCAGCCAGCTTCGGCGCCAGCGCGTGAGCAGGCGCCAGCGCAGTCTGCCGGTCCAGTGCGACGCGTCCCGCACACGTCGGTGCGCAAGCGCATCGCCGAGCGCATGGTCGAGAGCTTGCTGCACACGGCGCCGCATGTGACGACGATCTTCGAGGTCGACCTGGGAGCAGTGCTCGCGCATCGCGCGAAGCATCGGGCGGATTTCGAGCAGCGCGGCGCATCGCTCACGCTCACGGCGTACTTCCTGGCTGCATGTGTCGATGCGATTCGCGAAGTGCCGGAGGTCAACAGCCGCTGGACGGACGACGCACTCGAGATTCACGAGACCATCGACATCGGTGTCGCCACCGCAGTCGAGGGCAAAGGGCTGGTCGTCCCAGTGGTGCGCGCGGTGCAGTCGCTGGATCTGTTCGGCATCGCGCAAGCGCTCTCCGACCTGGTCGCACGAGCCCGCGAGGACAAGCTCACGCCAGCGGACGTGCGTGGCGGGACGTTCACGATCTCGAACCACGGCGTCAGCGGCAGCCTCGTTGCCACGCCGATCGTCATCAACCAACCGCAGTCGGCGATTCTCGGCGTCGGCAAGCTGGAAAAGCGCGCGGTCGTCGTCGATGCCAATGGCACCGACGCGATCGTCGTGCGGCCACGCTGCTACGTGACGCTGACGCTGGACCATCGCGTGATGGATGGACATCGCGCGAATCGGTTCCTGCAGGTGCTGGTCGAGCGGCTCGAGCGCTGGTAGCGCGCTAGGGCAGGACGTAGCCGTCTGTTCCGTGCACGCGGATGCGCTGCCCGTCCCGGATCAGCCGGGTGGCATGCTCCACCCCAACGACCGCCGGCAGGCCGTACTCACGCGCGATCACCGCGCCATGGGTCATCAAGCCGCCCACCTCGGTCACCAAGCCAGCGATCGCGACGAACAGAGGCGTCCAGCTTGGGTCTGTGTAGGCGGTGACGAGAATGTCGCCCGGTTCGAGATCGGCCTGCGCCATATCCAGGATCACGCGAGCTCGCCCTTCGATGGTTCCGCCGGAAACCGCCAGACCGACAAGCGCGCCGGGCGGTAAATCGTCGCGTCGATAGACCCCGGCGACGGCCTCGCCCTCCGACGTGAGCACGCGGGGCGGCGTGAGCGCCTGATACGATCTGAACGCGTCCTTGCGCTGGCGAATGAGCTGCTCATCCACGTGGCTCGTGCGCACGACGTCCTGAATCTCCTGGAACCTGAGGTAGAAGATGTCTTCCTGCTCACGAAGCACGCCGGCCTGCACGAGGCGCTCGGCTTCCTCCACCAACGCCTGCTTGTAAACGAAGTAGCGACTGACCATGCCGAACTTCGGGTACTCCCGGTATCCGGCGAAGGTGCGAACCCGGTCGATCATCCTCTTGGTTTCTTCGGCCTTGCGCTCTCCTTCCGGCAAGACGCGCAAGCGCTCCAGCAGTTCCTGCTCCTTCTTCCACGCCTCCTGGCGCCCTTGCTCGAACCGCCGCTCGCCGGCGCCCGGCTCGAAGTTCTCGGTGTGACCGAGGAGGATGGGCACGAGCAGCGTGGGGCGTTCGCTATATCGCGGTCTCGTGATGTCGATCTCGCCGGCGCCGCGCATGCCGTACTTGTCGAGCCAGGTCCGGATCGCGTCACGCGCCTCCCGCCCGCCTGCGACCTTGGGCAACTCGCTCAGGAAATCCTCGCCCTCGACCCGCTGCAGAAAAGCCACGACGTCGGGATGTGGGCGCATCACGTCCGCGACATCCAGGAGCGCCAGTCCCATCTCCGACGTGACGTTGTGAGGGACGGACTGAGTGAGCGTGTCCGCCGCGTTCTTCTCGCCGAGCCACGTCTCCAGTCGATCGTTGAGCCACCACGCGGCTTCCATTCCCACCATGATCGCCTGACGGCTTCGCGGAGCGAACAGGATTCGCTTCAGCTCCTGAATGTCCGCCAGAATGAACTCGAGCAGCGCCGATCCGGTTTTTGTCCGGATGTCGCGCTTCAGGATGGCGATGGATGTCTCGCTGTCTGCGATCAACTCCGCGACGATGGCCGGATCCGTTTCGATCGCGCTGGGCCCCGCGCTGGGCGGCGACCATGCGGGTCCTTCGTTCGAGGGCGACGGGAGGAAGTCACCGCGGTCGAGGACGGTCTCGAGCGCGTCCAGGATGAGCGGATCGGATTTCCCGAGGATCCCGAGCAGGCCTGCCCGGCTCGCGGGGGAAGCGAGGATCTGCGTGACGTCGACGAACAGCCTGCCGCCGGCTTCGGCCATGGGCCGCGGCGTCGTCATCTGCCAGAAGGAGAGCCCCAGAGGTTTAATGGGGTCCGTCATCATCTGCTGATGGCCGACGGAGACGTAGACGTGGTTCTCCCGGTCGCCCGTCTCGGGAATCGGGAACAGCGTAGTGATCGGCCGGCTCTGGACGATGTGGAAGTCATCGTCGACCAGGCACCATTCGATGTCCTGCGGGCAGTTGAAGTGCGCTTCGATCCTGCGGCCCAACTGCGCGAGCCGCACGACCTGGCGATCTGTCAGCGCTGGCTGAGGCTGCTTCGTGGCAACCGCTTTGGCGACGATATCGCCGTCCTTCACCTTGTAGACGTCCGCGTTCACCAGGCCGGAGACCAGCGCCTCGCCGAGGCCGAAGCTGGCTTCCACGGAGACGACCTTGCGGTTGCCCGTGATGGGGTCAGCCGTGAAAAGAATGCCGGCCGCCTGCGGCAAGACCATCTGCTGTACGACGACGGCCATGCGGACCTTCCGGTGGTCCAACCCGTTGCGCAAGCGGTAGGTCACTGCCCGCTCGGTGAAGAGCGAAGCCCAGCACCGGCTGACGTGCTGAAGGATCGGCGCCGGCCCGACGACGTTGAGATACGTGTCGTGCTGGCCGGCGAACGAGGCCGTCGGCATGTCCTCTGCCGTCGCACTGGAGCGGACGGCGCAGGCGGCGCGTTCGTCGAGCAGCGCGAGCGCGCCGGTGATCGCTGCCGCGAGATCGTCGGGGATCGCGATCCCTTCGATGGTTCTGCGGATCTCCGCGCTGACCGCGCTGATCGTCTCGCGGTCGTTCGGCTTCAGGCGCGACAGCCGATCGAGCTGCTCATCGATCGACAGTGCGTGCGCCGTGATCAGTCGGAAGGCTTCCGTCGTCACGCAAAACCCAGCCGGCACGCGCAGACCTTCGACACGTGCAAGCTCACCCAGGTGCGCGCCCTTGCCGCCAACGATCGCGACCTGCGTCGGGTCGACCTCCTGAAAACCCAGCACGTAGCAGGTCATCTTCGCTCCCATTTCCCGGTGGTTCTGGCAAGGGCGGCGATGCTGCAACATGACTCGGGCCTTACGGGAAGCCCCCCGCTGCGCTATATTCTGAAAGTGCCAGGGAGCGGGCGCTTTCCTTATCCGGCTCACTCCTGCGGCAATCCGCCGAAGCGCGTAAATACTTCCGCAGCGGGCGGCGGCAGCGACCCATCGAGCGTCTGTACTCGCTCCGACAGGAACTGCTCCGAGGTTGCGAACACTTTTGCGTACAGGTTGCGGCACAGTGCGTGCGCGTCCGTCCCAGCCCATTGCCGCGGCAGTAGTGAGGCCGGCAGCTGCGGATCGCGCAGATGGATCTTCCGATACTCGTGGACCAGCAGCGTGCGCAGGACGAACGCCGTTTCGCCCAGCGCGTTCGTGCTGCGAGTCAGCGCCTCGTCGAGCGGCGCAAACATATTGATGAAGCGTCGATAGCGTCGTCCGAGCTCGCCGAGATCCCAGCCCATTGCCACGAGCTGCTCGTCAGAAGCGTGCGTGACGACGGCGCGCTCGATCACGATGGCCTCGCCTGCCGACTCGAGCTCCGCGACGCGCGCGCGCACCGTATCGTCGCGATGCGTCGGATGTGCGAACACGCCGCTCGTGAGCTGGCCGAAGCCGAGCCACGCGAGTTCCTCGCGCAGATCGTCGCTCGCGCCGCGCAACGAGCGCGGCAGGATCACCAGCGTCCACTCGCCGTCCCACTCCGCTGGCGTCGCGCCGTAGATGCGCTGAGTGGCCTCGGCGAAGCGCGCTCGGCCAGGGTTCGTGAGCCGATAGAAGCTCGCGCGGCCGATGCGTTGCGAGCTGACCCACTGGTCGTTCGCCAGCCGGCCGATCGCAGTGCGCACGTGTCGATCGGTGATGCCGAACGGACGCGCGAGCTCGATCAGGCTACCGAGCGCGATGACGCCGCCGCGCGGCGCGATCGCATCGCCGAGGATCGTGACCAGCAGCGAGCCGCCACGCAGCGGACGCTGGCGGCGAAAGCGCGCGACGAGGGCTTCGGCGCGGCGTGCAAGAGGGTTGGCGGAGTGCGGCATAAATCGGCGGTCCAATACGATCATGAACGTGACACAAAAACAATTGCCGTTCCGTAAAATATGTGTCACGTTAGCTCGCACTGGTATTCGCGCCGGAGCTCAAGATGTACACCCAAGGTCTTGATTCACTTGGAGCAGATTGCCTCCATACGACCGCGGAAGGGCGCGCGGCCCTGGAGCAGCGCTTCCAGGCGAAAGTGGACGCCGAGGAGCGCATCGAGCCGAAGGACTGGATGCCGGACGCTTACCGTCAGACGCTCATCCGCCAGATTTCCCAGCATGCGCACTCGGAGATCGTCGGCATGCTGCCGGAAGGCAACTGGATCACGCGCGCACCGACGCTGCGTCGTAAAGCCGTGTTGATGGCGAAGGTGCAGGATGAAGGCGGGCACGGCATGTACCTGTACAGCGCCGCCGAGACGCTCGGCATTTCACGCGACGAACTGCTGGAGCAGCTGCTCACCGGAGCGGCGAAGTATTCGAGCATTTTCAACTATCCGACGCCCACCTGGGCCGATGTCGGCGCCATCGGCTGGCTGGTCGACGGCGCGGCGATCATGAACCAGATCCCGATCTGCAAATGCTCGTACGGACCGTACGCGCGCGCGATGGTGCGCATCTGCAAGGAAGAGAGCTTCCACCAGCGGCAGGGTTTCGAAATCATGATGACGCTGGCGCGCGGCACGCCGGAGCAGCGGCGCATGGCGCAGGAGGCGCTCGACCGCTGGTGGTGGCCGTCGCTGATGATGTTCGGCCCGAGCGACGCAACGTCCAAGCACACCGCGCAGTCGATGCGCTGGAAGATCAAGCGTTTCACCAACGACGAGCTGCGGCAGAAGTTCGTGGACATCACCGTGCCGCAGGCGGAATTCCTCGGCCTGCGCGTGCCGGATCCCGACCTGCGCTGGGACGACGCGACCGAGCATTATCACTTCGGCGAGATCGACTGGAGCGAATTCCACCAGATCCTGCAGGGCAACGGTCCATGCAACCGCGAGCGTGTCGCCGCGCGCCGCCGCGCCCACGAGGGCGGACGCTGGGTTCGCGACGCCGCGCTCGCACACGCCGAGAAACACCGAACATGACGCAACCTCGCAATCAGTGGCCGCTGTACGAAGTCTTCATTCGTGCGCGCTCGGGCCTGGAACACAAGCACGTCGGCAGCATCCATGCCGCGGACGCCTCCATGGCGATCGAGCATGCGCGCGACGTCTACACGCGTCGGCAGGAGGGCGTGAGCATCTGGGTCGTGCGCTCGGCGGACATCGTCGCTTCGGATCCGTCGGATGCGGACGCACTGTTCGAGCCAGCGAAGGACAAGGTGTATCGGCACCCGACGTTCTACGACATTCCCGACGAGGTGAAGAACCTGTGAGCGCCTCAGCAGCAGCGGCTCGCGTCGCAGCGCCGGAAGTGCTCCGACGCTATGCGCTGTGCGTCGGCGACACGAGCCTGATCCTGGCGCAGCGTCTCGGCGAGTGGGTCGGTCACGCGCCGGCGCTCGAAGAAGATCTGGCGCTGGCCAATATCGGACTCGATCTGCTCGGTCAGGCGCGCTACCTGCTGACGTATGCCGCGCAGCTGGAAGGCCGCGGGCGCAGCGAGGACGATCTCGCTTTCCTGCGCGATCCGCAGGACTTCCTCAACCTGAGTCTCGTCGAGCAGCCGAACGGCGATTTCGGCCAGACGATCGTTCGCCAGTTCCTGGTCGACGCGTGGCAGCTCGAGCTGTTCGAGCGGCTGCAGCACTCGCACGAAGCGAAGCTTGCAGAGCTCGCGGCGAAGGCGATCAAAGAGACGCGCTATCACTGCCGCTTCAGCTCGGGCTGGGTCGTGCGCCTCGGCGACGGCACGGAGGAGAGTCACGCGCGCGTGCAGACGGCGCTCGATGCGCTGTGGCGCTTCACTCACGAGATGTTCGTTGCCAGCCCGGCCGAGCAGGAAGCCGTCGCGCTTGGCGTCGCACCGGACCCGGCGTCGCTCGCGGCGAGCTGGTCGAGCCGCGTCGCGGAAGTGCTGAAGGAGGCGACGCTGAAGCAGCCGGCCGACGTTGCGTATGCGTGGCACGGCAAGCGCGGGCAGCACGGCGAGCATTTGAGCCGTCTGCTCGCCGAGATGCAGTTCATGCAGCGGACCTATCCGGGGGCGCAGTGGTAGCGACCTCGCCCGTGGAGCGCGAGGTCTGGCGGCTGCTCAGCGAAGTGCCGGACCCGGAGATTCCGATCCTGAACGTGATCGAGCTCGGCGTCGTGCGCTACGTGCGCGACGAGCAGGAGCGCGGTATTGCAGTCGGTGTGTCGCCGACCTACACGGGATGTCCTGCGACAGAGGTGATCCAGGCATCGATCAGGGCGCGGCTGCACGAGGCGGGATACGCATCGGTACGCATCGACTCAGTGTTCGCGCCGCCGTGGACCAGTGACTGGCTGACCGACAGCGCGCGCGAGAAGCTCCGCGAGTACGGCATCGCGCCGCCGGCGGAATCGGTCGATAGTCCGCGCCGATTGTTCGGCGAGCTGACGGTGCAGTGTCCGCGATGCTCGTCGGCGCAGACGGAGCGGGTGAGCGAGTTCGCGTCGACGCCGTGCAAGGCGCTGTACCGGTGCACGAGCTGCCTCGAGCCGTTCGAGTATTTCAAGTGCATATGAGTCAGGCCAAAGCCTGACCCACAAAGATGATTACCTACCATCCGCTGAAAATTACTGAGGTGCGGCCTGAAGGGAGCGATGCCGTCTGCGTCACGCTCGATGTGCCGGACGAGCTGCGCGATACCTTTCGTTTCGCGCCGGGTCAGCACATCGGCGTGCGCGCCACGATCGACGGCCAGGAAGTGCGGCGCACGTATTCGATCTGCAGCGCGACCGACGAGCGGCATCTGCGCATCGGCGTGCGATTGCACGAGCGCGGCAGCATGTCGGGCCACCTCGCTCGCGCGCTGCGTCCTGGCGACGCGCTCGAAGTGCTGCCGCCGACGGGTCGATTCATCCTGAGCCCGGATGCCACAGCGGCGCGCATGTATTGCGCCTTCGCGGGCGGCAGCGGCATCACGCCGATTCTCGGCATCGTCAAGAACGTGTTGCGGCACGAGCCCGCCAGTCGCTTCCTCGTGTTCTACGGAAACCGCACGACTGCGTCGATCATGTTCGCGGAAGAGTTGCTGGCGCTGAAGGACCGGTATCCGCAGCGCCTGTCGTTGTATTTCCTGATGAGCCGCGAGCCGCAGGACGTCGAGTTGTTCAACGGCCGGCTCGACGCAGCGAAGGTTGCGGTGCTAGGTCGCGAGCTGTTCGATGCCCGCGTCGTCGACGCCTATTTCCTGTGCGGCCCGGACACGATGATCGAATCGGTGCGCGAGGGCCTGCTCGGTCTGGGCGTCGAGCAGACGCGCATTCACAGCGAGCACTTCGTGAGTGAAGGAGTCAGGCTCAAGCCTGACCCACACCAGGTCAAGCCGCCACAGGCACAAGACACGACGCTGACACAGGTGACCGTCGTCATGGACGGCCGGCGCCGCTCGTTCGCAATGCCGAGCGACGGAACGACCGTGCTCGAAGCGGCGGAAGACGCCGGTCTCGAGCTCCCCTATTCCTGCCGGGCGGGCGTATGCTCGACCTGCCGGACCCGCGTGGTGCGCGGCGCAGTCACGATGCTGACCAACTACGCGCTGGAGCCTTGGGAAGTCGAGGCCGGTTACGTGCTGTGCTGCCAGGCGCTCCCTGCCGCGACGGAACTCGAACTGACTTACGACGAGCGCTGACATGAGCTACCAGACCATCCTGTTCGAAGTGAGCGACGGCATCGCGCGCCTGACACTGAACCGGCCCGACCGGCTGAACAGTTTCAACGTCGAGATGCACGGCGAAGTGCGCGATGCGCTCGGTCGTCTGGCGGAAGATCGCGCGGCGCGAGTGCTCGTGCTCAGCGGCGCCGGCCGCGGCTTCTGCGCAGGCCAGGATCTCGGTGACCGCGCCGTGGCGCCGGGCGGCCAAGGGGTCGCTCAGAGCGTCGATCTCGGCGAGTCGATCGACAAGTACTACAAGCCTCTCGTGCTCGGGTTGCGCAATCTGCCGATGCCGGTCATCGCAGCCGTCAACGGCGTGGCCGCCGGCGCCGGCGCGAACATCGCGCTCTCCTGCGATCTCGTGATCGCGACCCGCTCCGCGAGCTTCATCCAGTCTTTCAGCAAGCTCGGCCTGG
>DATEML010000012.1:0-42767 GCA_035275585.1 Steroidobacteraceae bacterium | reverse complement strand
GTTGGACATCGACTACGGCGCTGCGGATGGCGGCTCGGTCGAGCGGCACGCCGCGTTCAGCGCATCTGGCACGCGCGGGCGTGCGTGGGGGTCGATCGTCGTGGACTACTTCGAGCGGAGCCCGCTGCTTGGTCGTGAGCGCGATCGTTGGAACAATCAGGACTTCACGCGTTTCGGCAGCATGGATTGGCGGTCGCCAACTGCCGCGCCCGGGAACGTCAGCTCAGCCACAGGTGCAAATCTGCCCGGTCTGTCATCGAGTTTCGCGGCGATACCGGTCGTGCCGTCAGGTACCACGCTAGTGCCAGCGGACTTCGTGCCAACCGCGGGGGAACGAAATCTCGAGAGCCTCTTGCGCTACTCCGGGGTGAACGACGCAATTTCGCGCAAGAGCGCAGTGGCGCAGGGCGGGGTGCTACTTACGCCGCAGGTGAGCGGCTATGGCGAGGTCTTGTACGTCGATCGCGAGTTCACAGCGCGATTCGAGCCACCTGCAATCGCGCATGCGACGGTCGGCGAGGCGAATCCATACAACCCATTCGGTGAGGACGTGGTCGTAGATGCACTGCTGACGGATCTCGCTCCTCGAGTGTTTACTCGTCGAGCCGAGATGGTTCGCGGCGCAGTGGGCATGCGCGGCCGCATCCGCGAGTGGGACTGGGACGCGTCGCTCCTCGAGAGCCAGGACGACGCAGTGACGGTGCAATCAAATGAGTTGGATCAAGCGCGAACTGCTGCGGCACTCATGGCGTCGGATCCTGCCGAGGCCTTGAATCCCTTTGGCACCAACAGTCCGGCATTGCTGGCATCGCTGCTTGCTGAGCCTTCACGGAGTCACTACCGTACTGAGTCGAGTCAGTCGGTTGCGTCGTTGCAAGGCCCACTGGCTTCGCTGCCCGCAGGGCCTCTGGAACTCACAACTGGAGGTGAATGGCGCGAGGAGCGGATTGAATATGACATTGCACCGCCGGTCGACATAGTCGGGTCACATCACCGCTCAATTGTGGCGGGGTTCGGCGAGTTGCGGCTGCCGCTCGTGGATGAAGCCGCTAGCGTCCCTGCAGTTCATGACCTTGCGTTGGTGCTCTCCGGACGTGTCGATGACTACTCCGACGTCGGCCACGCTTTCAATCCCGAGTACGCGCTGATCTGGCGACCGGCAGCGGCACTGACGGTCCGGGCCTCGCTCGCCCAAAGCTTTCGTCCGCCGCCGCTCATTGATCTGTACTTGCCGCACACCGACGTAACCGCGCAGATTGTCGATCCCGCACGAAATGGCGAGTTCGCCCTGACTGTATTCCGCGTCGGAGGCAGTCCGGAGTTGAAGCCATCGAACTCAGACTCATTGAGCATCGGTTTGCGGTTTGAGCCGAAGGGGCCGGCCGCCTTGCGCTTAGGAGCCAACTATTGGCGCATCGCGATCGACCAGACGATCACAATCCCGTCCCCAGCCCGCTTGTTGGCGGCAGAGGAGCTCTTCCCAGATAGGGTCATCCGCGGACAGCCGTCGGCAGCAGATATCGAGGCGGGCATTCCTGGCCCATTACAAGCAATCGACATCACGCGTCTTAACAATGGTGCTATTCGGACCAGCGGCGTAGACGTCAGCGCTTCCGTAGACGTCGATACACGCATGGGTCGGTTCAAACCGCAACTGTCAGGTACATGGGTGCATGACTTCACGACTTCGGACCTCGTCGAAGGTCCGGGGGTCAATCGCGTGAGCGTTGCCAGTGGACAAGGAACGGTTCCCCGGTGGCGCGCACTTGCCGCAGTCAGCTGGAGTCACGCTGGAGTCGGTCTTTTCGGCGCGATGCGCTACGTTCCCTCGTATGACGACACCGACTTTCAGGGCAATCGCAACGGCCGCAAGATCGATTCCCAGGCGATTGTCGACGTCCAGCTGTCGCTGGACCTAGGGATCATGGCAGGGGAACGCTCGCCTTGGAGCGGATTCGAGATTCGGGCTGGCGCTTTCAACTTCTTCAACGCCGACCCGCCCTTCGCCGAAGTTGGCGGGCCGGCAGGCTACGACGCAACCCAAGGCGATCTGCGGCGGCGCTTTGCCTACTTGAAACTCGCAAAAAAGTTCTAGGGGTTTGCGGTATCCGTGCTTGTGCGAGGGGTTGAATGACGCGGACGTGCGGTCCTTGCTGTGCGAAGGCCGGCCGCGGTCGGCCTTCGGGCGGAAAAATCTGCGCGGTAGAACACAAGGATTGCGCAAGTCGAAGGAGAAGCCGGGAACCACGATGGCTTCCTCGGCCGGAGCAAGGCCCTCCTTCGCGAAGCTGAACCCGTGCGGAGTCCCGAGCTTCCGTCCTTCGTTCTCGAAGGAAAACTCATTGAAAGAGGTTCCATCATGCTGGAGCAACTCGATATCGTCGACTTGGGCGATGCAATGGCAGAGACACGGTGCAGCCTGACCATAGGTTCGCAGTACGACTTCCAGTTCGGACCGGGACATTGGCGCTGCTGACACCCAACGGAGGGGGTGTGCAGGCAACTGCACACCCTGGGTCTCACGGGAACAAGCAGTGGCACGGACCAAAGCTACATGACCTCCCTGCCCGACATCTGCACGAACGAGAAGAATGAATTCTGGATGCCGCCTCACACACGGGTGTGTGTGACTGCAGCCGGCGCCGTCCTGCTCGACTTGAAACGCAACCGCTATTTCGGTCTCGGCTATCGCGAGGCACGGTCACTGTCCACGCTCGCAACGAACTGGTCGTCCGCCTCCATGTCCGCTGGACAGCCGCTCGAGCCGATGCCACCCGAAGAGGCAGCGCGTCTGGCCGCTGCACTCGTCCAAGCCGGGTTTCTGACGCCGGCCGCTCCGAGTGAGCCGGGCCCGAGCTTCACTGCGATCGAATCCAACGGGGCGCTGACCAGCGTAGGCCACGAACTCTCCGCAGAGGTCCGCCTGCACCTGCATCACATCATCGCGTTCCTGCGCGCATGCATCTGGGCGAAGCGTGCAGTCGACTCGCGCCTTCTGTACTCGATCGCTTGCGAAGTCGCAGCAAGCAAAGCCCACGCGTCGCAGACGATCGATCTGGAACGCACGACCGCGCTCGTCTGCGCGTTTCGTCGCCTCCGGCCGTACGCGTTCGCGGCGAAGGACCAGTGTCTGTTTCATGCCCTCGCGCTGCTGAAGTTTCTGTCCTGCTACAACATCTATCCGACGTGGGTCATCGCGGTGCGACCCAAGCCGTGGGCGGCACACAGCTGGCTGCAGTTCGGCACCTTCGTGCTCGATTGCAATCCCGAAGAGATCTGTGAATACGCGCCCATACTGGCCATCTGAGCCGCTGGGGAGGCGGTCATGTTTCGCTATGTCGCGCTGATCTGGGATGCTCAGGATTCCCAGCAGGTCGATGTCGCATTGGCGGCAACCCGTCGACTCAAGATGGCCGCGCCGCAATGGCAGGAAGCGTTCGACCGCCCCGGCTTGCGCGTGCTGTGCACCGACATCCGACCGGGCTCGCTCGAGCCTCAAGTGCTGGCGGGGACGGCGGGCGTCGTTCTCGGCTCATTGTTCACCCGCAAATCGGACCTCGCAGACGACACGCCGGCGAGCCGTTGCACGCTGGACGATGCGCGGACTGCAGCGATTGGCGCGAGCAACGGCGAATGGCTCGTGCGCAATACCTGGGGCAACTACGTCGCGTTCATTTGCGATCCGCTGAAGGGAAGCATTCGCGTCTTGAAAGATCCCTGCGGCAGCCTGCCGTGTTTCACAGCCGCACTGGCTGGGGTCACCGTCGTTTTCTCGGCGATCGCCGACTGCATGCAGCTCGGTGCGCATCGCTTCACCGTCAATCGCCACTTCATTGAGCGCAGGCTGTACGGCGGCGACATGACACACCAGTGGAATGCGCTCAACGAGGTCACGCAGATTCGGCGCGGCGAATGTGTCGAATTCGATCCACGGCAGCGACCCGTAATGGTCGGCCGGCGATCTCTCTGGAGTCCGTTCGATTTCGCGCAGGCGCGGGATCTGCTGGATGAACCGCAAGGTGCGGCCGCAGCGTTGCGCAACACGCTGCGCTCATGCACGGCGACGCTTGCTGCGTGTCACGAGAGCGCACTGATGCGCATCTCGGGCGGCCTGGACTCCTCCATCATCCTTGCCTGTCTGCACACCGCCCCGCGCCGCCCGCGGTTGTTGGCATATACGCAATACGCTCCCAACGGTCCGCTCGATCCACGGCGTTGGGCGCGCATGGCCGTTGCGCACGCCGGCTGTGAGCACGTCGAGATGGAGTCGACTGCGGCTGCCGTGCGTCTGGCTGCGATCTGCGAAATGGCGCCCACAGCTGAGCCCTTCGGCACGCTCATGTACCTCGCCACCGTAACGCATGAACAAGGCTTGATGGCTCGACATCCGGCCACGGCCACGTTCACGGGTGACGGCGGCGACGGCGCGTTCGGCAGCTTCTGCATTGGCGAAGCGGCGACGGCATATCTGCGCAGGCATGGGCCGCGGCCCGCGGTCCTGCGGCTGGCCGCAGAGTCCGCACTGGTTCTCAACCAAACGACGTGGCACGCCCTGCATCGTGCGCTACGCATGTGGCTCACCGGTCGGTCCCTGATGAGCATCGACGCGCTGAATACCGAGGCCAGAAAGCTCGTCACTGCGGACGTGGCTCGCGAGTGCGAAGCGAATCCCGCGGTTCATCCGTGGCTGGCCGGATTGCGGCACGCGCCCTGGGAAGCCATCAGCAAGCTGGGAATGCTGCTGGCTGCGCCGGATCTCTACGCCGGCCAGGCGCACCCGGGCGCGGCCGGACCGGAGATCGTCGCGCCGATCTACTCGCAGCCGCTGATCGAAGTGGTGCTGCGAATTCCGGCCGACGTGCTCTTCGCCGGCGGGCAGGATCGTGGCCTCGCACGGCGCGCGTTCCGCGGCGACGTTCCGCAAGCGATTCTGAGCCGCGTCTGGAAGGACCGGGCCGGCAGCTTCCACGACGAGATCATTCAACGCAACCGCGACTGGCTGCGTGAGACCTTTCTCGATGGCGTGCTGGTCAGCGACGGACTGCTCGATCGCGCCGCACTCGACCGCGTGCTGGCGCCGGGCCTCGTGAAGAGCGACGTGTTTCCGGGCGAGTTGCTGCGACATCTCGATACCGAGATCTGGGCTCGTCAGTGGACTCCGCGCCGCAACGGCGTCCTGCGGGCAGCATGAGCGTCTAGCGCGTCCAATAGCGCGCCCAGATCTCGACGTCCAGGTGTCGATAGATCTCGACCGGCAGCACCTCGGTTTTCGCGGGGCCGCGGGCGAGCGCCGCCTCGACGGCAGCACGATCGAGCAGACGCTCACTGACGAGCACGCCGTCGAGCAACAGCTCGCGGATGAAATCGAGATTGCGCAGCAACAGCTCGCTGTGAAAGCCGGGCGCACGATCCTTCCACAGCCTTCGCAGGATCGGTTCGGGAACTTCGCGTGCAAAGGCCTGCCGCGCCAGGCCACGGTCGCGGCCGCCGGCGGCGTGCAGGTGGATCGGAATGCGCAGGAACAGCTCGACTGCGGGCTGCGCGTAGAGCGGCGACACGACCTCGGGCTCTGGCCGGGCGGCATCGGTGACGTTGTAGAACTCAGGCGTCGTTACCAGGATGCCGAGACGCCGGATCACGTCCCATGGCACATGCCGCAAGTTACTGAACCATGGATGCGGATAGCTCTCCGGAATCGCGAACTCGTCGCGCAGTTGCGCGCTCACGAGCCGCGACCCCATGAGCAGCGCAGGGATCTGCTCGCTCATCTTCGCGCCGAAAAGCCAGCGGCGCATCGAGCCCAGCAACACTGCCCAGGTGGACCGCTCGGTGCGCAGCGCGACTTCCGATGCGAGCCGCAATGCTGTCGTTCGCGGACCGTGTCGCCGCAGATAGTCGGTCACCGCATAGATGAGCGAATCGCTGCAGAATCCCGAGTCACCGCCATCTCCGGTGAACACCGCCGTGGCATTGCGATCGGCGGCGAGATCTTCTTCCACCGTGCTTCTGATCAGATATCCAAGCAGGGGCAGGGGGTCGGCCGCCGGCCGCGCTCGGACCAGTTCGGGCAACTTCACGTCAGCAGTCTCGATCGGGCGCTCGAGGTGCTCGAAACCCGTGTGCTCCGCGGCGAGACGCGCCCAAGGTCGCTCGTCGGAGCGGCCGTGCGGGTTGAAGTACGTGTAGCAGGTGATCCGCGGCGGCGAAGAAGCGCGAGCGAGACATCCGGCGACAATCGAAGAATCCAGTCCGCCCGAGAGTCGATGCAACAGGCTTGCATGACCTGCCGACAACGCCTGTGTGCATGAACGGACCGTAGCTCGTACGGCCGCGGCGGCGCGGTCCGGATCCTCGATCGCCTGTTGCTCGCGGACGAATGCGAAAGGGTCCCAGTAGAAGCGGCTGGAGCGCACGACCGGTTCCGTCGCCGGATCGAGCTCGACGCACTCGCCGCGCCGGACTTGCGAGATTTCCTCGAGCGCGTTGCGTTGCAGATCGTTGAAGCCCAGAACGCGTGCGCGCAGATACGCGCGATCGACCGTGAAGTGCGCGAGCCCGAGTTCGATGCAATCGCCGATGTGAGCGAACACGAGGGTCACGCCGTCGGAGCGGATCCGAAAGCAGGGCAGCGTGCCCGTGGGATCCTTCAGCACGCGCACAGTGCCGGCCGGGACGTCGCGCACCAGGGCCACGTAGTTGCCCCAGCAGTTCTCGATCAGCCATCGTCCTCGACTGGCGAGGATCGCCTCGCAGCTGCGCGCCGTGAGAGTGGCTCGCCGCGCCGCGGAGTCGTCATCGATATCGCGGTTGCGTTCGAATAACGTGCCCAGAACAACGCCAGCGTCGTTTGGGAGGGGCAATGCCCTGAGCGTCGGAGAGAGATCCGTACAGAGAACCCGCACTCCTGGGCTGGCGAATACCGTAGACCAGTGTCGCGCGCGCAGCCGCCCGTCCAGCGACTCCGCTGTGCGCGATTGCTGCTCGCTGGAGACGTTCCAGACGAGCGCAATGTACCGAAACATGCGCGGCCCCTTAGCAGGCCATTCTTGTTGTCGTCCACCTGCACCGCCCGTCCATGCGCCTTGCCTGTCAGGCGCTATGCAGTGCAGGCGGTTTCCCGCCGTTGTTCGTTGTCAGACCGCCAGGATCGGCGTGTACTCGCAGACATGCTCCGGGCTGGCATCGAGCAGGAGTCTGTCCTGCTGCACCCAGGCGTGGGCTCCCCATGGCTTGGCGCGCACGCCGATCACCCACGTCGGAAACACCGCTTGACGCGACATGAATCTCACGAGCGCCAGCGAATGAAACAGGCAACGGTCGCGGGCCGCAAAGGTGTGCGGGCGGAGCCGTCGAAAAATGCCGACCAGCTCGAGCGCGCGTTGCTGGTCGAACGTGCCGCCTGACGCAGCTTTGTGATCGCGTATCTCGCACGCAATCGAGTAAAGCGAGCGCGATCGCAGCGCTCGCCGTGTCCAGACCAGTGCTCCAAGAAAGGCGCTGATGTGCGCGAGACGCAGCGAAGCGTCACGACTCAGCTCGTGTCCCGCGCTGGACAACGTACCGCTGAGGTCGGGCGGAGCATCGCCGAAGGCGGAGCGATCGGCGGGTGCGTCGCGGCTGAGCAATCCCGCGTCGATGAGCGCGTCCGCCATTGCGATCGCAGCGTCCGGCGCGAGCGGTTCGATCTCCACGGCAGCTCCGTTCGCGTCGCTCCAGTTGAGCGCCAGAGTCGAGAGCGCGCGCGTCTCGTGCGCGCCGATGCCGAAATAGCGGTTGCGCTTCAGGTCCAGCAGGATTGTGCTCGCGAGCAGCGGGCACACTCGAAGGTGCGAAGGGATCCAGTATCGAGGCAGGTCCGCTTGCATGCGCGCTGGCCGCGGAGGAGCGGGTGCATGCGGCACATGCACCCGCCAGTGACTCTACTCAGAGTGGCAGAAGACCGACGCCACTGATGCTGTCGAAGAACAGCGGCAGGATCGGCAACTGCCGTGTCTCCACGATGGCATCACCCAGATCCACAACCTCGAGCTCGATCGTCATGACGGTTCTCCTTGTTGACTAACGTGGCTTGCGAAATGAATTTCTCCCTGCGCGGGCAAACTGCGCCTATGCACGCCGGTGTCAATAAGGAGCGATGTCGATCGCACCGCTTTCAGTGCATATATCTATGGATATCCGTAGTTAGGACTATTCGGCAATCGTTCAGCGAGCCGCGCGCCCTCGGTGACAGTGTTGGCTTATTGGAATATATCTGGCACGCGTTAGGCGAACGGCGCGGTGATTCCGCGACGGCGGCAGAAGCCAACAACACGAGATCTGACACTCGCAAATGCGACCAGCAGCCAAGCACGCCCCGACGGTCATTACTGCCCCTGCTGCAATGGCTTGCACACTTCCGCGGGCGGGCAATCGGGGCTGCGAAGGACCTTGCGCGGCAGACCCTGAAGTCGCGGCGACGAGCTTGTGGCAGGTTGGCCGCGAAGGAGAGCAACGATGTCAGCCGAAAGGTTTGTCAGCTATCCGCCGGGACGCCTCGAATGGCATCCGGCACACGAGGAGCTCGTACGCAGCGATCCCGAGACGTTCGTCCTGCACGTCGAGTTCGTGCACGCCCATGGCATCCCCAAAGGCGAGTTCACGACGTTCTCGAATGCGCCCAGCCCGGTCGGTGCGAGTCACGGCCTGGAGGGCCGTCACGGAGCGCGCGGCAAGTGAGCGGCGGTCATGTCGCGCCAGACGCAAGCAGTTCACCCTGGCCGTAGCGGGCAGCCCTGCAAGCCCTGTGCGAGGCTCTGCAGCTATTCCGGACTGTGGTTGACGGCTATGCGAAATGACGACTGCTGCCGGCGCTTGCCATGGTGGCGGCCGGACCCCTGCTCCCGGCGCTCACGCCGATCGCACTCGAGCTTGTCCTAGAGAGAAAGAGCCCCCGCCCCGATATTCCCCCTCGGCGGGAGCGGGGCGGGAGCCATGAACACGAGGTTCGGTCAGCGGCGCGCGCCCACGCCGACGCGCACGGCCGTGGCCGCGCGACCGACGTTCGAGTACAGCTCCTCTTCCGACTCTTCTTCCACCTCGTCCTCCCACCGCGGCTCCGACACTTGCAGCTGTATCTGTGCCAGCGGCACGACGTCATGCAATGCCGTGAGCTTGAACAGCTCCGGTCGGCACAGACGGTAGCGACTCACGGCGACCGACAGCGTCGACGGATCGCGACGCAGGTAGCGCGCGACCTCGCTCAGCGTCGCCACACGTCGCTCGGTTGCGTACCAGGCGATCAGCGCGCGTGCCAGCGTGACTTCGCGCTGGCGCGAATTCGACAACACGTGCTCGCGATCGACGCCGAGCCGGCAGGTCACCGTCTGGATGATCTGCTCGAGCGTGAGCTTGCTGCGATAGACGCGCAGGTGCCGCGGCAGGTTCTCGAAGAACTCGGTGCTCGCCACGATGCGCGCATCATGCTTGCTCCCACGCTCGAACAGCTCGCGCTCTTCCTGCGACGGCGGCGCCGACATCAGCTCCGCGTACTCGCTGTTCTGGTCGCAACCATTCATCAATCGCAACGTGGTGCGCGTCGTCAGCCACGGTATCTCCGCCCGTCCGAGGTAGGCGACATGACTCGTGAACGGATACGAGCCAGGGTCGCTGCTCAGCGTGCCCAGAACCGGGATGTGATGGACATAGCGCACCAGCTTCAGCAGGTACACGTCCGGATCGATCAGGATCGCCTTGTAGCGTTGTCGAAAGAAGTGGCCGGATTCGGCGGCGCGCTCGTGGATGCTGCGTGCGTAGCGGCTGGTGATCCCTTGCATGAATCGACCGACGGAAACACTGTCGATCTGCAGCGCGAGGTGGATCGCATCGGGTGTCCAGCAGTACGCGTGCAAGCGCGCGCCGGTGCGACGGAGTGCCGTCGCGAGCAAACGTTCGAAGAGCTGGTAGTCCTGGTGCTCGGAGAAGATCGGGCGAGTCGAGCTGCCCCGCTGGACTACGTAGTACGTTCCTCCCGGAACGTGTAGTCGTTGACGACGCGACATTCTGCCACCTCCGTATGTAAGCAGTGTTGTAGGCAGGGCCGCCGTGGCCCTGGGTTCCGTCGATCACTGTACGGGCGCGAACCAACGTATCCAGCGATATTTTTCGGATGTGGTTCCTATACCCGCGTCGGCGCCGCGCGCCTTCAAGACTTCGCAAGCATGCGCGGCGGCAGCGCGCGCAACTGCGCCGGATACTCTAGATGCTCGGGCACGCTCTCTCCTACGAAATTCCGGTAAAAAGGATCCCACGGCAGCACCATTGCGGTCTGTTCCTGGCGGACCATCTTCGGCAGGATCGCGACGACGTTGCGCTTCGCTTCTGCAGTGAGTAGGCCTTGCAGAGAACCGTGTTGTTGCAGGCTCGAGTCGAGCTCCATCAAGTTGTAAAGCGTCGGATGTGAAACTGTCATGCTGCCCGCCTGCGCTGCGACGACGAGGGCAGCGGGGCTCATCCACGCGTGATCGACGGTTTCGGTGCTGTCGATGACGGCGTGCTGATCGGACGGCACCGGCGCGATGAAGAAGCGCGTATCGAAGCGCCGCGGCACGACCGACGGCGTGATCCAGTGCGCCCAGTAGACCAGCCGCTCGACGCGCAGGAAGAGATTCTCGGTGCGCAGCAGCTCGGCAAACAGTTCCGGTTGAGACGCGATTGCGCGCCGCTGATCCTGCAGACGCGCGGCGAACTGATCGTCGCTGGGGATTCCTGCCGCGTCGCTGGCGAGCAGCACGCCGGTTTCCTCGAAGGTCTCGCGACAGGCCGCGACGGCGAGTGCCAGGCACGCTCGCTCGTCGATTGGCTCGCCCTGCAACGTGGCGAGGCGCGCACAGCCGATCTGCGAGGGGCCGGGAATGCGTGCGAGCGCTTCGGCCGACGCATCGGCCGGGCAGACCGAGCCGCCGGGAAAGACCCACATGCCGCCCATGAACGCGAGCTTCTCGTGACGCCGGATCACGAGCACTTCGACATCGTCGCGTCCCTCGCGCAACAGCATGACAGTCGCCGCGGGACGCGGCACGACCGGCTGGTTGCGCTCGTCGGTCACGGTTACAGCACGACGACCGAGCGAATCGACTCGCCGCGCTTCATCATTTCGAAGCCCGCGCCGATCTGGTCGAGCCGCAGCCGGTGCGTGACGAGCGAGTCGAGATCGATCTTCTTGTCGACGTACCAGTCGACGATCTCGGGCAGGCGATCGAGACGCGCACCGCCCATGTAGCAGCCGGTCCAATGGCGACCCATCATGAGGTTGCCCGGGATCGCCGAGACTTCCGCACCGGTCGGCGCGACACCGACGACGTAACTGGTGCCCCAGGCAGGGTTCGTGCACTCGAATGCCTGGCGCATCACCTGCGGGATGCCGATGCACTCGAAGGTGTAATCCGCGCCGCCGCCGGTCATCTTCATCAGGTGGCTGGTGAGCTTCTCGACCGCGCGCGGATCGACGAACTCCGTCGCGCCGAAGCGCCGCGCAATCGATTCCTTTTCGGGATTGGTGTCGACGCCGATGATCGTCCTGGCGCCTGCGAGCCGTGCGCCCTGCACGACGTTGAGTCCGATGCCGCCGAGACCGAACACCACGACCGAGCTGCCGCGCTCGATCTTCGCTGCGAACAGCGCTGCACCGAGTCCGGTCGTCGCGCCGCAGCCGATGTAGCAGATCGGATCGAACGGCGCGTCGTCACGAACCTTCGCGATGGTGTCCGCAGGCAGCACGGTGTACTCGGCGAACGTGCCCAATCCCCATAGCTGCGTGACCGGTTTGCCGCCGAGCGAGAAGCGACTCTCGCGCGGTCGCAAGCGCGCGAACGCTTCGACACACAGGTTGGTTCGCGTCGAATTGCAGAACGCGCACTTTCCGCAATGTGGAATGAGAAACGGAATGACGTGATCGCCCGGCTTGAACTGCGTGACGCCCGCGCCGCATTCGACGACGACGCCGGCGGCCTCGTGGCCGAGGATCGCGGGAAACTGCCACGGCACTTTGCCTTCGTAGGCGTGCAGATCGGAGTGGCACAAGCCGGTCGTCTTCACCTGCATGAGGACTTCGCCAGCGCGAGGGCCTTCGAGCTGAACTTCCTCGACGACGAAAGGCTGATTCGGGCCGTGCACGACGGCCGCGCGGACATTCAACGGCACGAGGATTCCTTTGGCGATGGTGAGAGCGGGAGGACTTTACACCATCGGCTGCGCGTCGGGCTGAAGCCCGATCTGCCGGCGAGCGACTAGTCTTTGCAGGCCGGCTGATGCATGAGCGCCGCCATCGCGGCACAGAGATTCACGCTCGCCGCTTCGCCGTCCGACGTGCTGACCTTGCGGCTCGATCGCGCGAGCAGCTCACGCGCGTTGTCCGCACGCAGGTTGCGGTCGCGTGCGAGCAGCAGCGCGATACCGCCGGACACACTCGCCGCCGCCAGCGAGCTGCCGGACAGGAAGTCGTAGCGACCATCCGGTACCAGCGTCAGCACCTCACTACCCGGCGCGAACAGCACTGAGTCCGCGGACGCCTTGGCACCCGCAGCGTCGACGCTGATCACACCGGCAATGCCAGTCGGAAAAACGTTGCCGTCGCCGGTCGGTGGGGCAGCACCGACGAATACGACGCCGCGGCGCAGGCCAACTTCGATCAGCCGGGTCAGGAGCGGGTCGGAGGGCCCGGTGAGGCTCAGATTGACGATATCGATGCGCGCTTCGATCGCTGCGGCGAGTGCCTTGGCGAGCGTCAACGTGCTGCACACCGCGCGGCTATCGTCCCGGACAGCGGGCCAGCAGGCGCGCATCGAGTAGAGTCGCGCGGCGGGCGCAACACCGACGATTCCCTGGCTGTTGTTCTCCACCGCGGCGATCACGCCGGCGACGGCAGTACCGTGTCGATCGCGAGCAGCGCTCTTGCCGCCGTCGACGAAGTTCTCCTGCTTGACGACACGCCCGGCCAGATCGGGATGGCTGGCATCGACGCCGGTATCGACGATTGCGACGCGCACGCCTTCGCCGCGCGACCACAGGTGCGCGCCGGCAACGTCCATCATGTCGAGGTTTCGCTGCAGCGGCCGGTACGGGTCGCTCGCAGAAATCACGCCCGCGTCGGGCGTCGTGAGTGTCGCGAACGACTGATACGGCTGCGCTGTCTCGACGCGGCTGTCGCGTCGCAGCCGATCGAGCGTGGCGTTGCGGTCGGCTCCTGCCGGCAACTCGTAGACCACGCAGTGAATACCGAGCAGGCCGATTGGCCACGCAGCGACTTCGCGCAGGCCGTGCGCTGCCGCCACGGCTTTCGCGCTGGCGCGCGTCGCCGGCGCGAGGGCGTAGGACGATGGCGGTTCGTAGCCACGCACGGTCGATCCTGCGCGCGGGATCGACGGGGCGGCCTCGTTACGCAGCGTGACGACAACGAATCGCGTCGGATCCGAATCGTTCAGTGGCTCCGCGGGGCTGCTGCGCGACATCGCGCAACCCGCGAGCAGCCACGCACAGCCCAGGATGCACAGCAGGCGGTTCATGGCGCCTCGGACGTCGGGACGAGCTCAGCAAACCGGACGTGGCTGTCCGCCCGCAGTTGCGCGAGAGCCTGATCGACTTTCGACTGGTCGTCGGTGTCAGCTGCGAGGCCCAGCGTGTACACGTCGGCTTTGCTCGGGCCGGCGATGACCTGCGCGTCGATCGAGCGCAGCACGCGATTCACTTCGTCGAGCGCGACGTCGCCGGAGAACACGACACGAATGACCTGGCCGTGCGCGACCGGTTTCTCGGGCGTCAGCAGCATCGTATAGGGAGCGTCGGTCAGCGTATCGGAGGACTGCATCCACACCACAGTCAGCAGCCCGGCGATCACGATGCCCTGGATGGCCGCAGCGATTGGCAGCCAGCGCGACCAGCGCGCGGGCTTGCGCCTTGGCACGGCCACGACCTCCGCGGGCGCCGCCTCGGGCTCATCGTCGATATCCTCGACGGTATCGATGCGTTGCATGAGTTTCTGCAGCGAAGTCTGCGGCGCCAGCACGACCGCTTCCTCGGAGCGGATCGCGTTGCGCAGCTGACGCTGGAACTCCAGCTCTTCACGGCATTCGCGGCAGTCGTGCAGATGCGCCTCGACGCGCGCGACATCCCTGGCCGCCGCACTTTCGTTGGCGATCCACGGCAGCAGATTCCAGCATTCGCCGTGAGCGCCGAGAGGTCCCATGTAGTCGCCGTGTGTCATTGCGTCTGTTACTTGTTGGCGCCAGCCAGCCGCGGCAACGAGCGCCGCAGTTTCTCGCGCGCGTGGAACATCCGCGTCTTCACCGTGTTGACCGGGCACTGCATGATCTGCGCGATCTCCTCGCACGAGTGTCCCATCAGGTACGAGAACTCCATCACCATGCGCTGCTCGAGCGGCAGCTCCGCGAGGGCCTGCCCGAGCCACTGGCGATTCTCGTTCTCCCCCTGCACGTCCGGCGCAACTGCCACCTCTTCGGAGGCCAGCATCGGTCGCGCCGTGCCGTGCCGCCGCAGCGCCTTCAGCGCGCGCCGGTACGTGATGCCGACGATCCAGGTCGAAACCAGCGAATCGCCGCGGAAGTCTCCGGCCTTCAGCCACACCGTCCAGAGCGTGTCATTGATCACTTCCTCGATCAGGTCGTGACGCGATGTCATCCGCATGAGGAATCGTGCGAGACGACGGTGATACATCAGGTACAGCTCTTTGAAAGCCGCCCGATCCCCCGTCGCGACCTGCCGCAGCAGCTCGAGCTCGCGAGCGTTCGACTGACTGCCGCTGGACGTACTGGGTGAATGACCGCTGGAAGGCACTGAATTCATTTGCAGCCGTGGCCGTTGTCAATGAGTACGCGTAGCAGGGGACGCGGTTCTATCCCGCGGGTCAGAAGCGCCATGTCAGGGCCGCAGTCCAGCGGCTTCCGCCGTCGAACAGGCGCGCCGCCGTGTCGTCCGTATCGATGTGCAGCAGATCGACCTGCATGCCCTGCCACGAGAAAGCAACCCCGGCGCTCCAGTACCAGTAGCCGGTATCGACCAGATCGCTGAGATCGTAGTAGCCGATTCCCCCGCAGAGCGACCATCGCGACGTCACCGGCTGCAGCAGCGAAAACTCGTATGCCAGCGCCTGCTTGTCCGCGATGAAGCCCCAGTACGTGTGTTTGGAGGTGTTCGGCGACCACGCGACGCTGGCCGTCGCCCATTGCTGATAGCTGACGGAGGCGCTGACCTCGTCGTAGTCGTAGCCAGCGTCGTTGTCGTGGAGGTACGCGTAATGCACGTAGCCGAGCTGCACCGACCAGTCGGGACTCAGCGACCACGAGTAGCCAGTGTGCAGATCGAGCTCGTAAGCGACGCCGGCGCCGTTCTGGAAGTCGACGCTGGATCCCCACACGCCGGCGTTCCAGCCGGCAGGGGAGTGGAACTGCACGCCGGCCTGCGCGGCGGCGTTGCCTGCCGTCTGCGACAGGCCCCGGTAGATGTAGTCGGTCGTGACTGCGAGGGAGCCAGTGACGTCACCTGCACGTGCTGGCAGTGCGGGCAACAGGCAGCCTGACACCGCTACGCATACGATGCAGATCACATCGGCCCGACGCACTAACATCGCCGCATCCGCCCAAGTCTCCCTGGCGCGAGTATACGGCGATGTCCGGGCCCGCGGCTCGATCCTTCGTCCTAGTGACGACCCCGTCTTTCGTCAGTGCGAACCTGGCCGCGAATCTCGCCGCCGGGGAATTTCGCGGAGTGGACGTTGGCGTAGGTCGCCCCGCTCAGGATCGCGTCCACCAGCTCGTCGAACTCGTTGACCCCGCCCTGCGAGGGCGCGACGCCCTGGGCTGCCGGCCCGATGATGTTCGCCGCCGTCAACGTACCGGTAATGGTTGCCGGGGACAGCGGGCAGGCCGGGGGCTGCGGGAACGTTGCCGGCGGCACGGTCGGCGCGTTCCCGCACAGGAACACGCTGATGCCGCCGTTGGTGTGACGCTGGCCGATGTGAATGTGTGCCTGGAGCGCCGTGTCTTCGAGTCCTTCGTAGCTCACCTCGTAGGAGATCGTCTGGTTCTCGCGATCGAGCGTCGCCTTGAAGCGGCCGTGCGCACCGGACGAGATCGACGGCACCTCGTTGATCGGGATCAGCTCTGCAAACAGGCGCACCTGGCGCTGACGATTGTCACCGGCGGCGACGCCGAGGGCGAGCATGAGGGATGTGGCCAGGATGGGCAGGAGTGCTCTGCGAAGCATGACGGACCTCCACGTGCTGTTTGTTCGAAGTTGCGAATTCCGCAGCGGGTGAGTGCTCGAGGTTCGCAGCGGCGGTTCTCGGTCGATGCAGGCCGTGGATGGGGGAAAGTACGTGCCGGCCCGCGGTGCAGTTACAATCCGGCCGGGCCGTACAAGGGCGACGATGACTACCGACTACCCGACCCTGGAAACCTTGCTCGATCGCAACCGGTCGTGGGCCGAGCTGATGACGCGCTCGGATCCCGATTTCTTCGGGCGCCTCGCGCAGCAGCAAGCGCCGCGCTACCTGTGGATCGGCTGCTCCGACAGCCGCGTGCCGGCGAATCAGATCCTGGGACTGCTGCCTGGCGAGATCTTCGTACACCGCAACGTCGCGAACGTGGTCGTGCACAGCGACCTGAACTGCCTCTCGGTCATCCAGTTCGCCGTCGACGTGTTGAAGATCAGCCACATCATCGTGTGCGGGCACTACGGCTGCGGCGGCGTTGCGGCCGCGATGCGCGATGAAAAGCTCGGGCTCATCGACAACTGGCTGCGCCACGTGCAGGACGTTCGCAACCGCAATCGCGACGAGCTCGGCAGCTTGCCGGACGGGCAAGCCCGCATGCTGCGGTTGTGCGAGCTCAACGTGCTGTCGCAGGCAATCAACGTCGCGGAGACGACGCTGCTGCAGGACGCGTGGGGACGAGGCCAGGAGATCGCGATCCACAGCCTGATCTACGGACTCGACAACGGCATCCTGCGCCAGCTGGGCCCTTCGCTGGCGGCTCCCGCGGCTGTCGAGCAGCGCAAGCGCGCGCTCGGCTGGTGACGCAGGTCAGCGGTACGTGATCAATTGCCGCCGACCGTCCTGGTCGAGGTGCGGCAGGCCGTTGAACATCGAGAGCGAAACCTTGTCCGCGTTGTAGATCAACCGCGTGATCGACCCGTTGTGTACGGCCCAGTTCAGCTCGATCCCGAGATGATTGGCGAGGCCGAGCACGTGCGCGACGATCGTCCCGATCACGCCGCCCGAAGTGCTGACGAGCAACGTTTTCGCGCGACCTTCCGTGCGCATGATGTTCTCGACCGCTGCGACGATGCGCGCGTGAAAGCTGCGCCACGGCAGCATGGCTTCGGCCTCGATCTGCGCGTCGACCCAGGCGCGCGCCGCGCGCTCGAGGAAGAACTGGAAACGACGCCGGTCGCCGTGCAGGCCGGGCCAGCCCGCCTGCTCGAGTTGCGCGGGCGTCAGCGAGGAGGCAAACGCTTGCAGGATGGATTCGCTGTCGTATTCATCGAACGCCGGCTCGACGCTCAGCGGCGGCGCGTGCGGAGCTAGCGCGTCGGCGATGAGCTGCGCGGTGACCCGCTGGCGGACGAGGGTGCCGGTGTAGATGCGGTCGATCGGTTCGCCGAGTGCGGCGAAGTAGCTGCCGAGGAGTGCGCTTTGCTCGCGGCCGACCGCGGAAAGCTGATCGTAGTTATCGGTGCCGAAGGAAGCCTGGCCGTGCCGGATGAGGTAGATGACGCTCATCCGGCCATGATGCCAGAAGCGATGTGCCGCTAGCGGTTCGCCGCGGTCCGCGCCGGTTCGTTCGCATCGGCCGCGCCGAGGTCCTTCACCTCGACCGTCCAGGAACGTTCCTGCATCTGCACGACTTCCACGCTGCCATGCTTGCCCGGCTGCTCGGCCGGCGGCGAAAGCAGCCACAGCGCTGCCCCGGCCACCGCAAAGGCCGCGACTGCTCCGACTATCGTTCTCGCCTCGATTACCATAACCCCTCCCGCTGCTGCGCGCCTTGCCGCTCCGGCATCCGTATGCGCGCCGAATCTTCGAACCTGTCGTGCACGATAGTCCTTGCGCGATTTGGGACCGTGTTGCAGGTCACACTGATCGCGCAGGCTGCTTCGTGGATGAGATGTGATCGCGACGCAGGTCTCAGCCTAACGGCTGCTCGTCCAAATCCTTACCGCTACGTGACGCACGGTACGATCTTCTGTCACATGCGCGCCTTGCGCCGCGTCGCAATTTTTCAGAACAGCTCGATCTCGCCAGTCGACGTCGCGCGCAGCGTGAGCGTCGACTGCTGGATGTGATCGCGCGCCTGCTCGGCCGTGGCGCCCTCGACCATGAGCTTGAAGAGCTGTCGTTCCTCTTCAGTGCGGTATAGCCGGCGCAGTGTCGAGAACAGCCGGCGCCACTGATCGCGCTCGCTCGACTTCTCGCGATCGCATACGAACATCGCCATCGCGGAGAGGCTGTAGCGCACGTGGCCGAGGCGCTGCGTCAGCTTGTCGTAGAACTGGAAGGCGACGACTGCTGCAGCCGTCTGTTTCCTGAGTGCGTCGAGCTGCTGCGCGAGGTCCGTGCTCGCGACTTGCGAGCCGAGCGCCTGGCCGGCCTCGATCAGGCCCTTGAACGATTTGATGAGCTCGTCGACCGCGACGTCCGACTCCGACAGCGCCGACTCCATCTGCGCCTCGCAGAGCTCGAGCATGCGCGCGATCTGCTGTTCCGGCGTCCAGGCGATCGGCGCTATGACCGTGTCGTCCGACGCCGGCTCGTTCGGCTTGGGCAGCAGGTGGGCAAGATCCATGCGTACGCCTCACAGCACCCGTGCGATCGTGGACAACAGCTGTTCGGGGCTGAAGGGCTTCACGATCCAGCCGGTCGCGCCGGCCTGTTTGCCGCGCTGCTTCGTGTCCGAGCCGGACTCGGTGGTCAGCACGAGCATGGGCGTGAACTTGTAGGTGCTGAGGCCGCGCAGCTCACGCACCAGCGTGATGCCGTCCATGCGCGGCATGTTGACGTCGGTGAGCACCAGGTCCACGGCGCTCTGCTTTGCGAAATCGAGCGCCTCGACGCCGTCGACGGCCTGCACGACCTTGTAGCCGGCGCTTTCCAGCGTGAAGCGCACCATCTGCCGCATGGAGGCGGAGTCGTCCACGGCAAGGATCACGCGACTGTGCTGGCTGGGACTGCCCGACATTGCTCACTCCGATCGATCTGGTGCCTACCGTGTAACGGCACCTGCGTGGCGGAGTTGAGCGTTGGACATAACGCGCGGCGCCGCGAGTCGTGACAGAACTGCCAACTGCGTATGGGAGCGAACGAAGTGTGACGCAGTACAGTCCGGCGGCTGAAACCGGACATAACTACCTGCAGCGGATAGCTCGAGGATTTGCATGGGACTTTCCGAGACGATCCTGGCGGCCATGATCGGCGCGATTGCGACGGTATCGGCCGCGGTGTTCCAGCTCGTCATGGCCTGGCGCTCGCGCAACAAGGTCGACACGCGGGCCAAGAAGGGCACGACGCTGCGATCCGTCGTCGCCATGCTGGCGGTGATGGTGGCGTCGGCCGCCGGCGGCTTTCTCTACTCGGAGTTCCTGAAGCAACGCAACGGCGAGGACATGCGCGCCATGCGCGATGAGTTGAAGGACCTGCGGGCGTTGATCGCGCAAGGCCGCGAACAGGCACACAGCGGCGATGCCCCCGGCGCGCAACAGGCCGGCATGGTGATGCCGATTGCAATGGACGGGGAAGGAGTCGAGGACACGGTCGAATCGATCGCTTACGTGCCCGCATGCCGCCGCACGGATGCCGCTACTGCGTGCGCCGAGGCGGATGCGCAGCGCATTGCCTTGTGCGGCACGGTCCCGGCCTACGCCCGCGTCGATCGGATCGAGCTGTTCGCCCAGCCCGACGCCGCCCAGCATCCGTGGGAATCCCACCAGGCCGCCTTCGAGCAGGACCTCGGCGGCGCGCGCTTCACCGGCAAATCGTTCGAGTACGCGCAGGCCAACGAGCTGAAGGCCGTGTGCGTGAACTTCATGCAGTGGAGCAGCGAGCATCCGCACATCGCGCGCATCCTCGTGCAGTACGGCTTCGGCGATGCGCCTCAGCCCAAGGAGAAGGCGCCGGCCGCCGCGCCGGTTACAGCCGAAGGCGCCCAGTCCGAGGGTCACGCCCCTGCGGTCGTCGCGGCCGAAAGCGCGCCCGCCATTCCGAACGCCACCTCACTCGCCACGCCCGTCAGCTCGCGGTAGCCTTACCGGGAGCTGGCTCCCGGGGGAAAGGGCATGTTCGGACAGATGATGGATCGGCCGCTGCTGATCAGCGCGATCCTGCGGCACGCAGAACTACAGCATCCGAATCGCGAGATCGTCTCGATCACCGCCGATCAGCCGCGACATCGCTACACCTTTCGCGAGGCGTTCGCGCGCGTCCGCAAGCTCGCCAACGCCCTGCAGCGGCTCGGCCTGAAGGCTGGCGATCGCGTCGCCACGCTGGCCTGGAACGATTTCCGGCACTTCGAGATCTACTACGGCGTCTCGGCCTCCGGCTTCGTGTGCCACACGATCAATCCGCGGCTGTTCGAGGAGCAGATCGTTTACATCGTCAATCACGCCGAAGACCGCTGGCTGTTCCTCGACCCGGCATTCGTGCCGATGATCGAGAAGTTGCTGCCGCGACTGCCGAAGCTCGAAGGCTGCGTAATTCTCACGGACGACGCGCACATGCCGGCGACTTCGTTGTCCGGGGCGCGCAGCTACGAATCGCTGATCGCACCGGAAGCGGAGCAGTTCGAGTGGCCCGAGTTCGATGAACGCACCGCCAGCTCGCTGTGCTACACATCGGGCACGACGGGTGATCCGAAAGGCGTGCTGTACAGCCATCGCTCGACGCTGCTGCACACCTACGCATCCTTGCTGCCCGATGCCATGGGTCTCGCCGGCGCGGATGTCGTCATGCCGGTCGTGCCGATGTTCCACGTCAACGCGTGGGCGCTGCCGTACGGGTGCGCGATGGTCGGCGCGAAGCTGGTATTTCCCGGGCCGAAGATGGGCGATCCGGAGACCCTGCAGTCGCTGATCGAGTCGGAGCAGGTGACGTTCGCGGCCGGCGTGCCGACGGTGTGGCAAGGGCTGATCGGCTATCTCGAGAAGACCGGCAAGAACATCGATAGTCTGCAGCGCGTGCTCTCCGGCGGCTCGGCCGTGCCGATCGCGCTGATGAACCAGCTGCGCGAGCGCGGCGTCGAGGTCGTGCATGCGTGGGGCATGACGGAGATGAGTCCGATCGGCACGATCCGCTGCCAGTCGCCGGAAGCGGCGCAGCTGCCAGCCGCGGAGCGCGACGCGCTGCGCGCCAAGCAGGGCCGCACGGTGTTCGGCGTCGAGCTGAAGATCACCGACGAGGAGGGCAAGGAGCTGCCTCGCGACGGCAAGTCGTTCGGCGCCTTGAAGGTGCGCGGGCCGTGGATCGCCTCGGGCTACTATCGTCGGGAGAGCGACGCGGCGTTCGAGGCCGACGGCTGGTTCAACACCGGCGACGTCGCCACGATCTGCCCGCTCGGCTACATGCAGATCACCGACCGTACGAAGGACGTGATCAAGTCGGGCGGCGAATGGATCAGCTCGATCGAGCTGGAGTGCCTCGCCGTCGCGCATCCGGCGGTGGCGCAGGCCGCTGCGATCGCGATCCCGCACTCGAAGTGGCAGGAGCGCCCGCTGCTGGTCGTCGTCCTCAAGGCTGGCGCCGTGGCGACGCGCGAGCAGCTGCTCGAGTTCTATCTCGGCAAGGTCGCGAAGTGGTGGATTCCGGACGACGTCGTGTTCGTCGACAAGCTGCCGCTGACGGCGACGGGCAAGCTGAGCAAGCTACAGCTGCGCCAGCAGTTCGCCGGCTACAAGCTGCCGACCGACTAGTCCGCCATCACCAGCTTGACGGCGAAGACGCCCCACATCACGTACAGCACGATCGTGCTCGCGACGAATGTCTGAAAGCGCCGCACGACCTTGTTGTGGGTCAAGTGAATGTACGCGTGCGCCGCGCGCAGCACGACGTAACCCCAGGCGCACGCGAGCAGGAACAGCGTTGTCAGCCGCGTGATCGCGATAAAGCCGCACAGCGCGTAGAACAGCACCGGCACTTCGAACAGGTTGCGAAAGTGATCGGCGGATTGCGTGTTCTGCAGCGTCTCACTCATTTGCTTCGACGTTGCAACCTGCTGCGGATGAATGCGGCGCGAGCGCAGCTCGGCAAGCCGATCCGAGCCCATGCGCAGCCAGACGAATCCGGTGAGCAACGCCAGCGCCGTCGGCGGGAGCAGGATGCCGTTCTCGAACGTCATGACGCCGCGGTCTTGACCGGGATACCCTTGATGCGACCGCGCCAGTGCGCTGGTCCCGTCTCGTGCACCGACTCGCCGCGCGCGTCGACTGCGACCGTGACCGGCATGTCCTTCACCTCGAACTCGTAGATCGCTTCCATGCCGAGGTCGCCGAACGCCACGACGCGGCTCGCGCGGATCGCCTTGGAAACCAGATAAGCAGCACCGCCGACGGCCATCAGGTACGCAGCTTTGTGCTTCCTGATCGCGGCGATCGCTTCGGGGCCGCGTTCCGCCTTGCCGACCATGGCGATGAGGCCGGTGCGCGCCAGCATCATCTCCGTGAACTTATCCATGCGCGTCGCAGTGGTCGGTCCGGCGGGGCCGACCGCTTCGCCGTGCACCGGATCGACCGGCCCGACGTAGTAGATGACGCGATTCTTGAAATCGAGGCCGTCGGGCAGCGGCTTGCCTGCGTCCAGCAGCTGCGCCAGGCGCTTGTGGGCCGCATCGCGGCCGGTGAGCATCTTGCCGGACAGCAGCAGTCGCTCGCCCGGGCGCCACGCAGCGACGTCCTCGCGCGTCAGCGCGTCGAGGTTTACGCGGCGCGAGTCGGGCGCAGCTTCATAGGTGAGCTTCGGCCACAGTTCGAGGTCGGGAGGATCGAGCCGCGCCGGACCCGAGCCATCGAGCACGAAGTGCACGTGGCGCGTCGCCGCGCAGTTCGGAATGATCGCCACCGGCAGCGACGCTGCGTGCGTCGGGTAGTCCTTGATCTTGACGTCGAGCACCGTGGTCAGTCCGCCCAGCCCCTGCGCGCCAATGCCGAGCGCGTTCACTTTGTCGAGAATTTCCAGGCGCAGCGCCTCGATGCGGTTCTGCGGTCCGCGCGCGCGCACTTCGTGGATGTCGACAGCCTCGAACAGCGATTCCTTCGCGAGCACCATCGCTTTCTCGGCGGTGCCGCCGATGCCGATGCCGAGCATGCCGGGCGGGCACCAGCCCGCACCCATTTCCGGGACAGCTTCCAGGATCCAGTCGACGATCGAATCCGACGGGTTGAGCATCGTCATGATCGCCTTGTTTTCCGAGCCGCCGCCCTTGGCGGCGACCGCGATCTCGAGCTCGTCGCCGGGAACGACTTCCATGTGGATCACCGCCGGCGTGTTGTCGCGCGTGTTCTTCCGGTCGAACGCCGGGTCGGCGACGATCGACGCGCGCAGCTTGTTGTCGGGATGGTTGTAGGCGCGGCGCACGCCTTCGTTGATCATGTCCGCGAGACCCATGCTCGCATCCCAGCGCACGTTCATCCCGACCCGCACGAACACGGTCACGATGCCGGTGTCCTGGCAGATGGGACGATGGCCCTGCGCGCACATGCGCGAATTCACCAGGATCTGCTTGATGGCGTCCTGCGCCGCCGGGCTCGCTTCGCGCTCGTAGGCCGCCGCCATGGCCTGGATGAAATCGGGCGAGTGGTAATAGGAAATGTACTGAAGCGCATCGGCGACGCTGCCGATCACGTCGTCCTGCCGGATCGTAGTCATGGGGTGTGCGGTTGGCGGTGGGGTGCGAAAATATATCAGGTCAATCGCAGCACCGCCTCCAGATACGCTCGCTCGTCCGGCGGCTGGCCCGAGCGCTGCGCTTCCCACATCGCTTCGGCGAGGCATTCGATGAGGCGATGTTCCGCCTCGTGCGCCGAGCCCAGGCGCTGCGCGAGGTCCGCGAACGCCTGGCGCAGGCCGGCCGGACGATCGGTCGCGATCTGGTCGCGCACTGCGAGGTGCAGACCCATGTGCAGGAACGGGTTCGATTGTCCGCCTTCAGGCGTGTAGTCGCGCGCGAGCGCCTCGTCGCCGCGCTCCAGCGCCGCGTGATATTCGGGATGCAGCGCGATCACGTCCGCGACTTGCGCTTCGAGCGGCTCGACCGGCAGCCCCGAGCGTCGCTTGCGCCAGGCTTCGACGTATACGCGGCGCAGCTCGTCGCGCGACTGGTTGTCGAAAAAAGGCATGGCGCGATTCTAGCGTTTCTTCTTCGCCGGCTCCGAGCGCGTCTTCTCGCGGAACTCGCACAGCTCGAGGATCGGGCATTCGGGGCATTTCGGCTTGCGCGCGATGCACGTGTAGCGGCCGTGCAGGATCAGCCAGTGATGGGCATCGTGCAGGTATTCCGGCGGCACGACCTTGAGCAGGTGCTCTTCGACTTCGAGCACGTCGTTGCCGGGCGCAAGCCCCGTGCGGTTCGCGACGCGGAAGATGTGCGTGTCGACCGCGATGGTCGGCTGCCCGAAGGCGGTGTTGAGAATCACGTTCGCCGTCTTGCGCCCGACCCCGGGCAACGCTTCCAGCTCCTCGCGCGATTCGGGCACCTTGCCGCCGTGCTGCTCCAGCAGCATGCGGCACATCTCGATGACGTTCTTCGCCTTCGTGTTGTAGAGCCCGATCGTCTTGATGTACTCGGACAGTCCGGCGACGCCGAGTTTGAAGATCGCCTGCGGCGTGTTCGCATGCTTGAACAACGTGCGCGTCGCGAGGTTGACGCCCTTGTCGGTCGCCTGCGCCGAGAGAATCACCGCGACCAGCAGCTCGAACGGCGTGCGGTACTCGAGCTCGGTGGTCGGGTGCGGATTGAGGGCCTGCAGGCGCGCGAAGATCGCGGCCACCTTCTTCTTGTTCATGAGCGACGACGCATGAGCCAGTTGCGGGCGGCGAGCAGGAGCCCGAATGAGATGAAAGCCCCGGGCGGCAGCATGGCGAGCATGAAGCCCATGTCCACGCGGAAGACGCCGATCTCGCTCCAGCCGGCCCATGAACCCAGCAACGTGCCGGCGTCGTGGAGCAGCGAGCCGCGACCCACGAGCTCCCGCGCGATGCTCAGCGGCAGCAGCGTGACGGCAATTCCCACTGCGATCCTGACGCTGCCCGCGACTGCGCCGACCAGCGTCTCGTGCCGGGCGTACAGATGCTGGACGACGATCAGGTTGGACACGATGAGCGGCAGGAACAGATTCAACGCGCTGCGCATCTCGCTCAGCCACGCGCTCATGAGCAGCTCCACGCACGCCGCGAAGGCTGCGACGGTCAGCATGGTCGCGGGGAGCGCGGTCTCGTTCGTCAGTTGCGATCGCAGCAGCGCGAGCAATGTGGCTGCAAGCGGTACGATGACGATCACCGCAGCGCCGATGCCGAGCGCATCGGCGACGGTGTCGCTCATCGCGAGCAGCGGCACGACGGCGATGAGTTGCGCCGTACTGCCGAAAACGTGTGGGCGCGGGACGCTCATTGCGAGGGCAGGTCGAAGATTTGCTTGCTGTTGCGCTGATAGTAATCGAGCGCGTTGCGCACCGCCTTTACGATCGCGCGTGGCGTGATCGTCGCGCCGGTGAAGGCGTCGAAGTCGCCGCCGTCGCGTCGCACGGTCCAGCGCGGCGGCGGTGGATCCGTCAGCGAGCGGCCGCGGAAGTGGTCGAGCCAGTGCACGTCGCGCGACTCGAACGCATCGCCGAGGCCCGGCGTTTCGTCGTGGCGGATGACCTGTACGCCGATCAGGCGGCTGTCCTGCCCGATCGCGACGAGCAGCTCGATCGGGCCTCGATAGCCGTCGGGCGCGATCGCACGGATCACTGCAGCCACTGGCGCGCCGGCGCGCCGCGCCCGATAGATCCGGACCGGCTGCGACGAGCCGAGCAGGTCCGGCGCGATGACTGCGATCGAGTCCGTGAGCAGGTCGTTGTCGTGGGTCGCAGGCGCAACCAGCGCGTCGAGGCGCTGCGAGATCCACGCTTGCTCGTTGTGCTGGATGCGTTCGTGCGTGACGCTCGCGACCAGCGCGACGATTGCCGTCAGCACGGCCGCCAGGAGCACCAGCTTCAGCACCGGTTTCGCAGCATCAGCGCGCGTGGCCATAGATCCGTGGAATCGTATAGCGGTCGATGAGTGGTACGGCCAGGTTCATGATCAGCACTGCGAACGCCACGCCGTCGGGATAACCGCCCCAGGTACGGATGACATACGTGAGCACTCCGATGCCGGCGCCGTAGATCAACCGTCCGCGGTTGCTGGTCGCGGCCGAAACCGGGTCGGTCGCGATGAAGAATGCGCCGAGCAGACTCGCGCCGGATGTCAGGTGAAAGAGCGGCCCGGCGTACGCGCCGGGGTCGGCTGCGGACATGACGGATGCGCAGACGAACAGCGCGCCGAGCATCGCGACCGGGATGTGCCAGCGGATGATCCGCAGCCCCAGCAGCCAGCCGCCGCCCGCCAGCGTCGCGAGGTTGATCCAATCCCAGCCTTTGCCGCCGAACGTGCTGAACAGCGCACGCGCGTGCGCCTCGCCCATCGTCAGGCCGAGCGCGAGATCGGTTCGCAAGGCATCGAGCGGCGTCGGCGAGGTAATGGCGTCCCAGGTGAAGCGAGCCGGCGGCGAGCCGGTGAGGATCGTGGCGAGCGTTTCCAGCAACGACAGGTTCGCAGGCTCGACGCCGGCCACGTTCGGCGGCAGCCACTGCAGCAGTCGCGCCGGGAACGAAACGAGCAGCACAGCGTAGCCGACCATCGCGGGATTGAAGGGGTTCGCGCCGAGACCGCCGAACAGATGCTTGGCGAGCAGAATCGCAAAGGCCACACCGCTGACGACGAGCCACCACGGCGCGAGCGGCGGCAGGCACAGAGCGAGCAGCACTGCCGTGATGATGGCGCTGCCGTCGAGCAGGAAGGGCGGCAATGGCTTGCCGCGCAGGCGCAGTGCGGCCGCTTCGCAGGCCAGCGCCGTCGCGACACCGAGCACGATCTGAATCAGCAGTCCCGGCCCGAAGAACACCACGTGCAAGGCGACCGTCGGGACCAGCGCGTACAACACCTGACGCATGACGCGCGCGACGCTGTTCGGTGCGACGACATGCGGAGCCGGAGCAGTGGCGAATGGCATCGGTGCGTTCACGATTTATTCGCGAGCTCCTGGCGTTTCCTGGCGAGGACGGCGTCGCGCTCGCTCTCGATCCGTTCGAGGCGCGCCGTCCTCGCGTCGAAGCGCGTGCGGGCCGCGTCGGCGTTCGCGCGGGCGGTCAGGCGCTCGAGCAACGCCGGCTTCATATCACGAAAGCGCTCGGCCAGCGGTATCTGGCTTGGGCACACATAGTCGCAGCAGCCGCACTCGATGCAGTCCACCAGGCCGTAGGTCTCGAGCGCCGCGAGGTCCCGTGCCAGCGCGTACCAGTGCAGCTGCTGCGGCAGCAGGACGGCAGGGCAGGCTGCGGAACAGTTGCCGCAGCGGATGCACGGCATTTCGGGCCCGCGCGGCTGCAAGTCGAGCGCGGACGCGGCGATGATGCAGTTGGTCGCCTTGATCACCGGCATGTCATCGTGCGGCAGCGCGTGGCCCATCATCGAGCCCCCCATGATCAGGCGCGACATTCGTCCGGTGTAGCCGCCGCAGTCGTAGATCAGCGCTGCCATGGGCGTGCCCAGCGGCACATCGAGATTGCGCTGCTCGCGCACACCGTCGCCGGTCACGGTCACGATACGGCTCGTCAGCGGCCGCGCATCCCGGATCCATTGAGCGACTGCAGCGGCGGTGCCGACGTTCAGACAAGCAATGCTCACGTCGGCGGGCAGCCTGCCGTGCGGGACTTCGACACCGAAGATCGTAGTGATCAACTGTCGCTCGCCGCCGGCGGGATAGATGCTCGCGACCAGGCGCAATTGAATCCGCTCGTCGCGCGCTTCGGCGACTGCAGCGCTGAGCGACTCGGCCGCCCGGGGCGTGTCGTCTTCGATTGCGATCACGCACGTCTGCGCCGCCAGAGCGTGCAGCAGGATGCGCGCGCCGAGCACGACGTCTTGCGCCCGCTCACGCATCAGCACGTCGTCGCAGCTGATGTAAGGCTCGCACTCGGCGCCGTTCAGCAGCAGGCGCAAGCCGCTTGCGCCTGCGGCGCTGCTCAGCTTCGCGGCAGTCGGGAACATCGCGCCGCCGAGCCCGACGATTCCGCCGCGGCCGATCGTTTCACGCAATTGCTCGGGCGACAGCTGCTCGAAGGGGGGTGGCGACGCTGCAGCGTAGCGTTCGTCACGCCGGTCGTTCGCGACGACGATGCTGAGGGCAGGCGCGCCCATCCGATGCGGCGCGGGGCGCGGCTCGATCGCCGCGACTGTTCCCGAGGCGGGCGAATGCAGCCACGCGCTGATTTCCCCGCCCGGCTCGGCGATCGGCTGGCTGCGCAGGATCCGATCGCCGGGCTTCACGAGCGGCACCGCTGGCGCGCCCGCATGCTGATCGAGCGGCAGCACGAGCGATTCCACGGGGCTGGCCGGCCGCAGCGAGTGTTCGGTCGAGCGCTCCTTGTGAGCGTTCAGCCGCAATCCGCCGCGCACCCCGGATGTGGCCATCGGTCAGGTCGGCGCCGGCCGCATGACGATGCAGTCGACGGGGCAGGGTGGGATGCACAGCTCGCATCCGGTGCATTGCGCTGCGATGACGGTGTGCATGAATTTGGATGCGCCGACGATGGCATCGACCGGGCAGGCCTGGATGCATTTCACGCAGCCGATGCACGCGCCCTCGTCGATCCACGCAACCATCGGTTGCGTCGGCACGCTGCCGAATCGTGGGTCCACCGGCCGCGGTTCGCGTCCCAGCAGGCTCGCCAGCGCTGCGGCAGTGGCGTGCCCGCCGGGCGGGCACTGATTGATGTCGGCGTCGCCGTTCGCGAGCGCCGTGGCGTAAGGGCGGCAGCCGGCGAATGTGCAGCGGCCGCACTGCGTCTGGGGCAGCAGCGCATCGATCTCGTCGACGAGTCGGTTGCGATCGCGCTCCGGGCGTCGCGCGGCGAGCGCGGCGGCAATGCCGGCCGCGGTGGCCAGTCCAACCATGGTCAGCAACGCCGGCACCATCGCTTATTCCTGGATCAGCCTGCTGAAGCCCATGAACGCCAGCGCCATGATACCGGCAGTGACCAGCGCGAGCGGCGCCTCACGAAAGGCAACTGGCACATCTGCCTGCTGGAGCCTCTCATACAACGCTGCGAACGCGAGCAGCAGCAGCGCGAGCGCTGCCGCGGCGCCGATCGCCAGAAGCACGGCCGCTCCGAAGGTCGCGGCGCGCAGGTCTGTGATCAACGCGATGCCGAGGAGCGCAGTGTTCGTGCTCATTAAGAGCGCGAAGCCGGGCTGTTGCGTCAGGAGCGTGCCGCGCCGCCGCAGCGCCAACTCGACGAGCGGTACGACGATCAGCACCACGGCGACCAGCGCCGGCGTGCGCAGATACTCCAGGTGCCACGGACCGAGCACGAGCCTCACGAGCAGCCAGCCGAGCAGCGACACCGCCGGTACCGCCGCCATGCAAAGGATCGCGATGACCCGCGCGCCGCCGAAGACATCGGTGGGCGCGACGAACGGGCGCCACTGCGGCAGGTGCGCCAGGACCACGGTCGTGACCAGCACGCTGCTGAGAAGCACCAGGAGCAGAGAGGTCATTGCCCGCTACTTCACTTTCATCCCCGGCGTCGCGCCGCTGTCCGGCGCCAGCAGGAAGATGTCTTTCCCGCCGGGACCGGCCGCGAGCACCA
Organism: Steroidobacteraceae bacterium; assembly: GCA_035275585.1. GTDB lineage: Bacteria > Pseudomonadota > Gammaproteobacteria > Steroidobacterales > Steroidobacteraceae > Steroidobacter. Next base: position 12,845 of record DATEML010000012.1, on the reverse strand, counting down.
TGCCCTCGGACACGCCGAAGCGCATCTTGCGCGGTTTGAGGTTTGCGAGCACGAGCGTCATGCGCCCCGGCAGCTGCTCGGGGGCGTATGCGGAGCGAATGCCGGCGAACACTGTGCGCTGACCGTCGCCGAGGTCCAGCGTCAGCTTCAGCAGTTTGTCTGCTCCGTCCACGACATCAGCCGCGAGGATCCGGGCGATCCGCAGATCGAGCTTCGCGAAGTCCTCGACCGTTACCTCGCCGTTGCCCTGCGTAGCTGTCGCTGCAGCCGGCGTGGCGGCGGCGGGTTGAGCCGCCGGCTGATCGAGACCGAGCAGCGCGTCGAGCTGCTTCGCGTCCGCGCGCGTCATCAGATGCTCGTAGGGCGCAACTTCGTGGCCGGCCGGCAGCGCAGCGTGCTGGCCCCACTGCATCTGCGCGTCCGTCAACCGCAGCAGCGCCTGTACTCTGCGCGCCGTCTCGGGCAGAACCGGCCGCAGCAGGACGGTGAGATACCAGAAGAAGTTGAGGCTCGTGGAGCAGACCGCGTGCAGCCGCTGCTGCTCGCCCTCAACTTTGGCGAGCTCCCACGGCTTGTTCGCGTCGATGTACTGGTTCACGCGGTCCAGCAGCACGCCGACCTCGCGCAGCGCCTTGCCGAACTCGCGATCCATATACAGCTGGCCGATACGCGACCAGCACTGCTCGGCGCTCTGGAACTCCTGCGCCAGCTCGCGCGCGGCGGGATCGAGCCCGGCGAGGCGGCCGCCGAAACGCTTGCTGATGAATCCCGCGGTGCGGCTGGCAATGTTCACGTACTTGCCGACCAGGTCGCTGTTGACGCGCGCCACGAAATCTTCCGGGTTGAAATCCATGTCCTCGACGTTCGCGTTGAGCTTGGCCGCGATGTAATAGCGCAACCATTCCGGGTTCAGCCCGAGCTCTAGATAACGCAGCGGGCTGATGCCCGTGCCGCGCGACTTCGACATCTTCGCTCCGGACAGCGTGATGAAGCCGTGCACGTAGACGTGGTCCGGCACTTTGCGAGCCGCGAAATGCAGCATCGCCGGCCAGAACAGCGTGTGGAAGTAGATGATGTCCTTGCCGATGAAGTGGATCTGCTCCACCTCCGGCGCGGCGAGGAACTCCTCGAAGCTGCGTTGCTCGCCCTTGGCGCGCGCCTTGCCGCTGTCGAAGTAGTTCTTCAGCGCAGCGAGATAGCCGATCGGCGCGTCCAGCCAGACGTAGAAGAACTTGCCCGGCGCGTCCGGAATCGGAATGCCGAAGTACGGCGCGTCGCGCGAGATGTCCCAGTCGGCGAGCGCCTGATCGCCGCTGCCGCTGAGCCACTCGCGCGCCTTGTTCGCGACCGATGGTTGCAGCCGCCCCGGCGTGTCGAGCCAGCTCTTCATGAACTCGATGCACTTCGGATCGGACAACCGGAAGAAGTAGTGATCGGACGTCCGGCGCACCGGCGTGGCGCCCGAGAGCGTCGAGTACGGGTCGATCAGGTCGGTCGGCGCATACACGGAGCTGCAGTTCTCGCACGCGTCGCCATACTGGTCCTTCGTGTGGCACACCGGGCACTCGCCCTTGATGTACCGGTCCGGCAGGAACATCTGCTTCACGGGATCGAAGAACTGCTCGACCGGCTTCAGGTAGATCAGGCCCGCGGCCTGCAGCCGGCGGTAGATGTCGGTCGAGAGCTGGAAGTTCTCCGGCGAGTGCGTCGAATACCAGTGATCGAAGCTGAGGTGAAAGCCCTGCAGATAGCGCGGGCGATCCGCGGCGATCTGCCGCACCAGCTCCTCGGGCGTGATGCCCTCGGCCTCGGCCTTCAGCATGATCGGCGCGCCGTGCGTGTCGTCGGCGCCCATGAAATGCACCGCGCGGCCCTGCATGCGCTGGAACCGCACCCAGATGTCGGCCTGGATGTACTCCATGATGTGGCCGATATGGAACGGGCCGTTGGCGAACGGCAGCGCGGTCGTGATGAACAGGGGACGCAGGGAGCTCATGACTCGGATCATAGCGGACTATCCGCTATCCGCCCTTCGCTTCCCTAGCCGTTGTCCTTCACCGCTTCGAACTTCGTCTTGTTGATGCCTTTCTTATAGGCGTCCTTGCCGGTGATCAGGCCCTTGTCGAGCAACTCCTGGATCGCCGTATCCATCGTGCGCATGCCCTGCGACGCGCCGCTCTGCATGGTGTTTTCCAGCTGGTCGAGCTTGCCCTGGCGGATCAGGTTGCCCACGGCCGGCGTGCTCACCATGATCTCCAGCGCGGCGACGCGGCCCGGCTTGCCGGCGCGCGGGATGAGCTGCTGCGAGATCACGCCGCGCAGCGACGTCGAAAGCATCGCGCGCACGTGCGGCTGCTTGTCGGCCGGGAATGCGTTGACCATGCGATCGACCGTCGGCGCGGCGCCGTTCGTGTGCAGCGTGCCCATCACGAGAATGCCCATCTCGGCCGCCGTGACCGCGATGCTCATCGTCTCGTAATCGCGCAACTCGCCGACCAGGATCACATCGGGATCCTCGCGCAGGGCTGACAGCAGCGCCTCGGAGAACGACGGAGTATGGGTGCCGATCTCGCGCTGGCTGATCAGGCAGTTCTTGCGCCCGTGCACGAACTCGATCGGATCCTCGATCGTCACGATGTGGCCCTTCAGCCGCGTATTCATGTCGTCGATCATCGCGGCGAGCGTCGTCGATTTGCCGGAGCCGGTCTTGCCGGTCACGAGGATCAGGCCGTTGTTGACCTTGCAGAGATTGCGCACCGCGTCCGGCATGTTGAGCTGGTCCAGCGTCATCGCCTTCGAGGGAATGGCGCGGCAGACGCAGCCCAGGCCGTACAGGTGGCGCATGACGTTGACGCGGAAGCGCGAGACGCCGGGAATGATGTAGGCGAAATCCGCGCCGTGCTTCTCTTCGAGACGTTGCTGCGCCGCCCGCGGCATGATCTCGCGCAGCGCCTCCTCGACGAATTGCGGCGTGAGGATCTCCTGGCGCAGCGGCTGCAGCTCGCCGTACAGGCGGATGCGCGGCGGGTCGTTGGCGATGAAATGCAGGTCGGAGCCGCTGCGGCTCAGTACTTCCTTCAGGTACTCGTCGATGCGCCGCGGGACGTACTGGCTGGCGGAGGTGCTGGAAACGGGTTCGGTGCTGCTCATGACGTCATGGAGTCGGGTCGTCAGCCGGGTGCCAGGTCGAATTTCGGCAGAACGCTGGTGTCGGTCACGAACTTCGAGAACAGGCGCTTGTCGCTCGCGTACACGTAGGCGTCGTCGGGGTCGATTTCCTTGGACTGTACGTTCGCCAGCAGCGCCTGGTCGAGCATCTGCATGCCGAGGTCCCTGCCGGTCTGCAGCTGCGTCGGAATCTGGTGGGTCTGGTCGGTCATGATCAGCTTGCCGATCGCGCGCGTCAGCACCATGACCTCGCAGACGGCCTTGCGGCCGCGCTGGTCCGCGGTCTTCACCAGCACCTGCGTGATCACGGCGATCAGGCTCTGCGACAGGAAGCTCTTGGTCTGCTCGCGCTCGTCCGCCGGCAGCGCGTCTACCACGCGGTCGATGGTCTTGACGGCGCCGGTCGTGTGCAGCGTGCCCAGCACCAGGTGGCCGGTTTCGGCGGCGGTCATCGCCCAGCGAATCGTGTCCGCGTCGCGGAGCTCGCCGACCAGGATCACGTCCGGATCCTCGCGCATCGCGGCGCGCACGCCCTCGGCGAACGTCGGCAGGTGCGTGTTGAGCTCGCGCTGGATGATCTGGCTCTGCTTGCTCTTGTGCACGAACTCGATCGGGTCCTCGAGGCTGACGATGTTGACCCGCCGCGTCGAGTTCAGGTGGTCGATCATCGCGGCGAGCGTCGTCGACTTGCCGGTGCCGGTCGAGCCGGTCACCAGGATCATGCCCTGGTGGTAGTCGCACAGCTTCTTGACGACCGGCGGCAGGGCGAGCCGGTCGAGCGACGGCGGATCGGCGGGAATCGCGCGGAACGTGGCGCCGACGCCGGTGTCCTTGCGGAACACGTTGACGCGGAACCGCCCGCCGTTCGACGACACGTACGAGAAGTCGACGTCGTGGCCCTTGCGCAGCCGGTCCTGGTTGCCCTTGCTGACGATCTCGGTGATGTAGCCTTCCAGCTCCGCCTGGCTGAGATCGCGGAACTTGATCGGCATCAGGTCGCCGTGCATGCGCAACAGCGGCGGCAGGCCGACCGAGAAGTGGATGTCCGAGCAGCCCTGGTCGGTGCCCAGCTTGAGGAATGCGTCGATGCGTGCCATGCGGTGCGGAGCGTACCGCTACTGGCGCATCTTCTCCAGCGCCAGGCGCAGCTCGTCCATGGTCTGGTGGCGCTTCAACTTGTCGACCGCCATCGCCTGCGCGACCAGGTCGGAGAGCGGCTTCGGCAGCTGCGGATTCACGTCGATCGGCGCCTTCGCCTTGCCCTGCACGTGCTGGTACATCACCGACATGTGGTCGCCGCGGCTGTAGGGCGGCTGCCCGGTGATCATCTCGTACATGATCACGCCGACGCTGTAGATGTCGGCGCGCTGGTCGACTTTCTTGCCGAGGATCTGCTCCGGCGCCATGTACTTCGGCGAGCCGATCACGTAGCCGGTTTTGGTCAGCTGCGTGTCGCCTTCCTTCTGCGCGGCGGCGACGCCGAAGTCGAGGACCTTCAGCAGCCCCTCGTTGTTGATCATGATGTTCGCGGGCTTCAGGTCGCGATGCACGACGCCGACCTGGTGCGCTACGGACATGCCGGTGGCGATGTCGATGCCGTACTGGATCGCGCGCGGCAGCGGCAGCGGCTTTTCGTTGACGATCTCGCTGCCGAGCGTGTGCCCCGGGAAGTACTCCATCGAGATCGCGTAGTTGCCGCGCATGTACAGGAAGTCGTAGATGCGGATGACGTTCTTGTGCGTGATCTTGCGCGAGTAGCGCAGCTCGTGCACGAAGCGCTTCATCATCTCCTCGTCCTGCGAGACGTTCGGATTCAGGAACTTGAGGATCAGCCGCTCGTCGACGACCGTGTCCTCGACCAGCACGACCGTGCCGAACGCGCCCTTGCCGATCTTCTCGATGAACTTGTAGCGTCCCTCGATGATGTCGCCGTTCTTGAGCGTGGCGATGTCCATTTTCACGGCCGTCGCCGCGGTCTCCTCGACCTTCTTCAGCACGGCGTCGACGTCGCCCTTCTCGATCAGCAGCGTGCGCGCCGGCTCGACCGTCTTCGCGGACTTCACGTTGGCCGCCGTGGCCGCTGCCGCCGCGACCGCGGTGCTCGAGTAGCGGTTGTCGATCTCTTCCAGGGCGCGCACCGCGGCGTGCTGGATCGTCTCGTCGGTGGAATTGGCGCCGGCGGCCTGGATGTAGCTGCGCACGCTGTCCGCGCGCTTGTCGTCGGCCAGGCGCGCGAGCGCGTTGATGGCCTCGACCTTGATCTCCTTCTCCGGGCGCTCCAGCAGGCGCACCATCGGTTCGATCACGCGCGCGTCGCCGAGCTTGCCGAGCGCGCGCGCGACTGTCGGCAGCGAGCGCGTGTTTTCCGAGTTCAGCAGCTCCATCAGCGTCGGCACCGCCTTCTTGCTGCCGATTTCCGCGAGCGCGTCCACGGCCCGTTCGCTCACCCACCAGTCCTTGTCCTTGGTCGCCTCGATCAGGAAGTTGACCGCACGCTCGTCCTTGGTCTGGTTCAGGATCTCGATGGCCGCGCGGCGCACGTCCTCGTCCTCGTCGCGGATCAGCTCGATGACGGCGTCGACCACGCGCGGGCCGCCGATCTTGCCGAGCGCATCCGCGGCGCGCGTGCGCACCCACCAGTCATCGTCCTTGATGACCTGCAACAGATGCTTGATGTCGCGCGCGGTACCGAGGTGGTTCAACACTTCGACCGCGGCGCGACGCGCGTATTCGTTCTCGTCCTTCAACACCTCGACCAGGTACTTCATCGTGTCCGGGTCCTTGGCGCGCACCACCACGTCGATGGCGCGGTTCGCGACCTCCAGGTCCGGGTCGCGCAGCAGCTGGCACACCGGGCCGACCGCGATCGGACCGTCCATCTTCGACAGCGCGTTGAGCGCGGCCTGGCGGATCAGCTTGTTCGGATCCTTGAGCTGCGTCTGGATCGCGGCCGAAACGTTCGGCTTGTTGAAGCGCGCCAGGATGTTGATGATGTGAATGCGGGCGATCGAGTCCTTGCCCTCGATGCGGCTGGTCAGCTCCGGGATCGACGCTTCGTCGGCGAGCTCGGCAATGATGCGGAACAGCGCCGCCTTCTCGTTCGCTTCCTGGCTGTACGCGTGCTGCAGCAGGTCGCGGACCGAGAAGCGCTGCTTCTGCGCGGCGATGATGTCCAGTACGGCCGGCTTCGACACGTCGGCGCGCCCCAGCAGATCGATCAGCAGCGACGGGTTGAAATTGTGGCTCGCGGTGAGCGCCCAGCTCACGGCCGCGATCGTGCGCGGGCTGCCGTCGGTCAGGCCTTCCACGAGCATCGGGAAAGTCTTGTTGTCGACCAGCTGCGTCAGGATCTCGACGTACGACGCGGCTTCCTTCTTGTCCGCGACCGCGAGCGCGTCGAGGATCTTCGGAATCGCGCCGGGACCGATCTTCGCGAGCTTCTGGAAGGCCTTCTGCGATTCCGGGTGCAACGGATCGCCAATTCCGCGGATCTCCGCGATCAGCCGCTCAGCTTTCAGGTCCGAAAAGAAAGTCATCCAGTGATCTCGGTCTCGAGCGCGGCGGGCGTGGGAGTGCGCACGCGGCCCGAGGCTCCGCGCGGCCGGCCGGCGGGGCAAGTCGCCCCGGACAGACTATTCAAGCTGGGCCCCAGGGAAAATGGCACTGACGTCCGCATTGCGTGTTGTCGGTCATTATGCCACGCCTGCCGCAACGCAGGCGGCGGCTCGGACCGGCTACAATCCGCGCCCGCAGCCCCCCGATCATTCTTATGAATACGCCGCCCGAATCCGCACTGCGCGAGGCCGTCGAGTCCTACGTCGATCCCTATCTGGGTCTGGAGCTGCGCGCCGCAGGCGCGCTGGCCGGACTGCAGGTGGACGACGAACGCTTGCAGGTTGCGCTGACGCTCGGGTTCCCCGCGCGCCACTATCGGAACGAGCTCGCCGCCGCGATCGAGCAACGTCTGCGTCCGCTCGCGGGCAAGCGACAAATCGCAATCGACGTCGAGTGGCGCGTCGCCGCGCACGGGGTTCAACGCAACCTGCGTCCGATCCAGGGCATCCGCAACATCATCGCCGTCGCGTCGGGCAAGGGCGGCGTGGGCAAGTCCACGACAGCCGCGAACCTGGCGCTGGGGCTGGCCCACGAGGGCGCCGCGGTCGGCCTGCTCGACGCGGATATCTACGGCCCGAGCCAGCCGCTGATGATGGGCCTGGCAGGTCAGAGCCCGACGAGCCCCGATCAGCGGACGATGATTGCACCGGTGGCGCATGGCATAAAAGTGATGTCCATCGGGTTTCTGATCGACGCCGAGCAACCGATGGTGTGGCGCGGGCCGATGGTGACGCAGGCGCTGGTGCAGCTACTGGAAACTACTCGTTGGGGCGACCTGGATTACCTGATCGTCGACCTGCCCCCGGGCACGGGCGACACGCAGCTGACCTTGTCGCAGCGGGTGCCGGTGAGCGGCGCGGTCATCGTCACGACGCCCCAGGACATTGCGCTGCTCGACGCGCGCAAAGGTCTGCGCATGTTCCAGAAGGTCGAGGTGCCGGTGCTCGGCATCGTCGAGAACATGAGCACGCACGTCTGTGCGAATTGCGGGCACGAGGAACACATCTTCGGCGCGGGCGGCGGGCGGCGCATGGCCGAGCAGTACGGCGTGGATCTGCTTGGCGAGTTGCCGCTCGACATCCGCATCCGCGAGCAGGCGGACGGCGGCCGCCCGACAGTCGTCGCGGAGCCCGACAGCCCGCTCGGGCGTGCCTACATCGACCTGGCGCGTCGAACGGCCGCGCGTCTTGCGCGCACGGCTTTGACGCCCGCCGCGGCGTTTCCGACGATCACGATGGAAGACACCTGATGGATGCAGATACTGCCAACGACGTGCCGGTCCGGCAGTCGGTTTCCACCGGCATTCTGCCTTTCCAGGCCATTCGCGACATGGTCGGTAGCGAGGAGATCAGAGCGACGGAAATCTTTCGTGAGATCGAACCCGATCAGATCCAACCCGCGAGCATCGACCTGCGCCTGGGGTCGTACGCCTACCCGGTCGACACGAGCTTCCTCCCGGGTGGCGGCGTGAAAGTCCTGGAGAAGATGAAAGACCTGGATCCGGATTTCCAGCGCTTCAAGCTCGATCTCAGGAACGGCGCCGTACTCGAAAAGGGCCGGGTTTACGTCGTCCCCCTGGCGGAGTTCATCTCGCTGAAGACCGACGTCGCGGCATTCGCCAATCCGAAGAGCTCGACCGGACGCCTGGATATCCTGACTCGACTCATCGCGGACGGCGCGACCCATTTCGATCAGGTCGAGGATGGGTACGAGGGCGAGCTCTTCATCGAAATCGCACCGCGCAGCTTCAGTGTCGTCGTGAAGAGCGGAACGCGGCTCAATCAGCTCCGCTTCCGGCGCGCCCGTGGCTTCGAGGCGCGGCAGATTTCTGCTCAGGAGTGGAGTGCGCTGCTCGACGACGGCAGTATCGTGGATGCTCGCGGTGCAGAGGAGCGAGCGAGAGTCGCTGGCAAGCCTGGCGTCCTCCCGTTCACCATCGACCTCGAAGGCGCGCGCAGCCGCGATTCACTGATCGGCTGGCGCGCCAAGAAGAACACGACGCGCATCGATCTCGAGCGGCGCGACTACGATCCGCTGGATTTCTGGGAACCGATCTACTGGCACAAGGAACGTTCCCTGACACTCGTGCCGGACGAGTTCTACATTCTGATGACGAAGGAAGCCATTGCGGTCCCGCCCAGTTATGCCGCGGAGATGCTGCCGTACGATACGCGTGCGGGAGAGTTTCGCGTTCACTACGCAGGCTTCTTCGATCCGGGTTTTGGCTGGAACCCGCAAACCGGAAAAGCAGGCAGCAGCCGCGGCGTGCTCGAAGTGCGGTCTCATGAGGTCCCGTTCCTGCTCGAGCACGCGCAGACAGTCGGGTGGCTGCGGTACGAGCGCATGGCGCAGCCACCGTCAACCTTGTATGGGCAGGGAATCCTTTCGAATTATCAGGGGCAAGGCCTGAAGCTCGCGAAGCAATTTCGGCAGAGCTAGGGCCGTTCCAGCTTCTGCAGGACCATCACGGTCTCGACCTTGCCCTTGCGGATCTGCTCGGCGCGTACCGGCAGAAACTCGAGGCTCGGCGCCATCCAGAACCGCGACGTGCGGCTCGAGCCGCCCTCGCGCGTGCTCTCGTAGATCACCGTATCGAGCTTGCCGAGCGCCGAGTCGACGGTCGCCTGTTCCTTCTTGGTGTAGACGTACCGCTTGATGCGGTTGTCGTCGATCAGCGGGATCGTGCCCGGCTCCACGCCGCGCATGAGCGCTGTCGTGACCGCGATCGCGATCGACGAGCGGTCTTGCGTGCCGGGCTCGGTCGTGAGGTTCACGGGCTCGCCTTCGACCGTGCCGGTCACCGCATTGCGTGACCAGTCGAAGTGCAGCTCGCCGTCGCCGGACTTGCTGGACTTGCCGTCATCGAGCTGCCAATCGATCGGCCGCGTTCCTGTCGCGTCGATCTCCATGACGCTGCGCTCGACCGCGGCGCTGCTGATGAACAGCCGCGCGAGCGCGCCGGGATTGGGATGCGTTTCGTAGGTGTAGCGGCCCGTCGCTGGATCCTGCGAGAACGTGAACGTGATCGTGCCGGCGCCGATCCCGCGATAGGTGACTGCGTATGTCGCCGAGAAGGGTTGGGGAACGGCGGCGTCGGCGTACGCCGTTGAAGCGAGCAGCGCAGTCGCCAGCGTCGATGTCATCAAGGTGCCTAGCCTTCGCATTCAGTCTCCCGGGTTCGTCCGCAGGCTAACCGCCGGGCCCCTCAGCGGGTTCCCGCAGCGGCATCTCCAGCGGCCTGCCGTCGAGGCGCGCGCGGCCGTCTTTCAACAATAATCGTCCGTGCGCAAACCACTCGATCACCTGCGGATAGATCCTGTGTTCGGCCCGCTGAACTCGCGCTGAAAGCGTCGTTTCGCTGTCACCGGGCATAACGGGCACCTCGGCCTGCAGGATCACGGGCCCGCCGTCGAGCTCTTCGGTAACGAAGTGGACGCTGACTCCGTGCAGCGTCTCGCCGGCCTCGAGCACGCGCCGGTGCGTGTGCAGGCCGCGGTAGTTCGGCAGCAGTGCGGGATGCACGTTGAGGATGCGACCGGCGAATGCGCCGATGAAGTGCGGCGTGAGGATGCGCATGAAGCCCGCGAGCACGACGAGCTTCGGCTCGTACTCCGCCAGCAACCGCACCAGCGCCTCATCGTACGATGCGCGGTCGGCGAAGTCGCGCGGCGCCAGAACGCGCGTTGCGATTTTCATCGCTGCCGCCGTTCGCAAGCCTTCGGCGGCTGGCTGATCGCTGACGACGACGCGCACGTCGACTGGCAGGCTCCCCGCCGTCGCGCGCTCAGCGATGACGCGCATGTTGGTGCCGCGTCCGGAAATCAGGATTGCAATCGGCAGGCGCGCGCCGCCCGCGGGGGCGTCGGTGGGCAAGCTCATCCGCGGATGGTGACGCCGCCGTCGCCGCGGCGGATTTCGCCGATGACGACTGGTTGTTCGCCGTGCTCGCGCAGCACCTTGATCGCGCGCTCGACGTGCTCGGCTGCGACACAGACCGTCATGCCGATGCCGCAGTTGAAAGTCCGGTACATCTCGTCGAAGGGGATATTGCCCGCGCGCTGCAGCCAGTCGAATACCGGCGGACGCGTCCACGTCTGCGCGCTGAGCAGCACTTCGAGACCCTCGGGCACGACGCGTGGAATGTTCTCCGTCAGCCCACCGCCGGTGATGTGCGCGAAACTGCGGACCGCGACCTGTTTCGCGAGCGCGAGCAGCGGCTTCACGTAGATCCGCGTCGGCATGAGCAGCGCGTCGTACAGCAAACCGCCTTCGAGCTTCGTCGCCGCCGTCGCCTTGGCAGCCTTGAGCAGCTTGCGAATCAGCGAGTAGCCGTTCGAATGCGGACCGGAGGAGGGCAGGCCAATGATGACGTCGCCGGGGCGAGTGCGGCTGCCGTCGATGATCGCGTCCTTCTCGACGATGCCGACGCAGAAGCCTGCGAGGTCGTAGTCGCCGGCGGCGTACATCCCCGGCATCTCCGCGGTCTCGCCGCCGATGAGCGCCGCGCCGGCCTGCACGCAGCCCTCGACGATGCCCTTGATGACGGACTCGGCGACGTCGACGCTGAGCTTGCCGGTCGCATAGTAGTCGAGGAAGAACAACGGCTCGGCGCCCTGCACGACGACGTCGTTCACGCACATCGCGACCAGATCGATGCCGATCGTGTCGTGGCGGCCGGTCTCGATCGCGAGCCGCAGCTTCGTGCCGACGCCGTCCGTGCCGGAGACGAGCACCGGCTTGCGGTAGCGATCGAGCGGAATCTCGAACAGCGCGCCGAAGCCGCCGAGGCCGCCGAGCACTTCCGGGCGCAGCGAGCGCTTGACCGCGGGCTTGATGCGTTCGACCAGCGCGTCGCCGGCTTCGATATCGACGCCGGCGTCTTTGTATGTAATCGACTCGATGGGCATGGTGGCTCGAAAGGTGAAGGCTGCGGCGGGCGCGTGATATTTTACACTCATGACGTTTCCCCGCTGCCTTTCCTCCTGGCTGGCGCTGCTGCCGGCCCTGCTCGTCGTCGCCTCGGCCCGGGCCGTCACGGTCCCGGACCTGTACGAGACCGCGCAGCCGGTGGACGGCTCGCGCGACGCGGCGTTCGTCGAGGCGCTGAAAACCGTCCTGGTGCGCGTCAGCGGGCAGCGCGACGCGGCGCTGCGCGTCGGAGCAGAGGTCAGCGACCCCCGCAAGTACGTGCAGCGCTTCGGTTTCACCGCGGACAACATGCTCGAAGTCGGCTTCGACAGTGCGTCGATCGACGGCCTGCTGTCGAACGCCGGCCTGCCGATCTGGGGCCGCGAGCGTCCCGCGACGGTCGTGATGTTCGGCGCGGAAGAGGGCGGCGGCTGGCGCTGGCTCGCCGCCGACACGCCGGCGCAGGAGCGCGAGGCGATCGAAAAGGTCGCCCGGCAGCGCGGCGTGCCGCTGAAATGGCCCGTCATGGACGCGCAGGAGCGCGCCGAGGCGAGCGCGGACTCGCCAGGTCTGCTGCAGGCGGCGCAGCGGTACGGTGCGGACGCTGTGCTGCTCGGCCGTTCCCGGGGCGGAGTTGTGCAATGGACGCTGCTCTCCAAGGACGGCGCCGCGCAGACCAGCGGCGGCATCGAGGACGGCGTGCATCTCACGGCCGATACTTTCGCGCGCGTGTTCGCCGCCTCGGCGTCCTCGCTCGGCAGCGTCGTCGTCGAGGTGGGCGGCATCTCCAATCTCGATGCCTACGCCGCGACGCTCAATTACCTGGAAGGCATGACGCTGGTGCGCGGCGTCGCGCTCGAGCAGGTCACGGGCGAAAAGATGCGCTTCCGGCTCGCCGTGCGCGGCGACGCTGCGACGTTGCGCCGTGCGATCGCCCTGGATCACCGCCTCGTGCCGCTCGATGCGGCGGATGGCTCACCCGGCGCGGGCGATCGGCTCGCGTTCCGCTATCAGCCCTGAGCGACGATGCGGCACATCCCCAATGCGCTCTGCATCCTGCGCATGCTGTTGGTCGTTCCGGTCGCCTGGCTGCTGGTGACCGATAACTACCGGCTCACGCTCGCCATGTTCGCTTTCGCGGCTGCGACCGACGG
>DATEML010000011.1:0-16277 GCA_035275585.1 Steroidobacteraceae bacterium | reverse complement strand
CTTAATCTGAGCTCAATGATCCGAAGCATGACAGGGTTCGCGCGGCGCGAGCGCCAGGGGCCGTGGGGCACGCTGGTCTGCGAGCTGCGCACCGTAAATCACCGTTACCTCGAGGCCTCGCTGCGGCTCCCGGATGAGCTCAAGGCTCTCGACAACGAGGCGCGCCAGGCGATCGCCGCGGCGCTCCGCCGCGGCAAGGTCGACGCCAGCCTCTACCTGAAATCGGCGAGCGGTGCACAGCGCTCGCTCGAGCTGGACGGCGCATTGCTCGACGAGCTGCTCGCGCGCGTCGCGCAGGTGCGTGCGCGTTTGCCGGAAGCCGCGCCGGTGAGCCCGCTCGAATTGCTGCGCTGGCCGGGTGTCGTGCGTGAAGCCGAGCTGGATGCGAAACCCGTGCTGATCGCCGGACTGGAGCTGCTGCGCGAAGCGCTGGCGGAGCTCAACGAAACACGTTATCGCGAAGGGCAGCGCATCCGCGAGCTGCTGCTGGCGCGCTGCAGCTCGATGCGTGCGCACGTACAGGTGGTCAAAGTGCGTCTGCCGGAAGTCTCGCAGCGCATGCGTGAGCGCATCGTCGAGCGCATCTCGCAACTCGGCGTCGCGCCCGATGTCGAACGGCTGGAGCAGGAGCTCGTGCTGTACACGCACAAGATGGACGTCGACGAGGAGCTCGACCGGCTCAGCGGTCACCTGGACGAAGTGGCTGCGGTGCTCGATTCGTCGGAGCCCGCCGGACGCCGGCTCGACTTCCTGATGCAGGAGCTGAATCGCGAAGCCAACACGCTGTCCTCCAAGTCGCAGGACAGCGAGACCACGCGGGCCGCGGTCGACATGAAGGTCGCGATCGAGCAGATGCGCGAGCAGGTCCAGAACGTCGAGTAGGCGATGGCGAATCGAGGCAAGCTGTTCGTGATCGCGGCGCCGTCCGGCGCCGGCAAGACGTCGCTGGTGCGCGCGTTGATGGAGCGGCGGCCGGCGCTGCGCTTCTCGATCTCCTACACCACGCGCAAGCAGCGTCCGACCGAGCGCGACCAGCACGACTACTTCTTCGTCAGCCAGGATGAGTTCAAGCGCATGGTCGACGCGCAGGAGTTTCTCGAGCACGCACGCGTGTTCGACAACTACTACGGCACGTCACGCAAGCAGGTCGAGCAGTTGCTCGACCAGAGTCAGGACGTGTTGCTGGAGATCGACTGGCAAGGCGCGCAGCAGATCCGCCGCGCACTGCCGGAATGCCGCTCGATCTTCGTGCTGCCGCCATCGCGCGAGGCCCTGGAGCAGCGCCTGCGCGGCCGCGGCACCGATAGCGACGAAGTGATCGCGCGCCGGTTGCGCGACTCGATCGCCGACCTTTCGCACTGGAACGAGTTCGACTATATCGTGATCAACGACGACTTCGGCCGCGCCACCGCGGATCTGGAAGCGATCGTGACCGGCAATGGCGAGCACCTGCGGCGCGACCGCGCCGGGCTCGCGGCACTGATCGCGAAGCTCCTGAACTAGATGCCTGGTCTCATTGGAAGGATGGCAGCATGAAGATCTCGACGCTCGTACTCGCCGGCATCGTTGCCGGCATCCTGCTCGGCGGCGCGGGCGCGAACGCCCAGCAGGTAGAGCAGCCGCGCACGATCGGCGTCAGCGGGCAGGGCGAAGTGCGGGCCGAGCCGGATCGCGCCACGGTCACTCTGGGCGTCGAATCGCGCAAACCGAAACTCGACGACGCACGCGCCGAGGTCGCCAAGACAGTCGAGGCGGTGCTGAAGCTGACGCGCGAGCTGAAGGTGGATCCGAAGCTGGTGCGGTCCACGCGCATCAACGTGCAGCCGGAGTACAACTGGAACCAGCAGGCGAACGAGCGCAATCTCATCGGCTACTACGTGGCGCGGCAGGTCGAAGTGGAGCTGCACGACCTGGAAAAGCTCGGCCAGTTGCTGGAGCGCGCCACCGACCTGGGCGTCAACCAGATGGGCGATCCGCGCCTGGATTCCAGCAAGCGGCAGGATCTCGTGCGCGAAGCGCTCGCGAAGGCGGTCGTCGACGCTCGTCAGAACGCCGAGGTCATTGCCAAGGCCGCCGGCGCGAAACTCGGCACCGCGCGCACGATCAACGCGAATACCGAGTTCAGTCCGCCGCCGATGCCGATGGTTCGCGCCATGGCGATGGAAGCCAAGACGGCGGGCGCGCCGTACCAGAGCGGCGAGATGACCTTCAATGCCACCGTGAACGTGCAGTACGATCTGATCCCACAGTGAGCCCCTCATGAACACTGGGCGAATCGCACGCACCGGCACGCTCGCAGCCCTGTGGCTGGCTGCGAGTGCGGCGCACGCGATCGAGGCTCCGAAGCCGCAGCCCGCGCCGGCGGAGCAGGCTTACCAGACGGCGCCGCCGGAAGTGAACATCACGCCGACGGACGAGCGCGCCTTCTACGAGAAAGTCCAGCGGGTCACTGCGTTTCGTTCGATGCGCGGGCTGAAGGTCCCCGCGGACGTGATCGCCGACCTCGGACGCGGCAATGCGGACGCAGCGGTCGCAACGCTCAGCAACCTGGCGAGCACCGGCAACAACGACGCCAACATCGCACTCGTGCTGGTTCAGCACTGGTGCGCCGCTGTAGGACAGCAGCGCGCAGGCGACCCGAAGGAGGCGATCGCGAAGCTGGTGAAGAACCAGCCGGAGCGTCGTGCCGCGCGGGTGGCAGGCGTCATCTACGCGGAAGTCGACTACATGCAGCACGCTCGTGCCGGCTGCGCCAAAGCCCGCTTCGACTACACGGGCATCGAAGCGCGCCTGCGCTCCGCGGCTGCGGCGGGCGACCCCGCGAGCGCGACTGAGCTCGCGCAATTCCTGCGCGACCCGGCGCAACGCGATGCGATGCTGCAGAGCGCTGTGAAGAAGAACTATCCGCCGGCCGTTTACAAGATCGCCACGAACCTGCTGATCGCCGTGCAGCGCGGCCAGACGACGGAGAACGTGAGCCAGATCCGCGAGCTGCTCAAGATCGCGGGACGCGAGATTCCGCGCGCGAAACTGGATCTCGCGAATTGCATGGCCGTCGGTTGCGACGGCCACCCCGCTGATGCGCTCACGGCACGCGCCTTTGGCATGGACGCGGCCCGCGATGGCGAGCCGACCGCATTCACCTCGATGGTGCGCATGCCCTGGGGCCGCTTCACGCGGCAGGAGCTGCTGGCCTGGCAGTACTTCGGCGATCGGTTGAACGAAGCCGGCTGCATGGGCGACCAGTTCGTGCCGGTGTCGCTCGCCTTCGGGCAGACCATCCAGCTGCTGCAACGAGCCCTGGATCCGAAAGGCCTGGACGATGCACGCACGAAGGCCGAAGCGCTCTGGAGCGAGCACGGCGTGCGGGCGATGAAGGAAAACGGCTGCGAGTGACCGGGACGGCCGCAGGCTTTCTTCAGAGGACCTGCGCAATCTCCTGCAACAGCCCGTTGTCCTCGGGCTTCGTGCCGGACGGATAGCGGCCGATCAGCCGACCCTCGCGGTCGACCAGGAATTTCTCGAAATTCCACTGCAGGTCACCCGCGAAGCCGTTCTCCGGCGCGGTCAGCCAGGCGAACAGCGGATGGCGATTCGCGCCGTTCACTTCGATCTTCGCGCTCAGCGGGAACGTCACGTTATAGGTGATCGTGCAGAAGCGCATGATGTCGGCCTCGGCGCCCGGCTCCTGCTCGCCGAACTGGTTGCAGGGAAAGCCGATCACGGTGAAGCGCTGTCCCTTCAGCTCGCGATACAGGCGCTCCAGCCCGGCGTATTGCGGCGTGTAGCCGCACTGACTCGCGACGTTGACGACCAGCGCAACGCTGCCGCGCAGCGGCGCGAGCAGATCAGGCATCCCGTCGATGCCTTTGACGCGGAAGCTGTAGAAGTCGGACATGGGCGCCAAGCATTGGATCAGCGAGGCGCTACGTCAACTGCAAGTTGATTACGCAGCGACGCGGTCGACCAACAGGACGGTGCCGTCGACGCCGGTGACGCGCGCCCGGGCGCCGGGCGGCAGATTCGGACCGCGGATCGGCCAGTCGCGATTGCCCAGGCGGATGCGCCCGGTGCCGTTCTGAATGCCCTGCTCGAGCACGATCACCTGGCCGATGTGACTGTGGCCCGAGCGATGCCCGGCGAGCGGGCTGTTCAGCTCGCGCTCGCGCGAGCGATGCTGCCGCCAGAAGTAAAGGGCGAAGACACTTGCGGCAAAGATCGCGAACCAGGTCATGGGCAACCCAAAAAGCCAGTGAGGAATGGAACGCCGCGCAGCGTAGCAGCTGGCGCTTGCGGGAAACGATGAGGGAGGTCACACAACCCGCGCAGCCGGCGCCTTTACTTAAGCGGCAATGCCGCCCGATCAACCGGCGAGTGAGCGAATGCCCGAATGGCGCTTGAGGTGGACGAGGAGCAGCGAAATCGCGGCCGGCGTCACGCCCGGTACCCGCCCTGCCTGGCCCAGCGTAGCGGGCCGCACTTCGCGCAGGCGCTGCCGCACTTCCGTCGACAGACCGCGCACCTCCGCGTAGTCGAGATCGTCAGGCAGGCTCAGCTCTTCGTGGCGACGCTGCCGCTCGATCTCCAGCTGCTGCCGGTCGATGTAGCCGGTGTACTTCGCAAGCACGTCGACCTGCAGCGCCACCTGCTCGGCCAGCCGCTCGTCCGCATCGGCTGCGCGCATCCAGTCGGGCTCGCCGACGGCGGCAATCGCGGTGAGTGCCGCGTAAGACACTTCCGGCCGGCGCAGCAAATCGAACGCGTGCACTTCGCGTGTCAGCGCTGGAAGGTCGCTCGGTCGAACGACTGCGCGCTCCAGACGTTCAACCTCTTCTGCCGTGCGATCGCGCTTCGCGGCGAACAGATTCCAGCGCTCGTCGCCGACCAGCCCGAGCTCGCGTCCCTGCGGCGTCAGCCGCAAGTCGGCGTTGTCCTCGCGCAGCAGCAGGCGATATTCGGCACGGCTGGTGAACATCCGATACGGCTCGCTGGTGCCGCGTGTGATGAGATCGTCGACCAGCACGCCGATGTAGGCCTCGTCGCGGCGCGGCCACCACGCGGCGCGCTCCTGCACGCGCAACGCCGCATTGATGCCCGCGAGGATGCCTTGCGCGGCGGCCTCTTCGTAGCCGGTCGTGCCATTGATCTGGCCCGCGAAGAACAGGCCCGCGACGAATTTCGTCTCGAGGCTGTACTGCAGATCGCGCGGATCGAAATAGTCGTATTCGATCGCGTAGCCGGGCCGCGTCACGTGCGCGCGCTCGAAGCCCTTGATCGAGCGGACCAGCGCCAGCTGCACGTCGAACGGCAGGCTCGTCGAGATGCCGTTCGGGTAGATCTCGTGCGTCGTCAGCCCTTCAGGCTCGATGAAGATCTGGTGCGACGTCTTGTCCGCGAAGCGATGCACCTTGTCCTCGACCGACGGGCAATAGCGCGGGCCGACGCCTTCGATCACGCCGGTGAACATCGGCGAGCGATCGCAGCCGGCGCGGATGATTTCGTGCGTGCGCTCGTTCGTGGCGGTGATGTGGCAACACACCTGTCGTGGATGATCGCTGCGCCGGCCGAGATACGAGAACACCGGTACCGGCTCGTCGCCAGGCTGCACGGCGAGTCCCGCGTAGTCGATCGTGCGGCCGTCGATGCGCGGCGGCGTGCCGGTCTTGAGCCGGCCGACGCGGAACGGCAGTGCCCGCAGCCGCTCGGCAAGACGGTTGGACGGCGGATCCCCCGCGCGACCGCCCTGGTACTGGGTCAAGCCGACGTGGATCTTGCCGCCGAGGAACGTGCCGACTGTCAGCACGACGGCATGCGCCCGGAATTCGATGCCGGTCTGCGTCACGACGCCGCGCACCTGCGCGGCCTCGACCAGCAGGTCAGCGACTTCCTGCTGGAACAGCGTGAGGTTCGGCTGATTCTCCAGCAGCGAACGGATCGCCTGCTTGTAGAGGACGCGATCGGCCTGCGCGCGCGTCGCACGCACCGCCGGACCCTTGCTGGCATTGAGTGTGCGGAACTGGATGCCGGCACGATCCGCCGCATGCGCCATCGCACCGCCGAGCGCGTCGATCTCCTTGACCAGATGACCTTTGCCGATGCCGCCGATCGCCGGGTTGCAGCTCATCTGGCCGAGCGTCTCGATGCTCTGCGTCAGCAGCAGCGTACGCACGCCCATGCGGGCCGCGGCCAGAGCGGCCTCGGTGCCGGCGTGGCCGCCGCCTACAACGATGACGTCGAATTCGTCGGGAAAGCGCATGGCAGACCAGGGGTCTGGTTCAGGGGGCGCGTATTCTAGCTCAGCCTGTCAGCCCTGGAGCCGGACGCGTTTCAGCAGCACGAGCGCCATGGCCACGAGTACAGCCACCCCGACGATCAGCACCGTCCACAGCACCACCAGCCGAACCGGCGTCTGTCGCGGCGGCGCCCGCAGCGCGCTGTCGCCGCCGAGCGTGCGAGGTGCGTCGGCGATGCCATCACTGATCAGTTTCGCGCGCTCTTTCGACGTAACGTCCGCCAGCAGGGCGTCGCAGGCACTCGCTGCCGAGACCTCGGCGCGCCGGCTGCCGTATGCGAGTGTGAACGGGCCCGATCCCTGCGCGAGGAAGCGCAGGCGCGCGGGACGATAGCCGAGCTCGAGCACCGTCGCGCGATAGAGCTGCGGGTCCTTCGCAATCCGCAGGCGCCAGTAGCGATCGCTGGTCGCGGCGAAATGCGCCGGCGGACTTTCGCGCCGCGTCGTGTCGGTGACGACCCGATACGCCTCGCCGTCCCAGCGCTCGGACCACGACGCCTTGGCGTCGTCGCGGCTGTGCAGCGTTACGCGGACCGAGCTGTTGTCCTGCGGCAGGCGTAAGCGGGCGTACGTCACTGGTGCGCGGCGGCCGGTCTCGAAGAACAACACTTCGGGGTCGTCCGTCACGTGCACCGTCGCCATGAACCACATGGGCTCGATCTCTTCGGCTGCGCCGACGCGCTCGGCGGTCACACCGGTGATCGCCAGTGGCGGACCGCCGTCCGTTCTCTGCACGCGCAGATAATCGTAGGCCTGCGCCGGCAGCGCGATACGCTCGCGCTTGAGTTGCTGCGCGCCGCTGGTCGCGAGCAACAGCGTGCTCGCCGGGACGAGTACGTGCCACCGGTCCAGATCTTCGCTGGCTTCGATGCTGACCTGCGCCTGCGATGCGCCGTCCGGGCTCTGCCAATCGAACTGGATGGCGCGGATCGGAGCGTCGCTGTCGCGCGCATCGATGATGTGAATTCGGCCTTGCGCCGCGGCGGGTTGCTGGTCGCCGGCTTCGAGCACGTTCACCTGTGTGCCGGTCGGAGTCTGCACTTCGATGCGCGATCGCCCGCTTGCTTCCCCCGGGCCGTCGCGCAGCTCGAACACCGGCAGCTCGTGCTCGGTGATCGTGGGCTCTGCCGCGGCAGGCGCCGTGCAGAACGCGTGCGGTACGGGTTGTCCTTCTGCGTTGAACACGCGCACATCGCCGAGATCCGCCCGCGTCACCGTCTGGTAAACGGCGTCCGGCACTGTGGTCTCGACCAGCGGCAATCCGGCGGGCGCGACGATGTCGACGCCTTGCGCGTAGTCATCCCGCGTCGGCGGCGCACCGAGGGTCGGGCTCGCGGCGACGAACAGGCAGGCGGCGGTCAGCAGAGTCTTCGTCATCGCAACGCTTCTCTCTTGGGAGGCAATGGAGCGAGATAGCCGGTGACGACCAGGAGCAGCCCCACGGTCAGGAACGATGCGATCCGCGCCACGGTATTGATGCTCGACAGGTCGACGAAAAACAGCTTTGCAATGACCACACCCATGAGGCCCACGCCGACCATCCACACGTAGCGCCATCTTTGCCGCGCCGCCGCTGTCATCGCTGCGAAGCCGAGCACGCCCCAGAAAATCGACAGCGCCGACTGCACGAACGTCGAGTGCGCGATGCCGTATGCAGTGAGCGGCGCGCCCCAATTGTGATGCAGCGAGCGGATCAGCGCGGCATTGAGCCAGACGAACACGATGGCCGCCGCGATCGCTATCAGCACCCGTATGTCATGGTCCCACACGGCCGTGCGCTGTTCCGGCCCGAGCGCACTCCACCACATCGCGAGCGACGCCATGGCCAATGCGACGCACACGTCGAGCGGATTCAGCAGCGGCAGATATGGCAGCCACGACGGATCGCCGGAACTGCTGAGGTTGATCACCAGGATCCACACGCCCAACGCGACGGCGAGCGGCACCGAGGCGTACAAGCGGTAAGCGATCGCATGCTGCGCGACGGGCCAGTCCGGACGCAGCTCCTTGCGGCCGAACCACGCCAGCAGCAACGCGGGAACGAATCCCCACGCGAGGCTCGCCCAGACTCCAGTCGTGCGCTCCGCGACCTGCCAGCTCAGCTCCCAGGCGACCAGCAGTGCCAGGCCCCAGACGGCGCCACCGTGCAGCCACTCGAGTGCCGGATGTCGTTCAGGCTCCGCGATTCGCAGCAGTGCGAAGTGCGTGACGAAGATCGCCAGCCATCCGAGCGCTCCCCACTGTTCGAACGGATGTCCCAGCACTTGCGCGTGCGCGAAGCCGTAGACGCACGCGACCGCCGGCAGGAACAAGGCGATCCAGCGCGGCAATGGCCACTGCCGCCGGATACCCAGCCACGTGAGGATGGCAGCGGTGATGCTCGTGTAGATCAGAGCGGAGCCGAGAGCCGATTGCGCGAAGTAGCGGCCGATCTCGTTCCCGCCTCCGATGAACCACCACATCACGCCCCAGAACGTGAACCCCGCAGCGAATCCGGCCTTGTACTGCGCGCGGCGCTCTTCGTTGCGAAACAGCCAGTAGCCGCTGAAGACGCCCGACGCCGCCAGCATCGTCGCTCCGAGAAACGCGCTGTTCAGGATCGGCTGCGTCGAGCGCAGGCTGGCGTATCCGATCAGATAGCCGACACCCGCGCTGGCTTGCAGCAGCAGGCCGAACAAGCGAGGCAACCGCCGCCCCTGCCGCACACCGAGCCACAGCAGTCCCGCGCCTTCGACGGCCCACATCGCGGCAGTCGTGCGCGTATCGAACGCGAGCGGAATCGCGAGGCTCGCAAAGATCACGCCGAGCGCGGCGAATGCTTCGACCAGCAGTCGGAAAGTCTCGCGGCGTGTCGCGAACAGGATCCAACCGAGCAGCAGGTAGAACGCGCCGAGCGTGAGTGCGCTCCATGCGAGCGCATACTCGATGCGCGACACCATCGTCGCGTGCAGCGTGAACGCGACGACCGGCAGACCGAAGACGAGCGAGCCGGAGAGATAACCTTTCAGGTTCGGCGCCTGGCGCACGCAGTTGAGCACCGAGACCGCGACGTACATCAGGAAGAACAGGATCAGGAACGCATCGGCCGCGAACAGATCGCTGTCCTGATACGAGGTCGCGCGCCACAGGCCGGTGATCGTGAACGTGAACAGGAAGCCGAGCACGTTCAACACACGCCACGTCCTGAACCACGCGACCGCGAACACGCCGAGGTTGAGCAGCGCGTAGTAGGTGAACAGCGCGACGTAGTTGCCTGAGCCCGTCGAGACGAGGATCGGAGCGAGGAAGCCGCCGGCGGTGCCGATGACGGCGAGCGGCAGTGCGTTCTGGGCAACCGCCAGGACCGCGGCTGCGAGCGCGACGACCGCCAACAGTACGAAAGCGAGCGAGAACGGCAGGAGGTGATACAGGCGAGTCGCGGCGAACACGGTGAGATACAGGCCTGCGATACCGCCGCCCTGCAGCAACTCCGCATAGACGCGGCGTCGCACGCGCAGCCGCCAGCCGACGATGAGCAATGCGAAGGCGCCGAGCGCGAGCCCGATGAAGCGCAGCTCGACCGGGAACATGCTGTGCTCGGCCGCGTATTTCGCCAGGAACGCGGCGCCGAAAAACAAAATGACGATGCCTGCGCGTGCGAGCGGATTACCGCGCTTGAGCCACGCGATGAACCAGGCGACCGCGCGATCCGCAGCAGTGGGCGGGCTGGGTACCAACGGTCGCGCGGCAGGCAGAGGTTGAGACAGCAAAGTCTCGGTGTTCACAGGCCTCGGAGCCGGCGCAGGCGGCGCACTCGCGGGCGCGGCGGCGGCTGGTTGTGGTGCGGGCTGTGGCGTCGCCGACGGCTGCGTGGCACTCACGTCGGGCGCTGCCTTGAACGCAGCGAGGCGCTGTTTCAGCTCCTGCAATTGCTCATCGAGAGCTGCCGTGCGCGAGCGTAGATGGAGGACCTGCGCGAGCAGTACGCCGAGCGCTGCACCGATCAAGAAGGCGCCGACGCTCTGATGGATCGAGACGCCGACTATGCTGAGCAGGATCGCCAGTCCCCAGGTCGCCCCTTGCGAAGAGGGTCGTTTTTCTTTCTGCATGCGAGCACCCGTTGCGGTGCGCGCATCTTGCGGCAGCACCGCCACCAGCGCAAATCATGACTTCGCGCGCCGCTCCCGCTCGCGCAGCAGCGCGAGTGCCAGCTTCTCCAGACGTGACGGCGCCAGCGGCCCCCTGGGCACCATGCGCTCCACCACGTGATCGCGCCACGCCTCGAATACCACGGGGTTGATGTACGACTTGCGACACACAGCCGGCGTGTTGCCCAGCGCTTCCGCGACATGTCTGGCCGTCGACGCGACGCAATGATTGAACGCGCGGCCGCTGACGTGTTCGCCGGCCTCGTGACACGCGAGGAAGGAGATCGCGCGCACCGTGCCGCCCCATGTGCGGAAGTCCTTGGCGGTGAACCCTTCGCCGTTGCCGCCCATCGCATCGCGCAGGTAGTCGTTGACCATGCCGGAGTCGACTGGCTGCCGCTGGCCAGCATCGTCGATGTACTGAAATAGTTGTTGACCAGGCAACTGCGCGCAATGACGGATGATGCGCACCAGCCGGCGGTCGTCGAGCACCACTTCCTGCATACGGCCGCTCTTGCCCTTGAAGCAGAAGAAGGCGCGCCCGTCGCCCAGGAACTTCACGTGCCGATCGCGCAGCGTCGTCAGGCCGTAAGACTTGTTCGAGCGTGCGTACTCTTCATTGCCGACGCGCAGCAGCGTTTCATCGAGCAGCCGCACTATTGCCGCGAGGACCTTGTTCTTCGGCAAGCCGGGCAACGCGAGATCCTGCCGCAGACGCCGCCGCAGCCGCGGCAGTTGCGCGCCGAACTCGACCATGCGCGCGAACTTGCCGTTGTCGCGCGTCTCGCGCCACGCAGGGTGGTAGCGATACTGCTTGCGCTGGCGCGCATCGCGGCCCGTCGCCTGCAGATGACCGCGAGGCTCGCGACAGATCCACACGTCAGTGTAGGCGGGAGGAATCGCCAGCCGCCTGATCCGGTCGAGCGTGCGCGCCGCGGTGACCGGTCGGCCGTTCGCCCCCAGATAGTGAAAGTGCGAGCCGCGCCGCTTGCGGCGGATGCCCGGCTCGGTATCGGAAACGTAGACCAGCCCGCTGGCACGCGCGTGACGGCGGGCTTGAACGACCGCGGCGGGAAGCTCGGCGTCAGCGGCCTGCAGCACGATGCCTCTGCAGCAAACCCCAGCAGACGAGCACGAAGCCCAGCACCAGCAGGAGGTGGATCGCCCCGAGCGCCAGCTTGATGCCGAACCACAGCACACCCCAGCAGATCATCATCGCCAGACCGACCCACACCAGCAGTTTCATCGCAGTTCCTCGGACCCGAAGTTGGCCAATGTCGGAAACGCACCGTGTAAATCGCGGGTTCCTCAGGTCGATTGACGGCAGGGATTGCCTACTCCACTCTTTGGACGAGGGGCGGGGGCTGGAGGGCGCAATGAGTGCTTCGATACGCGTGCTCGTCGTCAGTGCCGCGCTGACGTTCGGGTCTCTGCATGCGGCGCAAGCGGCGGAGTCGCCCGCGATTCATCCGGCGATCCAGGCGGCGGTCGACAGCCAGGAGCGGCTGCCCAAGGATCGTGCGCGCGACGCCAACCGGCACTATGCCGAGATCATGGAGTTCTTCGGCGTGCGGCCGGGGATGACGGTCATCGAGCTGTTCGCCGCCGGCGGCAACACTGCCGAAGTGCTCGCACGCAGCGTCGGGCCCGAAGGCAAGGTGTACATGCAGAACCCGCAGTTCTTCTACGACCGCGCCGGAACGAAGCCGATCGAGGAGCGGCTCGCTGACAACCGGCTGCCGAACGTGGTGCGGCTCGACAAGCCTCTCAACGATCTCGGCCTCGAGCCGAACTCGCTCGACGGCGCAGTCGCATTCATGGTGCTGCACGATTTCTTCTGGCTGTCGCAGGACGTGCCCGACGTTCTCGCGGATCTGTACAAGGCGCTGAAGCCCGGCGGCTGGTTCGGCGTCGTCGATCACTCGGCGCCGGCCGGCAGCGGCGCGCGGGACGCGATGGATCGCGACAAGGGCCCGCATCGCATCGACGAGGCGTACGTGAAGAAGCTGTTCGCCGAAGCCGGCTTCGTGCTGGAGGCGAGCGACGATGTGCTGCGCAATCCCGCCGACGATCGCACCAAACCGTTCTACGACGAGTCGTTCCGCGGCAAGAGCACCGATCGCTTCGTGCTGCGCTTCCGCAAGAAGGCCGAATAATCCAATGCGCTCACCCGTATTTGCCTTGCTGCTCGTGTCCCTGCTGTCCGCGACGGTCGCTGCCGCCGCAGAGCGGCGCACGCTGACGGCGGATGACATCAACGCTCTGCGCGAGCTCGGCGATCCGCAAGTCTCGCCGGACGGCGAATGGGTCGCGTACACGGTGCGCACCACGGATCCCGTCAAGGACAAGCGCATCACGCATCTGTGGATGGCGAGCTGGGACGGCACGCGCCAGCTGCAGCTCACTCAGTCGGAGCACAGCGAGAGCACGCCGCGCTGGAGCCCGGACGGCAAGTACATCTCGTTCCTCACGGCGCGCGGCGGCGACGAGGAGCCCGAACAGGTGTGGCTGCTCGATCGCACCGGCGGCGAGGCGAGCCCGCTCACCGGTTTCAACGGCGACGTGGTCGAGTACGCCTGGTCACCCGACGGCAAGCGACTCGCGCTGATCGTTGCCGACGAGGATCCGCACAAGAAGAAGAAAGGCGAGGAGGACAAGACACCGCCCTCGATCGTCATCGACCGCTACTACTTCAAGGAGGACGAGACCGGCTATCTCGGCAACCAGCGCCAGCATTTATATGTGTTCGACGTCGCGACCCGCCAGGCGGAGCTCCTGACGCCGGGCCGCTACGACGAGGGCTGGCCGTCGTGGTCGCCGGACGGACGGCAGATCGCCTTCTTCAGCAAGCGCGGCGACGACCCGGATCGCAATAGCGACTTCGGCTTGTACGTCATCGCGCCGCAGCCCGGCGCCACGCCGAAGCTGCTGACGAAATTCCAGGGCGACAGCGGCGACTCGTCGTCGATGGCGCCGCCGAGCTGGCGACCGGACGGGCGCGAGCTCGCGTTCGTCACCGCCGGCGATCCGAAGCTCATCTATTACTCGACGCATCACCTGGCGGTGGTGTCCGCAGACGGCGGTGAGCCGCGCATCCTGACGCGCGCGCTGGACCGCAACGTCATGTCGCCTGTATGGGCGCACAACGGTCGCTCGATCTACTTCCTGGTCGAAGACGATCGCAACCAGCACCTCGCGCGCATCGAAACAGGCAGCAACAGCATCGAGCGCCTCGTCGACGGCCGTCGCGAGACCAGCGCGTTCGATGTCGGAGGCAAGGAGCGCATCGCGGTGCTCGACGGCATCGTCGAAGCGCCGGAAGCCGTCTACGCGTTCGCTGACAACCGCTATCGGCGTCTCACGCATCACAACGACGAGTGGCTCGGCGCAGTGAAGCTCGGCAGCACCGAAGAGATTTCGTACGCCTCGAAGGACGGCACGCGCATCAACGGCTTCATCGTCAAGCCGCCGGACTACATGCCGGGGCGTCGCTATCCAACGCTGTTGTGGATCCACGGCGGACCGGTATCGCAGTACGCGAGCTCGTTCACCCTGAGCTGGCAGATCTTCGCGTCATACGGCTACGTGGTGCTCGGCGTGAATCCGCGCGGCAGCTCCGGCCGCGGCGAAGCGTTCGCGACGGCGATCTACGCGGACTGGGGCAACAAGGACGTGGAGGACGTGCTAGGTGCCGTCGACTACGCCGTCAAGCAAGGCGTCGCCGATCCGGAGCGGCTCGGCGTCGGCGGCTGGAGCTACGGCGGCATCCTGACGAACTACGTGATCGCCAAGGACACACGCTTCAAGTCGGCGACCAGCGGCGCATCGATCTCCAATATCCTCGCGGGGTACGGCACCGACATGTACGTCCGCGAGTACGAAGCGGAGCTGGGCACGCCGTGGAAGAACACGGATACGTGGCTGCGTCTCTCCTATCCGTTCCTGCACGCGGACCGCATCAAGACGCCGACGCTGTTTCAGTGCGGCTCGAGCGACTTCAACGTGCCGCTGCTGAACTCGGAGCAGATGTACCAGGCGCTGCGCAGTCTCGGCGTGGAGACGCAGCTGGTGATCTATCCCGACCAGTTCCACGGACTGACGAAGCCGAGCTACCTGCGCGAGCGCATGCAGCGTTACCTCGACTGGCACGGTAAGTACCTGCAACCACCGCGCGCCGAAATCACCGCGCGATGAGTCTCCCGCGGGATTCCCCCGGGTCACGGCGACTTGTAGACCTGCCCCGCCTTCATCACGAAGTCGACCTGCTCGAGCGCTCGGATGTCAGCGAGCGGGTCGCGCTTCACCGCGATGATGTCGGCCGCAAGTCCGGTCGCGATCACACCCGTTTTGTTCCTGAGGCCGAGCGCATCGGCGCTGTTGAGCGTGGCCGCCTGCATCGCCTGCATCGGCGTCATGCCGTAGCGAACCATGATGGCGAACTGCTTCGCGTTGTCGCCGTGCGGATAAACGCCCGCGTCGGTGCCGAACGTGAGCTTGATGCCCATTTTCACGGCCTTGCGGAAATTCTCCCGCTGCACCTCCGCCAGCTCGCGGTCCTTGCGCAGGAATTCCTCCAGCTCGCCGCGCTTCGGCCCTTCCGACTGCGTGTAGTCGGTGTTGTAGATGTCCATCGTCAGGTAGACGCCCGCCTTCTTCGCGAGCTGCAGGCCCTCGTCGTCGATGAGACTCGCGTGCTCGACGGTGTCCACGCCCGCGCGGATCGCGGTCTTGATTCCGGCCGCGCCGTGCGCGTGAACTGCGACCCTGCGGCTCGCCATGTGCGCTTCTTCTATCAGCGCCTGCATTTCCTGGAACGTGTACTGCTGCGCGCCGGGCGTGTCGCCCTTGGAGAACACACCGCCGGTGCCGCAGAACTTGATGACGTCGACGCCGTACTTGATGTTGCGGCGAACCGCTTTGCGCACGCCGACGATGCCATCGGCGACCCCTTCGGCGGAATGATCGAATTCCGGCGCGAGCATGTTGTCGTCGCAGTGTCCGCCGGTGATGCCGAGCGCCGGTCCGGAGGCGAGGATGCGCGGGCCGGGAATCTCGCCGTCGTTGATCGCATCGCGCACTGCGACGTCGGTGTAGCTGATCGCGCCCACGTCGCGAATCGTGGTGAATCCGGCGAGCAGAGTCTTCTGCGCATAGGCCGCGCCCTTCAGCGCAATTCTCGGCACTGACATTCCATAGCCGAAGAACGGCGGCAGCGTCGGATCCGAAGTGATGTGCGTGTGGGCGTCGATCAGCCCCGGCAGCACCGTGTACGCGCTCAGGTCGATGACGTTCGTTCCCGCGGGAATCGTCACGGCATCGGGCGCGCCGACGGCTTCGATGCGATCGCCGCGCACCAGAATCACCTGATCGGTGACGACGCGGCCGTTCGTCACATCGACGAGGCGGCCGGCGCGAATTGCGCTGAGAGGCGCCTCGGCTGCTTGAACTGCGGCGAACGCACACCCGGCCAGGACGGCGATACCCAGGCGCAGACACCTATTGATCGAGCTCATTGTTGTCGTCTCTCCCACGCAGCGAGCGCGCATTGTACTTCTGTTTTTTTATACAGTTTTCGGCCATGATCGCGCCCATGAATGCACACGTCCAGAATGCGCCGGTCGACCTCTTCGCGGAGCGCCTGAATCCCGCCCAATATCGCGCCGCGACGTACGGTGCGCCGAGCAGCGCCGGGTTCTCGGCCGGGCCGCTGCTCATCATCGCGGGCGCCGGCACGGGCAAGACGAACACCCTCGCTCATCGCGTGGCGCACTTGTTGCTCAAGGGCGTTGCACCCGAACGAATTCTGTTGCTGACGTTCACGCGCCGCGCCGCTCAGGAGATGCTGCGCCGGGCAGAGC
>DATEML010000010.1:0-6136 GCA_035275585.1 Steroidobacteraceae bacterium | reverse complement strand
CCGTGGATCGATTTCTCGTCCGGTTACGTGCAGCGCTCGCTCCACAAGCTGCCGAAGCAGGGCTCGCGCCTGCCGTGGAAGCTGCATCAGAACTACGCGTTCGACATCATGATGCTGCGTTACGGACGCGTCGACGACGGCGTCATGGAGTTCCAGCGCGCGCGCTGAGGTTCGCGTCGAGGAACTGCAGGATGCGCTCGTACACCTCTTTGCGCGATTCCTCATCGTAGATGCCGTGGCCCTCGCGGCCGAGCACCAGCCACTCGACCTTCTTCTGGCTCTTTTCCAGCGCCGCTTTCATGTGCTGTGCCTGCTCGTAGTCTGCGCGCCAGTCCGCTTTGCCGTGGATCAGCAGGACGGGCACCTTGATGTTCTGCGCGTTGAAGCTCGGCGATTGTGCCCGCAGCTGTCCAACGTCGGTGCCCAGCACGCGCTCCAGGTAGGCGACGCCCTGGCGTGAATCGGGAACGTCGCCCGACTTGTACATCAGCTCGAGATCGTAGACGCCCGCATAGCCGATTGCGCACCGGTACAGGTCCGGCTCGCGGGCGGCGCTCATCAGCGCCGCGAAGCCGCCGTAGCTGGCGCCATAGATGCAAATGCGATCGGCCGGCGCGATCTTCTGCTCGACTGCCCAACGCGTTGCATCGGCAATATCGTCCTGCATCTTGCCGCCCCACTCGTGATACCCGGCGCGCTGGAAATCCATGCCGTAGCCGCCGCTGCCGCGGTAGTTCAGCTGCAGGACCGAGTAGCCGCGACTCGCCAGCAACTGCACTTCCCAATCGAATTCCCACGAGTCGCGAATGCCGTGCGGGCCGCCGTGGGGCAGTACGACCATGGGGTGCGAGCCGTCGCCGGCCGCGCGCGTCACGTAGCCATGCAACTCCAGTCCGTCGCGCGCCTTGAGCGCGATCGGCTCCTTCGGCCGCATCTGCTTGGGCTCGATCCAGATGCGTCCGGCGCGCAGGAAGTCGGCGCGCTTGCTGACGGTATCGAACAGGTAGTAGTCGCCGGGGTTGACGTCTGAATCGACGAACACGACCACCAGCCGGCCGTCGTCGGTATTGCTGGTCACGGTGACGCGCTGCTGTGGGAATGCGCGCTGCAGCGCCTGGTACGTCTGCGCGGCCGGATTGTCCTGGAGCAGCCAGTAGTCGGTCTGCCGTTCGCCGTAGCCGGTCACGCCGATGATCTCGCGATCGGTAAAATCCGTGATGACGCCGTCCACGCCCGCGTCCGGGAACGCATGCACCCTTTCCAGCTGCTTCGTCTCCAGATCGAGGCGATACAGAGCGTCGAACTTCTCGCCCTCGCGCACGCCCGTCAGGTACACGGAGCGGTTGTCGAGGCTGAAGCGCTGCGGCACTACGCTCTCGTCGCGGAAGCCTTCCAGCTCGAAGCTCGTCCATGCGGCTTTTGGCTGCGGCTTCCAGCTCACGGCAACCTTCTGGCGCTCGTTCAGGCCGAGCGCAAAGCGCACGTTGTCGTCGTGATCCAGCAGCAGCTGTGCGCCAGCCAGCGGCGCCATGTCGAGCTGCTGCTTCTTGCCGCTGAAGACCTCGAGGCGTGAGATGAGCGGCTTCGCGTCCGGGTTGTACACCCAGACGGCGCCCGCGTTGCGCCACGGATACTCCGCGATGAGGATGTGGTCATCGTCATTCTTGAGCGTGCTCAGCAGCTCCGGGCTCGCGTAGCTGGCCTTGCGCGTCGCCAGGCGCGTATCCAGCGAGCTCTCCTCGGCGCGATAGCCATACAGCTGGCGGGTGGAGCCGCCGTCGCGATTGATCGCGTAGATTTCGCCGGTCGACGCGGGCTGCATCAGCCCCGGCGAACGCTCGGCGATCGTGTAGATCAGCCGCGTCTTCGAGACCCAGTAGTACGAGTCGATCTCGCCGTTCTCGGGTGCGCGGATGCCGCTGACGATCTTCTTGTTCTTGATGTCGACGAACAGCAGCGCCGAGCGGCCGTACTTGCCGGTCCGCAGGGCGATGAACTCGCCGTCGGGCGAGATCTTCAGGCCGCTGAACTCGTCGAACTTCGTGAAGGCCTCGAGCGGGATCGGCCCACCCGCGGGCGCTGGCGGGGGCGTTTGCGCAAACGCTCCGGCCCAGGAGAACACACAGAACGCGCAGAACCAGAGAGATAGGTGACGCATGGCGGCTTCCTGCACCCGCTGTACTTTGTAGTTGTGCGCGCATTCTAGGCACGCGCGGCAGTCGCGGGAAGTGCGAAAGAACCCGGAGCGTGTCCCGGGGACTTTGGCCTATGGAAGACTGAGTCTGATTTAACGGAAGGACGGTGGCATGCAATCAACTAAGTTCTCTGCGGCGCTGTCAGCGCGCATCGATAGCATCCTCGACGCGGCGCTAACGGAGCAACGCGTCGTCGGCGCAGTGTTCCTGGTGGCGCACGAAGGCTCGCTGGTTTGCGAGCGCGCTGTCGGTCGGGCCGAACGCGAGACGCAGCGGCCGATGCGCATCGACACGCTGTTTCGGCTGTCGTCGATTACGAAGCCGTACGTATCCCGGTCTTCAGGAGCCGCCCGACGGGCCCTATCACCGCGCGAACGTTTCCGACGGTATGGATCAACCGGGACTGTCGCTCGCCGAGAATCTGCGGCGTCTCGCGAGCGTGCCGCTGCTGCGCAAGCCCGGCACGGCGTGGCAGTACTCGCTTGCGATCGACGTGCTCGGCGCCGTGCTGGAGCGCGCCGCCGGAAGCACGTTGCCGTCCATCGTCGAGGAGCTCGTCACCGGTCCGCTGTCGATGCGCGATACGGCGTTCCGCGTTGTCGATCGCGCGCGCCTCGCTGCGCCCTATGTCGATGGCTCGCCGCCGCAGCTCATGAGCGATCCGCAGATCGTGCCGTATGCAACCGGTGCCGGCATTTCCTATTCGCCGTCGCGCGCGTTCGACGAGCGCTCGTACGCTTCGGGCGGCGCTGGGATGGTCGGCTCGGCGCCGGACACGCTGCGTTTCATCGAATGCATGCGCAAGGGCGGGGCGCCCATTCTTCCTGTCGAGCTCACGCGCGCTGTTATGACCGACCAGATCGGCGCGTTCGAGGGTCCGTTGCCCGGCTTCGGTTTCGGCTACGGCGGCGCTGTGCTGCGCGATCCGCAGGCGGCCGAGACGCCGCAATCACCAGGCACCTGGCGGTGGGGCGGAGTGTATGGTCACTCGTGGTTCGTTGATCCAACCGCGCAACTCAGCTGCGCTCTGCTCACGAACACCGCGCTGGAGGGGATGATCGGCCGCCTCCCGATCGAACTGCGCAACGCGGTGTATGACACGCTGCGCGGCGCGTAGGTCGACCTACAGCATATCTACAGGGAACAATTTACCCGCCTCGTCAGTATCCCTCTGGCCGGAACAGCCGACTGGAAACGATAACGATGACGATGGTATGGCGCTGCTTGCGTGCCTGGAGTGTCCCGGTATTCCTACTGGGGCTCGTCGCGTGCTCGAACGGCCGCGGCAGCCTGGAAGACTCGGACGGCGGTCAGCAGCAGCAACCGGGAAAGGTCACGATCGGCGGCACGGTCGCCGGGCTGTCGGGCGCGGGCCTGATCCTGCAGAACAACGGCGGCGACGATCTCGCCGTGCGCGCCAACGGGTCTTTCAGCTTCAAGACCGCGGTCGACGCCGGCTCGCTGTACAACATCACTGTTCTCACGCAACCGGCCGGCCCGGCCCAGACGTGCTCAGTCGCGAATGCGAACGGCACCGCGCCAGCCACGAACGTCACGAGCGTGAGCGTCACCTGTGGCACGGGCACGGCCAGCGTCGGTGGCACGGTGTCGGGACTCGCGGGCAGCGGCCTCGTGTTGCGCAACAATGGCGCCGACGACCTCGCGATCGCATCGAACGGCAGCTTCACGTTCGCCACGCCGGTCGCCAACGGCAGTACGTTCGAGGTCACCGTCGCAACTCAGCCGAATGGTCCCTCGCAAACCTGCACTGTCGCTGACGCCAGTGGAACGGTCGGCGGGGGCGATGTGCGCACGGTCAAAGTGAGCTGCGCGACCAATGCCTTCACCATCCGCGGCACGGTCAGCGGGCTGGCAGGTCCCGGTCTCGTGCTTCAGAACAACGGCGGCGACGACGTGGGCGTGCAGTCGGACGGCGGCTTCGCGTTTGCCACCAAGATTCCGAGCGGCTCGCCGTACAACGTTACGGTCAAGACGCATCCGGCGAGTCCGCCACAGGCGTGCTCGGTACAGAACGGCGCAGGCTCCGTCGCAAATGCCGACGTCGAGAACGTCGTCATCACGTGCGTGACGCGCGAGTTCACGATCGGCGGCACGCTCAGCGGACTGAGGGGCTCGGGCCTGGTCCTCGCAAACAATGGCAGCGATTTTTTCAGCCCGACGGCCGACGGACCTTTCACGTTTCCGACCGCCGTGGTCAGCGGACGGCCGTACAATGTCACCGTGCAAAGCCCGCCGAGCCGGCCGTTGCAGATCTGTCGCGTGTTCGACGGCAGCGGTGTGGTCAGCGACACCAATGTCACGAATATCACCGTCAACTGCCTCACTGTCGGCCTCGGCGTCGGCGGCACGGTTTCGGGGCTGCAAGGCCAGGGCCTGGAGCTGCAGAGCAACGGCGAGAAGCTGCAAATCGCCGCGAACGGCAAGTTCCTGCTGCCGGCCTCGCTGCCGGACGGTACGCCGTACGACCTCACGATCAGCAATCAGCCTGCGAACCAGGTTTGTACCGTCAGCAACGGGCGCGGCGTGCTCGACAAGTCCGACGCCGCGGACGTGACCGTCACCTGCCGGTGATCGATCCGGTTCTCTACGGCCTCAGCCGCAGCGTGTACACACGCATCGTGCGGCTCGCGCTCGAAGAAAAGGGCGTCCGTTACACGTTCGAGGAAGTCGAGATCTTCGGTCCGGCCGGCGTGCCTGCCGAGCATCTGCAACGTCAGCCGTTCGGCCGCATTCCGGCCTTCGCGCACGACGGCTTCCTGCTCTACGAAACCGGCGCCATCACTCGCTATGTCGACGAAGCGTTTGCAGGCACGCATTTGCAGCCGCAGGACCCGCGCGCGCGGGCGCGCATGAACCAGGTCATCGGCATCGTCGATTCGTATGCGTATCGGCCGATGATCTGGGGTGTGTTCGCTGCGCGGATCGTTGCGCCGGAGGAAGGCATCGCGCCTGACGAGCACATCGTCGCCGCATCGCTCGCGAAGTCTCGCACCTGCTGCCGCGCGCTCGACGAGATCCTGGGAAGCAACCGCTGCTTTGCCGGCGACGCAGTCACGCTCGCCGACCTGCACGCGTTGCCGATCCTCCTGTATTTCTCGATGACGGAAGAAGGGCGCGATACATTGTCGGCGCACCCGCGCCTGCTCGCGTGGCTCGATGCCATGGCCGCACGCCCTAGCGTGCAGCGAACGAAAGGCAAGTTCGAGCTCGCGCGCTGACGCTATCTGCGGCCGTCCACCAGGATGAACGCGATGCGCGCGATCGCGCCGGAACGATTCGCCCAGGCGTGATTGGTGCCGCGCTGGATCAGGATGTCACCAGCGCGCATCACGGTCTCGCCTTCGTCCATGATCGCTACCAGCTCGCCCTGCAACAGGATCGCGTAGTCGATCGTATCGGTCACGTGCATGCCGGGATGGCGCGCGTGCGACGCATCGTGCTTCGCATCCGCGAACATCGCGGCGAACACCGCTTCGGTCTGCCGCCGGTGCAGCTCGGGATCCTTCTCTTCGGGCGGGATGTCGATCACGCGCAGCACTGTGCCGCCCTGCGGCGGGAGCACGCCGCGATGCTCGAGCACGGTGTCGGCAGCTGCGACCGGCGCTGGACTGCCGACGGTGCGCCAGAGGTTGTTGTTCCGGTACCCCTCGCGTCCCTGCATCGTCATCATCGCGGGCGAGACACCGTCTTCGGCGATGTACGACCGGCCGTTGGCGTCGATGCCCGTGACGATGCGTCGCACCGGTGGAAGAGACGTCGACATGGAGCAGTCTCCGGTGGGCTATTTCGCGAACAGCCGCGACGGGTCCTTGAAAGCCTTGAACTCGAGCGCGTTGCCGGACGGGTCGTACAGGAACAGCGTGGCCTGCTCGCCGACCTCGCCGCGAAAGCGGATGCCCGGCTCGATGACGAAGCGCGCG
>DATEML010000009.1:0-44605 GCA_035275585.1 Steroidobacteraceae bacterium | reverse complement strand
GTGAACGAGAATGCCAGCGCGCGGCTGACCGCTGGATCTTTGCTCGGACTGCTCGGCGGTGTCGTGCGCTACGCGCGCTTGGAAAACTACCCGCGCTACGCGCAACTCGCGCTCGGCTCGATCGGCCGGTCGTGGCGGCGCGCGTTGTTCCTCGATTTGCTGCTCGCCGATGTGTTCATCAGCGAGCTGCTGCGCACGGGACCGCATTTTGCGAGCCTGTTCGTGAACGCGGCGGCGCACATTCAGCACCACTACATGTACTGCGCGGCCCCCTACGAGGGCCCGCATCGCAATCCGCCGTGGTACGTCGCCACAGGGGACGACCCGGTGCTGGAATCCTATCGACTCTACGACACGATCATCGGGCAGCTGCGTCGCGCCGTTCCGGCGCGGCTGATGCTGGCAACCGGTCTGCACCAGGTTCCACACGACGAGCGAACCTTCTACTGGCGCCTGCGCGAGCACGACGCTTTCCTGCGCAGCATCGGCGTGCCATTCGTGCGAGTCGAGCCGCGGATGTCGCGCGACTTTCTGGTGGCGTGCGCGGATGCGCAGATGGCGCGCCTTGCCGGCGAGCGCCTCGCGCAGGCGCAGGCGCTGGACGGCAAGCCGCTGTTCGAAGTCGACAACCGCGGCACCGACCTGTTCGTCATGCTCACTTATCCGCGGGAGATCACCGCCGAGTTCCGCTTCCGTATCGAGCAGCGCGAGTATGCCGGGCTTCGCGACCAGGTTTCGTTCGTGGCCCTGAAGAATGGTGAGCACGACGGCGTCGGATACTTTCTCGATACCGGCTATCCCAGGCAGGCGCTGCCTGCGGAGTTTCCGCTGAAGCAAATGCCCGAACGGATCATGAACGCGCTCGGCCTGTCGGATGCAGCAGCAGCCGGCTGAAAGCAAAATGATCGAGGCGAAGCGGCTGCTCGTCATCAGCAGGGCGGCGTCCTGGCATCACGCCGACGGGCTCCCGTCACGACGACCAGCTGCTCGACGAACTACGGTCCGTACGAGTTTCCGGAGAAGTTCGTTCCGCTGATGTTGGCAACGAGCAGCGCAACATAGGCGTCGTGCACGCGTTGCGCGCGATCCTCGATCGCAGGTTTGCCGACGACACGCTGGCTGCCCGCTTCACGCATGTCCTGCAGCTGCGCGTCAACTAATCTCCACTCCCATGCGTTTCGTTAGCGATCGGCCTGGCCATGGGTGAACCTGCGGGCGAAGTCGAGCGTTCTAAGAAGCCATGTGCGACCACGTGCGAGCCTTTCCAAGCAGTGATTGCACGTCGTGTTCAGCTGACGGTCATCTTTGTAATCGCTTTGTAAAAGCATGTCGCTGGTGGGCAACACGACGCACTTTCGCACTAGTGCTCGCGTATTACGCCATGTATAGTCCACGCCCGAATCACCGTTTGTACGGAAATCTAGAAAGGTCGGTTCGCAACCCGTTCCAGTTCGTCGGCCATTCTTCGACCCGGCGAACAACAAGAAGAAGGGCACCTGAGCGGTTGCAGGAAATAAGGGACGCTGGAAGATCATGCCACACGTAATCGTGTACCTCGGATTACCGTTGCTCGTCACGATGCTCTTCATGTTTGCGCTGCGGCCGGTGGCCCGCGGCATCGGGCTGATCGATCGGCCAGGCGGCCGCAAGATGCACATCGGCGAAGTGCCCGTGACCGGCGGCCTTGCCATGATGGGCGGGTTGATCATCGGCGCGCTGTACAGTCACTCTGCAATCAGCGGGTTTCCATTCTTCCTGACGGCGCTCGCGCTGCTGGTGTTCATCGGTGCGCTCGACGATCGCTACGATCTGCCGGCGCTGGTGCGTTTCATGGCGCAGATGTGCGCTGCGCTGCTGATGGTGGCGGGCGCGGACGTGTCCGTCGCGGATCTCGGTCGGCCGTTCTTCGGTGATGTGGTCGCGCTCGGCTGGGGCGGCATTCCGTTCACGATCATGATCGTGCTGACGGCCGTGAATGCCTTCAACATGTTCGACGGCAGCGACGGCGTAGCGGGAATCCAGGCGCTGATTGCGCTGGTATTCCTCGGGTTTGCCTGCATCATGGGAGGCGCGTTCAGCTACCTGCCGCTTGTGCTCGGGCTCGCTGGCTGCATCCTGGGATTCCTGATTTTCAATTGGCCGTCCAAACGCACCCGCAACGTGCGCGCCTTCATGGGCGATGCCGGCAGCACGATGCTCGGCTTTTCGCTTGCGTGGCTCAGCACCGAGCTGTCGCAGGGCCCGAGCCGCGTGATCAGTCCGGTCGTCGCGCTCTGGGTCTTCGCGCTGCCGCTCTACGATCTCTTCAGCAGCATGGCCCGTCGCGTGTCGCAAGGCGTCTCGCCGTTCCATGGCGACTCCGAGCATCTGCACCATGTGCTGCGTCGGTTCGGCTTCACATCGCGCGAAGTCGCGCAGGTCGTGCTGCTCGGGTCGAGCGTGTTCGCTGCAATCGGCGTCGGCGCGTATCTGAACGACATCGCCGATGGCTGGCTGTTCTGCGGCTGGATCGTGCTCGGTGTGGGTTATCACATCATTTTTGGCAGCGGCCTCGTCATCCCGCGCCGTGAAACCGGCCGCCTGGACGACGGCACGGTGACCGGCAAGTACTGGACTCTCTGGAAGCAGCGTTAGCTGCAGATTTGCTGCGCGAACGCGCAGTTTCTACGTAGTCGCTGCCTCTGTCCGACCCGCTACTCTCCCGTCAGCGGACAAGGACGGCCCGCGCGATTTCATTCCTCGACCCAATGCCCGCGGCGGACAGGACGTCCGCCGCGGGCGGCGCGTTTGGCCATGGCGCCTGGCCCAGCGCATTCCCATGCTCGTATTCCTTTACTCCGGTCGCCGCCCTCGGCTAATCTCCGGTCCCTTTTTCCTTTTCGTCCAGCCAGTTACATATGCGTCTCACCATCTTCGGCTCCGGTTACGTGGGATTGGTCACCGGCGCTTGTTTCGCCGAGGTCGGTAACAACGTCCTGTGCGTGGACGTCGACCAGCGCAAGGTCGAGATGCTCAAGCGCGGCGAGTCGCCGATCTATGAGCCGGGACTCGATGAGCTGCTGAAGAAGAACCTCGCGGCCGGGCGCCTCAACTTCACGACCGACGCGGCCGAAGGCGTCAAGCACGGCCTGTTCCAGTTCATTGCGGTCGGCACGCCGCCCGACGAGGACGGCTCGGCCGATCTCAAATACGTGCTCGCCGTGGCCGAGTCGATCGGACGCAACGTCACGGAGTACCGCGTCGTGGTCACGAAGTCGACCGTCCCGGTCGGGACTGCCGACAAGGTGCGCGCGAAGATCGACAGCACGCTCAAGGCGCGCGGCTCGCACATCGAGTTCGATGTCGTTTCGAATCCGGAATTTCTCAAGGAAGGCGCCGCGCTCGCCGACTTCATGAAGCCGGACCGTATCGTCGTCGGCACCGACAACCCGCGTACCGCGGAGTTGCTCAAGGCGCTCTACGATCCGTTCACGCGCAGCCGCGAGCGCATGATCGTCATGGATGTGCGCTCCTCGGAGCTCACCAAGTACGCCGCGAATGCCATGCTCGCCACCAAGATCAGCTTCATGAACGAGCTGGCGAACCTCGCGGAGCGCATGGGCGCCGACATCGAGAAGGTGCGTCTCGGCATCGGCTCCGATCCACGCATCGGTTATCACTTCATCTATCCGGGCTGCGGCTACGGCGGCTCGTGCTTCCCGAAGGACGTGCAGGCGCTGGCGCGCAGCGCCGGCGATCATTCGTTCGATGCGCAGCTGCTGAACGCGGTCGAAGCGGTCAACAACCGGCAGAAGTCGCTGCTGCTCGACAAGCTCAACCGGCACTTCGACGGCAAGCTCGAGGGCAAGACGATCGCGTTGTGGGGTCTCGCGTTCAAGCCGAACACCGACGACATGCGCGAGGCGCCGAGCCGCACGCTCATCGAAGGGCTGTGGGCAGCGGGCGCCAAGGTGCGCGCCTATGATCCGGTCGCGTGCGAGGAAGCGGCGCGCATCTACGGGGAACGCGGCGACGACCTGGTCCTGGTCAAGAGCTCGAGCGAAGCGCTGCGGGGCGCCGATGCGCTCGCGATCGTGACCGAGTGGCAGGAGTTCCGCAGCCCGGACTTCGACACGATCAAGAGCGAGCTCGCGCACCCGGTCATTTTCGACGGCCGCAACCTCTACGACCCCGCATTCGTTAAGCGTTTCGGGTTGAAGTACTACGCCATCGGGCGGGGCGACAGCGTATGTTGATTCCGGTCATTCTTTCCGGCGGCTCGGGCACGCGCCTGTGGCCGCTGTCGCGCGAGCTCTATCCGAAACAGCTGCTGCCGCTCGTCGGCCGCGGCACGATGCTGCAGGAGACGCTGGCCCGCCTCGCGGGCGTGACGGACGTCGGCGCGCCGATCGTTGTATGCAACGAGAGTCATCGCTTCCTGGTCGCCGAGCAGCTGCTGGAGCGCGGCATTCAGGCGCAGGCCATTCTGCTCGAACCGGTCGGGCGCAACACCGCGCCTGCAGTGGCGATCGCTGCCATGGCTGCAGTGGCGGAAGCCCCAGCCGGGCGAGCGCAGTCCGATCCCGTGCTGCTCATCCTGCCGGCGGATCACGTGATCCGCGACGTGCGCGCGTTTCAGGCTGCCGTGGCAGCCGGCCGCAAGGCGGCAGAAGGGGGCAAGCTCGTGACGTTCGGTGTCGTGCCGACCAAGCCCGAAACGGGATACGGCTACATCCGGCGCTCCGGCGGCCCGACGGGCAGCGCGGCGTTTTTCCCGATCGCGCAGTTCGTCGAGAAGCCGGATCTCGCGACGGCGCAGCGCTACGTCGAGTCGGGCGAGTACTTCTGGAACAGCGGCATGTTCATGTTCCGCGCCTCGACTGTGCTGGAAGAGTTGCGCAAGCTCGCGCCCGCGATCTACGACGCGTGCGCGCAGGCGTACACGGCCGCGAAGCGCGACCTGGATTTCATGCGCCTGCCCGCGAAGGAGTTCGGAGCGGGCCCGAGCGATTCCTTCGACTACGCGGTCATGGAGAAGACGCAGCACGGCGTCGTCGTGCCGCTCGACGCCGGCTGGAGCGACGTCGGTTCCTGGTCCGCGCTGTACGAGGCGATCGCCGGCGACGAGCGCGGTAACGTGCGGATCGGCGACGTGCTGACGGTCGACACGCAGGGCTGCTACCTGCAGTCGACGAGTCGGCTGGTCGCGGCAGTCGGGCTCGAGGATCACGTGGTGGTCGAGACCAAGGACGCGGTGCTGGTCGCGCCGAAGAGCCGCGTGCAGGACGTCAAAGAACTGGTCGCGCAGCTGAAGAAGCAGGGGCGCTATGAAACTTCCCTGCATCGCGAAGTGTTTCGCCCGTGGGGCAGCTACGACAGCATCGACAACGGCGAGCGCTTCCAGGTGAAGCGGCTCACCGTCAAGCCCGGCGCCTCGATGTCGCTGCAGATGCATCATCACCGCGCCGAGCACTGGATCGTGGTCGCCGGCACCGCGCGCATCACGCGTGGCGAGCAGACGTTCCTGCTGGAGGAGAACCAGTCCACTTACATTCCGCTCGGCACGAAGCACCGCATCGAGAATCCGGGCAAGATCCCGCTGCACATCATCGAGGTGCAGTCCGGCACCTATCTCGGCGAAGACGACATCGTGCGCTTCGAGGACCGCTACGGCCGCGAAGGCCAGACAGGTTAGAGCATGGCAGCCATCACGGGCTTCAAGGCCTACGACTATCGCGGCCGCATTCCTGCCGAGCTGAACCCGGACGTCGCGTATCGCATCGGGCGTGCGTACGCGGAATTCCTCAAGCCCAAGCGTGTCGTGGTCGGGCGCGACATCCGCCTGTCGAGCAGCGAGCTGTGCGGCGCGCTGACGCGCGGCCTCAACGATTCCGGCGTCGACGTCTACGACATCGGCCTGTGCGGCACCGAGGGCGTGTACTTCGCCACGTTCAACGAAGGCATGGACGGCGGGATCATGGTGACCGCCAGCCACAATCCGCCCGACTACAACGGCATGAAGTTCGTGCGCCAGCAATCGCGGCCGATCAGCGGCGACACCGGCCTGAAGGACATCCAGCGCATCGCGGAAGCCGGCGTGTACTCGCGCGCCGCGCAGCCCGGCCGGCGCCTCGAGCTCGACGTGCGCGGCAAGTACATCGAGCATCTGCTGTCGTATCTCGACCGGCCGAAACTCAAGAAGCTCAAGATCGTGGTGAACGCCGGCAATGGCGGCGCCGGACTGGTCGTCGACCAGCTCGAGCCGCACCTGCCGTTCGAGTTCGTCAAGATCAATCACGCGCCCGACGGCACGTTCCCGAACGGCGTGCCGAATCCGATGCTGGAGGCGAACCGCGTCGCGACGATCGAGGCGATCCGCAAGCACGGCGCCGATTGCGGCGTCGCCTGGGACGGCGACTACGACCGCTGCTTCCTGTTCGACGAGAGCGGGGCGTTCATCGAGGGCTACTACATCGTCGGCCTGCTCGCCTCGGTATTCCTCAAGCGCGAGCCGGGCGCGCGCATCGTGCACGATCCGCGCCTCACCTGGGCGACGCTCGACATGGTCGAGTCGCTCGGCGGCAAGGCGGTGATGTCCAAGTCCGGCCACGCTTTCATGAAGGACGTGATGCGCGATGCGGACGCGGCCTACGGCGGCGAGATGAGCGCGCATCACTACTTCCGCCGCTTCGGCTATTGCGACAGCGGCCAGATACCCTGGCTGCTCGTGACGCAGTTGCTGTGCGAATCCGGCAAGCGGCTCTCCGAGCTCGTCGGCGAGCGCATCGTGCGCTTCCCCGCGAGCGGCGAGATCAATCGCAAGGTCGCGGACGCGCAGGCGACCATCCAGCGCGTGCAGGCGCACTACCAGCCCGGCTCCAGCTCGGTCGATTTCACCGACGGTCTGTCGATCGAGTTCGACCGCTGGCGCTTCAATCTGCGCAGCTCGAACACCGAACCCCTGATCCGGCTCAACGTCGAGAGCCGCGGCGACGCGGCGTTGATGCAAGCGCGCACGGCCGAGCTGCTGCAGATGATCGGCGGCGAAGACGCGCACTAGGGCCAAAGACCTAGCAACGCGCCCGCAACCGGCTGTATGCAGCCCTGTTTCAGGGTGCGAGCCCGCAGCCAATCGCGGGCTTTACCGGCTTGCTGCGCGCTCACCGTTACGAGACGATCCGTGCGTAGCTACCGCCCACGGCGAAGGGAGCCGGCGGCTACCCAGCGGGGATTCGAGCAGTCTTACGACGCGATCCGGATGGGCAAACCCGGATGGGATCCCCGCGCCAGGCTTCACCACTGCAAGAGGCAGGCCCAGGGGGGGCAATGAGCGAGCGCTACATTCTGCTGGTCGAGGACAATCCGGACGACGAAGAGCTGACGCTGCTCAGCCTGCGCAAGAACAATCTTGCGCACGACATCGTGGTCGTGCGCGACGGCGTCGAGGCGATCGACTTCCTGTTCGGCAACGGCCAGTACGCCAGCCGCGACGTCGCGCACGCGCCGACGGTGATTCTGCTCGACCTGAAGCTGCCGAAGCTCGACGGCCTCGGCGTGCTCAAGCGGCTGCGGGCCGACCAGCGCACGCGCACGCTCCCGGTAGTGGTTCTCACGTCGTCGAGCCAGGACGCGGACGTGATCGCCAGCTACAACCTCGGCGCCAACAGCTACGTGCGCAAGCCGGTCGAGTTCGGCGCGTTCGTCGAAGCGGTGAGCAGCCTCGGACTGTACTGGGTGCTGCTGAACCGGCCGCCGCCGCTGCACGCGGCCTGATCGCAGCGCCGCTCGTTGACCGTCCGGGCGGTGCTCCCTAAACTACCGCCCCTTTGCGCACCGGCGCGCGCCGGCACATACGGACCCGGGCGGTTAGCTCAGCGGTAGAGCACTGCTTTCACACGGCAGGGGTCACAGGTTCAATCCCTGTACCGCCCACCAA
The DNA here is from genome assembly GCA_035275585.1 of Steroidobacteraceae bacterium. GTDB lineage: Bacteria > Pseudomonadota > Gammaproteobacteria > Steroidobacterales > Steroidobacteraceae > Steroidobacter. The sequence continues at coordinate 36,690 of DATEML010000009.1, read as the reverse complement.
ATCTTCCAACATGACCGTTCGTTCTCGCTTTGCACCCAGCCCCACCGGCTTGCTGCACATCGGTGGTGTGCGCACCGCGCTGTTCTCCTGGCTGTACGCGCGCCGGCACTCCGGCGTGTTCATCCTGCGCATCGAGGACACGGACCGGGAGCGCTCCACCGAGGCGGCGACGCAGGTCATCCTCGACGGCATGCAATGGCTCGGCCTGACGGCCGACGAAGGGCCGTTCTATCAGACGCGCCGCATGGACCGGTACGCGGAGGTGATCCAGCAGTTCCTGGCGTCCGGTCACGCCTATCGCTGCTATTGCACGAAGGAAGAGCTCGAGGCGATGCGTGCGCGGCAGATGGCTGCCAAGCAGAACCCGCGCTACGACGGCACGTGCCGCGATCGCACGACGCCGCGCGCCGGCGTCGATCCCGTCGTGCGCTTCCGCAATCCGCTCGACGGCGTCGTCGTCGTCGAGGACGTCGTTCACGGCAACGTGGCGTTCGACAACGCTCAGCTCGACGACCTGATCATCGCGCGCTCCGATGGCTCGCCGACCTACAACTTCTGCGTCGTGGTCGACGACATGGACATGAAGGTCACGCACGTGATTCGCGGCGACGACCACCTCAACAATACGCCGCGCCAGATCAACATGCTGCGCGCACTCGGCGCAACGCCGCCGGTGTACGCGCACTTGCCGATGATCCTCGGCGCGGACGGCGCGAAGCTGTCGAAGCGGCATGGCGCCGTCAGCGTCCTGGAGTACCGCGAAGCGGGCTATCTGCCGGAGGCGCTGCTCAACTATCTGGTGCGTCTCGGCTGGTCGCATGGCGATCGCGAAGTTTTCACGCTGGCGGAGATGACCGAGCTGTTCGACATACGCGACGTCAACAAGTCGGCGTCCGCGTTCAATCCCGAAAAGCTGCTGTGGCTCAATCAGCAGCACATCATGCGCGCCACGCCCGAGCTGCTCGCGCGATATCTGAAGCCGCAGCTCGCGGTGCTCGGTATCGTCGTGGATGACGATGCCAAGCTCGCTGCCGCTGCGCGCGCCCTGCAGGAGCGCGCCAAGACGCTGAAGGAGATGGCGGAGAAGAGTACGTTCTTCTTCACCGAGCTGCACGGCTACGACGAGAAAGCGGCGAAGAAGAACCTGACGAGCGAAGCCGTGCGGCCGCTCACGGTCGTGCTGGAGAAGCTCAAAGCACTCACGGATTGGCGGGCCGCCGCGATTCACGACATCGTGAACCTGACGGCGTCGGAGCTGCAGCTCGGCCTGGGCAAGGTCGCGCAGCCGATCCGGGTGGCGGTGTCCGGCACCGCGGTCTCGCCGCCGATCGACGTCATGCTCGAAGTTCTGGGACGTGCGACCTCGCTCGACCGCCTGCAACGGGCGCTAGACTACGCAGCACGCCAATAGGAAGCGCGGAGCAGCGTACTCGATGCCTTGCAAGATTCATCTGATCGCGGCAGCGCGCCCGAATTTCATGAAGGTGGCGCCGCTCTACCACGCGCTCGCCGCGCAGACCTGGTGCGAGACGCGCATCGTGCACACCGGGCAGCACTACGACGCGAACATGTCGGACGCGTTCTTTCGCGACCTGCGGCTGCCGACTCCGCACTTCCACCTGGAAGTCGGCAGCGGCTCGCACGCCCAGCAGACTGCCGGAGTCATGACGGCCTATGAAAAGGTGTGCGAGCAGGACCGGCCGGACTGGACCATCGTCGTCGGCGACGTGAACTCCACCGCAGCGTGCGCGATGGTGGCCGCGAAAATGTGGATTTCGGTCGTGCACCTGGAAGCGGGCCTGCGCAGCCGCGACCGCCGCATGCCGGAGGAGATCAACCGCCTCGTGACCGATGCGATCTCGGATGTGCTGTGGACGCCGTCGCCCGACGCGGACGAGAACCTGCTGCGCGAAGGCGTGCCGGCCGAGCGCATCGACCGGGTCGGCAACATCATGATCGACTCGTACGAGATGATGCGGCCGCAGATCGAAGCGGACGCCGGGCCGGCGAAGTTCGGCCTGCAGCCCGGCGGCTACGCGGTCGTGACGCTGCACCGGCCGTCGAACGTCGACGACGCGCGCACACTGGGCAATTTGATGCAGCAGATGCTGTCGGTTTCGGCGCGCCTGCCGCTGCTGTTCTCGGTGCATCCGCGCACGCGCAAGAAGCTCGAGGAATTCGGGCTCTGGTCGGCGCTGCAGTCCGCGCCGGGAATTCGGCTGACGGAGCCGCTCGGCTACGTCGAGTTCATGGCCCTGGTGAAATCGGCGCGCGCGGCCGTCACGGATTCGGGCGGCGTGCAGGAAGAATCGACCTATCTAGGCATTCCGTGCCTGACGGTGCGCGAGAACACCGAGCGGCCGATCACTGTGACGCAGGGGACCAATCGCCTCGTCGGCGCGCACGAGCTCTCGCAGAGCCTCGACGTCGTGCTCGCGGGACGGTGGCCGACCGGATCGCGCCCGGACCGCTGGGACGGGCAGGCCGCGCAGCGCTGCGTGGCCGCGCTGCAGAGGCGGCACGCGAGCAAGCGCATTCCTTGACAGTGCGGGATCGCTTCCATACATTGCGCGCCTCTCACGTGGGGCTATAGCTCAGCTGGGAGAGCGCTTGCATGGCATGCAAGAGGTCGGCGGTTCGATCCCGCCTAGCTCCACCAAAGTCCCGCCGTTTTTGCCCGCCGTCTGGTTCAGTGCGTCCCCATCGTCTAGAGGCCTAGGACATCGCCCTTTCACGGCGGTAACTGGGGTTCGAATCCCCATGGGGACGCCATCTTTCCCTCGATGCGGGTTGTGGCGATTACATAATTGTTGTAGTCCTTGCGTCCGGTCCGCGTCAGCCCAGCCTTGTCAGCCTGTCGTCTCTTCGCGACTGTGACACGCAGCGTGTCTTATCAATCAGTTGCGTGTCCCAGTTCACGTAGTGGGCTGCTCAAGTGTTCCTGAACCGCGACGCCGCGCTGCACGATGACCGCGCCCTGGCGGTCGATGAAGGGAATAACCCTAGGGTCGTACAGGGATTTGCGCCGCCTGGCACGAAACTTGGTCTTTATTACGCCTATGAAGCACAGCGCAGTGAAGATGGGTCGTGGGACTTCCTGGTTGGCGACTTTCGCCTTGGTCGCGCTCGCAGGATGCGGTGGCGGCGGCGATTCGGAGCAGGCCTCGGCGCCCGCGACCGGTGCGAACTCCGCGCCGACGATCCAAGGCTCACCCAGCACGAGCGTGGTCGCCGGGCAGGCTTACAGCTTCCAGCCGAGCGCGTCCGACGCGGACGGGGACACGCTGACGTTCTCCGTGAGCAACCTGCCGGCTTGGGCCAGCTTCAACCAGTCCACGGGCCGCATCTCCGGTACTCCCGATGCAGCGGACGTTGCGACGTACTCGAACATCCGCGTCACTGTTTCGGACGGTGAGGCCTCGGCCTCGACTGCTTCGTTTGCAATCACCGTGACGGATATCGGTATGGCCAGCGTGACGTTGTCGTGGACGCCGCCGACCCAGAACGAAGACGGCACGGCGCTCACCGATCTCGCGGGATACGAAGTGGCCTACGGTCAGAGCCAAAGCAACCTGGACCAGTCGGCTCAGGTGAGCAACCCCTCGGTCAACAGCTTTGTCGTCGGGAATCTGAGCGCGGGAACCTGGTTCTTCGCCGTGCGCGCCGTCAATCGGCAGGGCGTCACCAGCCAGATGTCCGCCGTCGCGAGCAAGACCGTCAGCTGAGATTTCGGCGTCTGCTAGAGCGCCGGCGCAATCAGCTGCCGCCGCTCGATTTGCTCATGTGCGACTGGCAGTAGTTCTGGATGCCGATGCGCTCGATCAGGCTCAGCTGCGTCTCCAGCCAGTCGATGTGCTCTTCCTCTGATTCGAGGATGTTCTCGAACAGCTCGCGCGAGACGTAGTCGCCCGCCGTTTCGCAATCCGCGATGGCCTTGCGCAGCTCCGGATGAGCCTGCAGCTCGAGCTTCAGGTCGCACTCCAGCGCCTCGCGCACGTTCTCGCCGATCAGCAGCTTCCCCAGGTCCTGCAGGTTCGGCAATCCCTCCAGAAACAGGATGCGCTGGATCAGCCGATCCGCGTGCTTCATCTCGTCGATCGATTCCTTGTACGTGTACTCGCCGAGCTCGCCGAGCCCCCAGTTGTCGTACATACGGGCGTGCAGGAAGTACTGGTTGATCGCCGTGAGCTCGTTCTTGAGGATGGCGTTGAGGTGACGCAGGACGAGCGGATTACCTTGCATGGCTCGAGCTCCGGGCGGCGGGAACGTGCGAAAGACCGCGATCTTGGCGAGCGCGGTCGAAACAGGCAACTGATTGTGTGAGGTGTGCAGTGCCGCCGGGAAGGGCGGCTCGCCGTCAGGCAGCGACCGGGCGCGCCGCCGATTCGATGAACGAGTCGATGACTTCCTGCGCCGAATCCTCGCAGCGGCCGCAGCAGCTGGCCACGGGCAGGTATGCCTGCACTTCAGTCAGCGACTCGGCACCCCGGGCCACCGCTTCGCGGATCTGGCGGTCGCTGATCGCATGACAGACGCAGACGTACATCTTGGCGTTCCGGGGTCTCGACTTCGTTGGGCGTATGTAAATACAAATGCGAATGATTGTCAATCATGGCCGATTCAGGGGTTTGACCAATTTGACAGTAATCCGTGTGACTGCCTTCACGGGGCTGTCCAGGCAAAGCCACTAGACTTTTGGCCTCTGGCGGGAGGGGTTCTCGTCTTGCTCAATGACGCGCGGTCGGGGGTCCGACCGGCGCAGGCGGCTGGCACCTCGATGGGCACACCCAAGAACGACCTGACGACCACGTGACGATCCGGATCTTTCAGCATTACTGGCAGCTGCCGCTGGCGCTTCTGGCGGTCTTCGAAGGGGCAATCTTCCTTGCGGCGCTGCACTACATCGCGCCGCTGACGGTGAGCGGCCCGGCGCACGCCATGCCGCACCCGGCACCCTGGGTCCCGCATAGCCTGCTGTTCGCCGGCATCATGTTCGTGAGCATGGCTGCGATGGGCTTGTACAACTCACGGCAGCGCGCGCGACTCGCGGGTCTGCTGTCGCGAGTGGCGGCGAGCATGCTCGGTGGCGCGATGGTGATCGCCGTCATCGTCTATCTGCTGCCGGCGCTGCGTATCGAGCGCGGCGCACTGCTGCTCAGCACGCTCGCTTCGTTCGGCGCGGTCGCCGTCGTACGCATCGTGTTCGATCTCATCGTGGATGAGGATGTCTTCAAGCGCCGTGTGCTCGTCTACGGCGCCGGGCGCCGTGCAGCCAGCATCGCGAGGCTGCGGCGCCGCTCCGACCGGCGAGGCTTCGTCATCGTCGGCTTCGTCACGGCCGAGGGCGACGAGCTGTCCGCGCTGCGCGACCACGAGCGGCTGGTACGGACGAACCAGGACCTGCTGAGCTACTGCCAGGAGCAGCGCATCGACGAGATCGTGGTGGCGATGGACGATCGCCGCCGTCGCTTTCCAATGGACCAGCTGCTCGAGTGCCGCCTCGAGGGCGTCGAGATCAACGAGCTGGTGACGTTCCTCGAGCGCGAGACCGGCAAAGTCAGGCTCGACATCCTCAACCCGAGCTGGATGATCTTCGCGGACGGTTTCCGGCAGGGTCGCGCGCACGGCATCTTCGAACGGCTGTTCGACGTGGTGGCGAGCTTCGCGATGCTCGCGGTCGCGGCGCCGGTCATGTTGCTCACGGCGGCGGCCATCAAGCTGAGCGACGGCTGGCGCGCGCCCATCCTGTATCGTCAGGTGCGCGTCGGGCAGTACGGGAAGCCATTCAAGCTGCTCAAGTTCCGCAGCATGCGCGAGGACGCCGAGCGCGACGGGCAGGCGCAGTGGGCGCAGAAGAACGACAGCCGTATCACCCGCATCGGCTCGTTCATCCGTACCACGCGCATCGACGAGCTGCCGCAGATCCTGAACGTGCTACGCGGAGAGATGAGCTTCGTCGGGCCACGCCCGGAGCGCCCGGAGTTCGTCGAGCAGCTGAACGAAACGATTCCCTACTATCGCGAGCGGCATTCGATCAAGCCGGGCATCACGGGCTGGGCACAGCTGTGCTACCCGTACGGCTCATCGGAGCAGGACGCGATGGAGAAGCTTCAGTACGATCTGTACTACGTAAAGAACCATAGCCTCATCTTCTACATAGCAATACTCGTACAGACGGTAGAAGTCATAGTGTGGGGCAAGGGAGCGCGGTGAAAGGGCTGCGCTGCGGAGGCGAGGTGGCTGCAAAGGGGGATGCGTGAACGTCGTCGGCGCGATCGGCTACGGCATCGCTGCTGCTGCATTCATGCTGCTCGCCGTGCTCATGATGGTGAGCTGGCGCGGCCGGCCGCAAGGCGTCTATCTCATCAGCGCCAGTGTGATCACGGGAGCATGGGCGCTGCTGCTCGCCGGACAGGCGTTCGTCGGCCGCTCGCCGATGTTGCCGCTGTACGTGGCGGAAACCCTGCGCAATGGTGCGTGGCTGTATGCGCTGTGCTCGATCGCGGCCAACAACGCTCCGCGCGGTCTGATTCGGCTGGCACGCGCGGCTCCGATACTCGCGCTGCTCGCCATCCCGGTGCTGTCGTTCCTGGAAAACCGCGGCGTTACGGTTCTGCCGCCGGAGTTGCTGTTGTCGCGCATGGGGCTCGCGACCTCGCTGCTCGGATTGATCTTGCTGGAGCAGATCTACCGCAACTCCGGCGAGGCGGCCCGCGATTCGCTCAAGTACTTCGTGTGCGGCGTCGGCGCGCTGTTCGCTTACGACCTGTTCCTGTACTCGCAGGCCGAGCTGCTGCGAGGAATCATGGCCGACGCATGGAACGCGCGCGGCGCGATCATCGCGTTCGCGGCGCCGCTGACCGCGATCGCCGTGCAACGCCAGCCGCAATGGTCGCTCGACGTGTTCGTGTCGCGGCAGGCGGTGTTCTACACGACGACCTTCATGGGCGTCGGTGCCTATCTGCTGCTGATGGCGGCGGGCGGCTACTACGTGCGCCAGTTCGGCGGCAACTGGGGGCGTCTCGGGCAGATCGTGTTCTTCGGCGGCGCGCTGCTGGTGCTCGTGCTGCTGGTCGGCTCACCGGTGCTGCGCCGGCGCGCGCGCGTCTTTCTCAGTAAACACTTCTACCGCAACAAGTACGACTACCGCCTCGAGTGGCTGCGATTCATCAGCACGCTGTCGTCCGGCCACGATGAAGATGTGCGCCGCACGGCGATCGCCGCGATCGCGCAGATCTTCTCGAGCCCTGCCGGCATCCTGTGGCTGGCCGACGAAAGCGCAGCGCGCTTCGTCCCGGTCGCGGCGTGGCCCGCCCGGCTCGACGAGGTCGAGCACATCGATGCACTGCCGGCGAGCGCCGACCTGCCGGCGTTCCTCGCCCGCACGCAGTGGATCGTGGACGTGCAGGAGCTGGCGCGCGCGCCGGACATCTACGGAAACTTCGTGCTGCCCGACTGGCTTCGCGCCGACCGCGGCTTTCGCATCGTGTCGCCGCTGCTGCAGCTCGACCGGTTGATGGGCTTCGTGCTGCTCTACGATCCGCCGCCGCCATTCGAGCTCACCTACGAGGATCGCGACCTGCTCAAGACGGTCGGCCGCCACGTCGCGACGCAGATCGCTCAGCATGAGGCCGATCGCAAGCTGACCGAGAGCCGTCAGTTCGAAGCCTACAATCGCCTGACCGCGTTCATGATGCACGACCTGAAGAACTCGGCGGCGCAGCTGCGGCTGATCGTCGACAACTACGAGCGCCACCGGCGCAATCCGGAATTCATCGACGACGCGATGGGCACGATCGCCAACGCCGTCGAGCGCATGACCCGCCTGATCGATCAGCTGCGCGGTTCGAGCGACCCCGAGCGGCTGGTGCGGGTGGATCTTGCGGAAGTGGCGCGCGAGGCCGTGCGCCGCTGTTCGGTGCGGCCGCCGCGGCCGGTATTGCAGGCGTGCGAGCCGGCCCTGGTCCAGGCCAATCCGGAACACCTGACGACCGTCATCGAGCACGTAATCCGCAACGCCCAGGATGCCACCCGCGCCGACGGATCGGTGAGCGTCGCGGTGACGCATCGGGGCGATCAGGCACAACTGGTGGTCGACGACACCGGGCAGGGCATGGACGCCGAATTCCTACGCGATCGGTTATTCCGGCCGTTCGACAGCACGAAGGGCGCCAAGGGGATGGGTATCGGGGCCTACCAGGTCCGCGAATACATCCACCGCCTGGCGGGAAATGTGGAAGTGCAGAGTAGTCCCGGACAGGGTACGCGCTTCACGATTAGCATGCCCGTTTGCGAACCGGCCCGCGCCCAGCCAGCCGTGGCCAGCGCAGCAGGCACGGTTTGAGAACGACTGACGGGGACAGCGAGGGCACACGGGAATGAGCGAAGACAAGCCGAGGCTGCTGATCGTCGAGGATGACCTGGGGCTGCAGAAGCAGCTCAAGTGGTGCTTCGACGAGCAGGAAGTGCTGTTCAGCGCGACGCGCAGCGAAGCGCTGGCGCAGCTGCGACGTTTCGAGCCGCCCGTGGTGCTGCAGGACCTGGGCTTGCCGCCGGACCCCGAGGGGACCAGCGAAGGCATGGCGACGCTCAAGGAGATCCTCAGCGTTGCGCCCGCCACGAAGGTGATCGTGGTGACGGGCAATCACGATCGCGACAGCGCGCTGCGCGCCGTCTCGCTCGGCGCCTACGATTTCTATCAGAAGCCGGTCGACACCGACGTGCTGCGACTGATCGTGCAGCGCGCGTTTCACATTCACGCGCTCGAGGAGCGCAACCGCCAGCTGCAGGCTTCGCAGTTCCACGCGCCGCTCGAGGGGTTGATCGCCACCGACGAGGCGATGCTCAAGGTTTGTCGCATGGTCGAGAAGGTCGCGCCGGCCGACGTGTCGGTGCTGATCCTCGGCGAGAGCGGCACCGGCAAGGAGCTGCTGGCGCGCGCCGTGCACGCGCAGAGCGGCCGCAGCGGCGGGAAGTTTGCCGCCATCAACTGCGCGGCCATTCCCGAGCAGCTGCTGGAGAGCGAGCTGTTCGGTCACGAAAAAGGCGCGTTCACCGGCGCAGTGAAACAAACGCTCGGCAAGATCGAGCTGGCGGACGGCGGCACGCTGTTCCTCGACGAGATCGGCGACATGCCGCTGTCGCTGCAGGCCAAGCTGCTGCGCTTCCTGCAGGGCCGCGTGATCGAGCGTGTCGGCGGCCGCCAGGAGATCCCGGTGAACGTGCGCGTCGTGTGCGCGACCAACAAGGACCTGAAGTCGCTGGCCGACGAGCAGCGCTTCCGCCAGGACCTGTACTTTCGCATCAGCGAAGTGGTCGTCAACGTGCCGGCGCTGCGCGACCGGCGCGGCGGGCCGACGGTGCTGGCGCACGCGATGTTGCGCAAGTTTGCCGGACACGGCCGGCCGCGGCGCGGCTTCAGCGAGGAGGCGATCGCGGCGATGGAGGCATACGCGTGGCCCGGCAACGTGCGCGAGCTCGAGAACAAGGTGAAGACGGCGCTGATCATGGCCGAAGGACCAATGGTGACCGCCGAGGACCTCGGCTTAAAAGAGGCGGTGGACGGCGGACTGCTATTCAACCTGAAGGAGGTCCGCACGCATGCCGAACGCCAGGCGATCCAGCAGGCGCTCGCAATCACCGACCGCAACGTTTCGCGCACGGCCGAGCTGCTCGGCGTGAGCCGCCCGACGCTGTACGACCTGATGGACAAATACGGAATCCGCGCGCCGTCATGATGCGAACTGTGACAAGACACGGGCACCTGCCGGCGCGCGTGACTACGGCAATCGCCGTGCTGCTGCTGACATCGTGCGGCCTGTGGATGGATTCCGAGGACAGGCTCGAGCGCGCGCAGGAAGCGCGTGCGGCTGGCGACCTGCGGGGGGCGCTGGTCGACCTGCGGACACTGCTGCGCAAGGATCCACAGATGCTCAAGGCGCGCGTCGCGCTCGGCGAGGTGTCGCTGGAGCTTGGCGACGTCGCCAGTGCGATACGCGAGCTGGAGCTGGCGCGCAACGGCTCATTACCGTTGGAGCAGGTCGCAGCGCCGCTCGCGCGCGCCTATCTCGCCGGGCAGCGGCCGGGCGACGCGCTCGATCTGCTCGACTCGGTGACGACGGTCAACAGCGACGCCGGCCTCAGCTCATTGCGCGGCACGGCGCTGCTCGCTCTCGCCCGCGTCAACGAGGCCAAGCAGGCGTTCGAAAACGCCGTGCGACTCGATCCGAAGTCGGTCGATGCGCTGCTCGGCCTCGCAAGCGCGCTAGCGATCGAGGACGTGTCGGCCGGCCTCGCCATGACCGATCGCGCACTACGGGTTGCACCGGATGCACCGCGCGTGCGGCTCGCACGCGGCGCGCTGCAGATGCAGGCGAATCGCTTCGCGGAGGCGGAGAAGGAGTTTCGTGCTGCGGCCGACGCGGCCAAGGGGAACGGGAGTCAGCCATTCCGGCTCGCCGCGCTGGCGGGCATCGCCGAGTCGCTGCTGGCGCGCAACGAGGCGAGCGGCGCTCTCGAGGTGACTGCACAGATGCAGACGCTGGCGCCGCAGAATCGGGTGACGCGCTACTTGCGCTCACGGGCGTTGCTCCTGAGCGGCAAGGCCGATGAAGCGCTGCCGTTGCTCGAGCAGAACCTGAGCGACAACCCGCAGGACGCGGACTCCCGACTGCTGCTCGGTGCTGTGAAGCTGTCGCTCGGCGAACTCGGCCAGGCGGAGATGTACCTGTCGAGCGTCATCGCGGTCCAGCCGGGGAACGTCGCAGCGCGTCGCCTGCTCGCGGAGACGCGACTGCGCCAGAGCAAACCCAAGGAGGCGCTTGCTGCGATCGCACCCGCACTCGACAGGCCCGACGCAAGCCGGGAGCTGCTGGCGCTCGCCGGGCGAGCGAGCCTGGCCGCCGGTGCAACTGCTTCCGGTCTCCAGTACCTGGAGCGCAGCGCCAAGGCGCAGCCAGCCGACGTCGAAGCTCAGCTCGATCTCGCCGCCGGCCACCTCGCGGCAGGTCAGCTCGATGAAGCGCGCGCAGTGCTCGACGCCCTGCCGGCGGGCACCGAGGTCACGGCGCGACGCACGTTCTTGCAAGTTCTCACGCACCTTGCCGCACGCGACCTCAAAGCCGCGCTCGCAGCGGCGCGAACTGCAGCTGATGCGGCGCCCAAGGACGCGACGACACAGGGGCTCGCGGGCGCGGTGTTCGCACAGGCCCGGCAGTTCGACGAGGCGAAGAAGTATCTGCAGCGCATGGCTGCGTTGACCCAGGATGGAGCGGCCGCGCAGGTCAGCCTCGGCCGCGTCGAGATGATGCAGGGTAACGTCAGCGGTGCCCGCCAGCGTTTTGAGAGCGCCCTGCAGCGCGAGCCCGGCCACCCTGGCGCATCGATCGCTCTCGCGCAGCTGCTTGTTGGCGCGGACGAGCCCGCCCGGGCCATCGAAGTGCTCGCTGCTGCGCGCAAGGCCCATCCGACTTCGATCGAGACGGGCATGCTCCAGACCGAGTTGCTGATCGGGACCGGCGATATCGACGCCGCGCTGGCGCTCGTGCGCGAACTGGTCGGACAGGCGCCGGAGAACGCCGCGGTCTATGTCGCGCAGGGTCGGACGCTCACCGCCGCGGGCCAGACCGAAGAGAGCGTCCGCGTACTGACAGCGGCGTCGCGCCGCCTGCCTCAGTCTGTCGAACTTCGCTACGAGCTGGCCCGCACGCTCGCAGCCAGCGGCCAGCGCGAGGCCGCCGTGGATGCGGCCCGTGCCGTGCTCGAGCTGCAGCCGCGTCACTTCGCTTCGCTCGAGTTGCTCGCCCGGCTGGCGATTGCTCGCGCCGACTGGACCGAGGCACAGCAACGCTCCGCCCAGCTGCTGCAGATTGCTCCCCAGCAACCCGAGGCACAGATCCTGGCGGGAGATCTGCTGCTGGCCCGAAAGGACTACGCGGGCGCGGCGGCTGCCTATCACAAGGCCGGTACCTTGACCGCAGACCCCGCCGTCGCGCTGCGGGAGTTCGAAGCCCTGCGGCAGGGCGGTCTGCCGCAACCCCTGCGTCCTCTGGAAACCCTGCTGGCGAAGCGGCCAAAAGACGTAAGGACGCTGCTTATGTTGGCTGACGCCCAACAGAAGCTCGGTTTAGTGGATGCTGCCGGCACCAGCTACGAGCGGATCCTCGAACAGCGGCCCGACAATGTCGTGGCATTGAACAACCTGGCCTGGATCCGCCACGAAAAGGGCGATGCCAACGCCGTGAACCTGGCGCGACGCGCGCACGAACTGGCACCCAAGAGCCTCGAAATCACCGATACTTACGCGTGGATCCTCGTCCAGCGTGGTCAGGTCGGCGAGGGCCTGAAGCTGCTCGCGCCGATCGCTGGTGCGTCGGCCCCGCCGGAAGTTCGTCTGCACTACGCCGTGGCGCTGGCCCGCAGCGGCAGGAAAGGGGAAGCGCAGGCGATTGTCGATTCAGTGTCGAAGCTGCCGCCGGCCATGATCACCGCGCCCATGCGCGATCTGATTGCCAGCGCCAGTCGCGAGTAGAGCAGGGCAGACAACGATGATGCACAGCGTGTTCAGGTCTCTTTTATATGTCTTCGTGCTCGGCGCCCTGGTCGGTTGCGGCAGCACTGCGACGGTCGAGGATGCCAAGGCGCAGGCAGTGCCGGCCGATCAACAGGAGTACCGCATCGGTCCCGGCGACGCGCTCAAGGTGTTCGTCTTCAACCAGCCCGATTTGAGCGTCGAGGTGCCGGTGCGCCCCGACGGGCTCGTCTCCACGCCGCTGGTCGAGGACATGCAGGCTGCCGGCAAGACGCCGAGCCAGCTGGCGCGCGACATGGAGAAGAAGCTCGCCGAGTACATCCGCTCGCCGAGCGTCAACGTCATCGTCACCGGCTTCGTCGGCAACTATGGCGACCAGGTGCGCGTGGTCGGGCAGGCTGCGCATCCGCAGGCGCTGCCATATCGCAGCGGCATGACTGTGCTCGACGTGATGATCGCCGTCGGCGGGCTCGGCGAGTTCGCTGCCGGCAACCGCGCGCGCCTGATCCGGCGTGTCGACGGCAAGAACACCGAGACGCGCGTGCGCCTCGACGATCTGCTCAACGACGGCGACATCAAGGCCAACATGCAGGTCCAGCCCGGCGATGTGCTGATCATTCCCGAGTCCCGCTTTTAGGACGCCCTCATGCAAGAGCTTCTCGCACAGATTCTCACCCATGCGCGCAGCGCCTGGCGCTATCGCTGGTATGCCGTGATCTGCGCCTGGGCAATGGCGATCGTCGGCTGGATCTACGCGCTGGCGCAGCCCGATATCTACGAGGCGCGCGCGCGCGTCTTCGTCGACACCGATTCCGTGCTCAAGCCGCTGCTGAGCGGCCTGGCGGTCGACACGAACGTGCAGAATCGGGTCGCGATGATGTCGCAGGTGCTGATGAGCAGGCCCAATCTCGAGAAGGTTGCACGCGAGACGGACCTGTACCTGCGCGCGCCGACGCAGGAAGACTTCGCGCGCCTGGTCGACAAGCTGCCGACCCGGATCGCGCTCGAGAGCGGCGGTCGCGACAATACCTATGCACTGCGCTACTCCGACACCGACCCGGCGATGGCGCAGCGGATCGTGCAGACGCTGCTCGACGCCTTCGTCGAGGACACGCTCGGCGTGAAGCGCGCTGATACCGATACGGCGCAACAGTTTCTGCAGCAGCAGATCCACGAGTACGAGACGCGCCTGCGCGAAGCGGAGGATCGCCTCGCCAAGTTCAAGAAGGACAACGTCGGCCTGCTGCCGGGCGAGACCGGCGACTACTACACGCGCCTGCAGGCGGCCGAGGCCAAGCTGCAGGACCTGCGCTCGCAGTACCGCTTGGTCGAAGAGCGTCGTATCGAGCTGACCAAGCAGCTGGAAGGCGAGGTGCCGACGATCGGCCTGTTCGAGGACAGCTCGTCCGCGGGCTCGACCGATGGACGCGTCGCCGAGTACCAGCGCCAGCTCGACCAGCTGCTGCTGCAGTACACCGAAAAGCATCCGAAGGTGATCGCGCTGAAGGAGACGATCGCCAACCTCGAAGCGCAGGCGGCCGCGAACCCCGGCAAGAAGCACGGCGGCGCGGCGCTGCCGAAGAACCCGCAGGAAGCGATGGCTCGCGCGCTCGACATCAACCCCGTGTACCAGAACCTGCGCGTCGGCCTCAGCAAGACGCAGGTCGAGCAAGCGGAGCTGCGCGAGCAGATCTCCGAGTACCAGGCGAACGTCAACAGCCTGCACGCCAAGGTCGACACGATTCCGCAGATCGAGGCCGAGCTCACGCGCCTCAACCGCGACTACGAAGTGAATCGCACGCAGCACCAGCAGCTGCTGCAGCGCCTGGAGTCAGCGCGTCTCTCCGAGCAGGCGGAAGCGAGCACCGAGAACGTCAAGTTCCGCATCATCGAGCCGGCTGCGCTGCCGCTCATCCCAACCGGTCCGAATCGCAGCCTGCTGATGACCGCCGCGCTGGTGGTCGCGCTCGGCGCCGCGCTCGCGCTCGCGGTCGCGCTCGGCCAGCTGAAACCCGTGTTCCTGTCGCGCGCGATGCTGAAGGACATCACCGGCCTGCCGGTACTCGGCACGATCAGTTTCCTGGAGCCGCGCGCCGCCCGCGGGTTTCTGCGGCGCGAGCCGGTATTGGTGGGCGCAGCATTCGCGGGATTGCTGGTGGCTTACGTGCTGAGTGTCGCGCTCGCGGAGCCGGCCATCCGGCTGCTCCGCACACTGTGATGAGTTGACAAAACAATGAGCATCGTCGAACGCGCATTGCGTCGCCTGCAGAGTTCCGGCCAGCCACCCCGGCCAGCGGGCGCAGTCTTACGTGAGCGCAAACCTCCGCGCGTGCCTGCGGTCGTCGCACCGGACGCCGGGGATGCGCCGGTCAGCCTCGCGCCTGTCGCGCCTGTCGCGCCTGTCGCACCTGTCGCGCCGGTCGCACCGGTCACGCTGGTGCCGCGGCAATCCGTGAACGTGTCGATCGAGTCATTGCGCTCGGCCGGTGTGCTGCCGCTGCCGGAGCACGCGGAAATCCTGGCCGACCAGTTTCGCCGTATCAAGTGGCCGGTGCTCGAATCGGTGACGGGCAAGCGCGATGCGGAGGGTCATCCGTCCAACATCGTCATGGTCACGAGCTCGGTCTCGGGCGAAGGCAAGACGTTCACTTCGTTGAACCTGGCCCTGAGCATCGCCTGGGAGAAGGACTGCTCCGTGCTGCTGGTGGATGCCGATGTCGCCAAGCGTCACGCCACACGCGCCTTCGGGGTCGACGGTCGTGCCGGTCTGACCGAGCTGCTCGGCGAGGAGGGGCTCAAGCCGGAGGAGCTGGTCCTGGACACGGCCATTCCGGGACTGACGTTCCTGCCGGCCGGCAAGCGCCAGGAACTGGCGCCGGAGCTGTTCGCCAGCCAGCGCATGGTCGACGTAATCCGTACGCTGCGGGGCACAGATCCGCGGCGCATCGTGCTGTTCGACACGTCGCCGCTGCTCGCGACCAACGAGTCGCAGGTGCTCGCGAAGCTCGTCGATCAGGTCGTGCTGGTCGTGCGCGCCGAGTCGACCACTCAGCCGATGGTGCTCGAAGCGGTGAGCCTGCTCGATCGCAGCAAGGAAATCCGTTGCATCCTCAACCAGGCGCCTGCCAGTGAGCTTGCCGAGTACTACTACGGGTACGGGAAGTCCAATCCTTATGAACCAAAACAAGAAGGCTAACGCCGCGGTCGTTGCCGTGCTCGCGGGCGCGGCTGTGTGCGCGCCGGCGGCCGCGGAAACGACGTTCCAGCCGTACTTCGGCCTGGATCTCATGTGGCTCGACAACCTGAACCTGGCCGGGCCGGGGCAGACGAAGCAGGAGGAGTACATCGCCCAGGTGGCTCCGGGCCTGCGGCTCACGCAGAAGACGCAGCGCCTCGATGCATACCTGGACTATCGGCTGCAGGGGCTGTTCTACGAGGACGAAAGCGACCTGAACGATGTCCTGCACAACGCCAGCCTGAGTGCCGACCTCACCGCGGTCGAAGACTGGTTCTTCGTCGGCGTCGACGGTTCGTACTTCCAGAGTCTCGTCGATCCCGAGCGGCCGGCGAACACGAACAACCTGTTCAACGTCGGCAACATCAGCGATACGGCCGCCGGACGCATCACGCCGGAGCTGCGGCACCGCTTCGGCGGCGTGCTGCTCGACGCATCGTATTCGCTCGGCATCGTGGATTACCGCGACGACTCGGAGCAATCCGTGTTGCTGGACGATTCGCGCAATGAGGACGGCGTCGCGCAACTGTCGACCGCGGACCAGGATGCACGCGTAACGTGGCTGGCGCGCTACGAATATCAGCACGCCGAGTACGACGTGTCCCTGCCGTTCGAGTACGAGCGCGCCCTGGCCGAGATCGGCGTGCGCATCGGCGCGAGCCTGCGGCTGATCGGTCGCGGCGGCGAGGAGAGCGATCCGTTCGACGTGCCCGCGAACGGCGGACTCGAGGAGTCGTTCTGGGCCGCCGGCTTCGAGTGGCGTCGGGGCGAGCGCTTCCAGCTGCGCGTGCTCGGCGGCGAGCGATTCTTCGGGACTTCCTGGGAAGCGTTGCTGCGCGCGAAGGGCCGCGTCCTGCAGGCCGAGCTCAGTTACGAAGAGACACCGACGACGCAGACGCAGCGCGTCGCGATGCGCGACGTGCAAGCCCCGGATCCGGCGCTGCCAGTCGAGCCCGTGCCGCCGGAGGCGGCCCTGTTTGGTCGCGCGACTTCCGAGATATATCTGCTCAAGCGTGCGCATGTTGCGCTGACGGCAGTCGGCCGCCTGACCCGCATCGGCGTGGACGCAACCGACGAGCGACGCGAGTACGTTCAGCTGGTCGGCATCGAAGACGAGTTCCGCTCGGGGCGCGTCTTCGTCAATCGCCGCTTCGGCCCGCGCACGACCGTGGAGCTGTCCGCCGGCATCGTCGATGCCGACCTGCGCGACGGCGGTGAATACCGTGACGAGTTTTACGACCTGACCCTGTCGCGCGAGCTGGGCTCGCGCACGACTGTGTCGCTGGCGGGCCATCATCTGGGCCGCAGCGGCGATCTCGACGAATACGACGCGAACTGGGTGGCGGTCGGCTTGCGGATGACCTTCTGATCGATGCGCGCCAGCTCCATTACCAACGCGATGACCGTGGACGTGGAAGACTATTTCCAGGTCTACGCGTTCGAGCACGTGCTCAAGGGCCGCGACTGGAGCACGTTCGAGTGCCGCATCCCGCGCAATATCGAACGCATCCTGGAGATGTTCGCGGCCAACGACGTGAAGGCGACGTTCTTCACGCTCGGCTGGGTCGCGCAGCAGTACCCGGCGCTGGTCCGTGCGATCGTCGCCCAGGGACACGAGATCGCGAGCCACGGCATGCGGCACGTGCGCGTCACCCAGCAGACCCCGGCGCAGTTTCGCGAGGACGCGTCCGCGGCGAAACAGCTGCTGGAAGACGTCAGCGGCCAGCCGGTGCTCGGCTACCGCGCGGCAAGCTACTCGATCGGCGAACGCAATCTGTGGGCGCTCGACGTGCTGGCCGACTGCGGCTACCGCTACAGCTCGAGCGTTTACCCGATCCGCCACGACATCTACGGCATGCCGAGCGCGCCGCGCTTCGCGTTTCGCGCCGCGCACGGCCGGCTGCTGGAGATTCCGGTCACGACCATCGAGCTGCTCGGGCGCAAGTGGCCCGGCGGCGGCGGCGGCTACTTCAGGCTCGCGCCGTATGCATTGTCGCGTTGGGCGGTGCGGCGCGTGAACGAACGCGATCGCGAGCCGACGCTGTTCTATTTCCATCCGTGGGAGATTGACCCCGACCAGCCGCGCATCGCGGCAGCCGGGTGGCGCTCGACCTTCCGCCACTATCTGAACCTGCGCCGCATGCAGGCGCGGCTCGAGCGGCTGGTGCGCGACTTTCGCTGGGACCGCATGGATCGGGTCTTCCTCGGCCGGACCGTCACCGCGTCGCTGGACGTTAACAACGTCGTGGCTGTCGGAGGAAGTGCGTGACGGCGCTGCATGCCGTCGTTCGCGCCGTCGATCCGCCGCCGGCGAGCGCGCCCCGACTGCAGGTCGAGGCCGTCGACGACAGCTGTGCAGCGGACTGGGACGCGTTCGTTGCCAGCGAGCCGGGCGCGAGCGTCTATCACGGCTACGCGTGGCGGCGGCTGGTGCAGTCGGTGTTCGGCCACCAGACGTTCTACTTCGCTGCACGCGAGGGAGCGAAGATCGTCGGTGTCCTGCCGCTCGTGCGCCTCAAGAGCCGCTTGTTCGGCGACTTCCTGATCTCCGTTCCTTACTTCAATTACGGTGGAGTGGTTGCGCAGTCACCCCAGGCGTGCGACGCGTTGCTGCAGCACGCAGCCGCCACCGCGCAGTCGCTGGGCGTGTCGCACATCGAGCTGCGGCATCGAGCCGCGGGACAACACACGTGGCCGGCGCGCACTGACAAGGTGGCGATGCTGCTCGAGCTGCCGGCGACGCCGGAAGCTTTGCAGAAGACGCTGCCCTCGAAGTTGCGTTCGCAGATCAAGCGGCCGCTGCGCGAGGGCGTGACCTGCAGCTTCGGCGGCGAGGAGCTGCTCGATTCGTTCTACGCGGTGTTCGCCGAGAACATGCGCGACCTCGGCACCCCGGTGTATCCGCGACGCTTCTTCCGCGCGGTCCTGCAGACGCTCGGCGAGCGTGCGCGAATCGCACTGGTGCGTTTGCGCGAAGCGCCGGTCGCTGCAGCGCTGCTGGTCAGGCATCGCGACACCACCGAGATTCCGTGGGCTTCCTCGCTCCGCCGCGTCAACGGGCTCGGCGTGAACATGTATCTGTACTGGAGCGTGCTGGAGTTCGCCGTGCAGCAGGGCAGTGCGGTCTTCGATTTCGGGCGCTCGACGCTCGACAGCGGCACGTACCGTTTCAAGAAGCAATGGGGCGCGGAGCCGTTGCAGCTGCACTGGCACTACTGGCTGAAGGGCGGCGGCGAGCTGCCGCGCCTGAATCCGTCAAATCCGAAGTATCGGGTGGCAGTCGCGGCGTGGCAGAAGCTGCCGCTGCCGGTCGCCAACTGGCTGGGGCCGCACCTGGTCAAGAACCTGCCCTGAGTGTGAGTTGAGAGATGTGCGGAATCGTCGGAATGACCATGCCTGCCGGCGCGCGCCAAGCGACGCTGGAGGCCGTACGCCGCATGGCCGGCGCGATCGTGCATCGGGGCCCCGACGACGAGGGCTTGTATGCGGGTGAGCGCGCCGTCATCGGCATGCGCCGCCTCTCCATCATCGACCTCGCCGGCGGCCATCAGCCGATCGCGAACGAGGACGAAACGCTCTGGGTCGTCTGCAACGGCGAGATTTACAACTTCCAGTCGGTGCGCGCTGGGCTGGAGCGCGCCGGGCATCGCTTCCGCACCGGCAGCGACGTCGAAGTGCTGCTGCACCTCTATGAGGAGCACGGCGATCGCTTCCTCGATCACGTCTCCGGCATGTTCGCGGTGGCGCTGTGGGACTCGAAGCGCGAGCGGCTGATCCTGGCGCGCGACCGCCTCGGCATCAAGCCGCTGTACTACACGCAGGTCGACGGCCAGCTGGCCTTCGCTTCGGAAGTGAAGTCGCTGCTGACGCTGCCGTCGATCCGCGCCGGATTGAATCGCACCGGCCTGCGCGACTATCTCGGACTCGGCTACTGCGTCGCCCCGCACACGATCTTCGCCGGCATCGACAAGCTGCCGCCGGCGACCATGCTGATCTGGACGCGCTCCGGCGTGCGCAGCGAGTGCTACTGGTCGCCGCCCACGCAGACGGACGAGTCGCTGTCCGCCGACGACTGGGTCGAGCTGATGCGCTCCGAGCTGAGCCGCGCGGTGCGCGAGCACATGATCAGCGACGTGCCCATCGGCGCGTTCCTGTCCGGCGGCATAGATTCGAGCGCCGTCGTGGCGCTCATGAGCGAGCACAGCAGCGCGCCCGTGAACACGTACGCGATCGGCTACGACGGCGGCGGCGCGGCCAGCTACTACAACGAGCTGTCCTATGCGAGCGAGGTCGCAAAGCGCTTCGGCACGCGCCACAACGAGATCCTGGTGAAGCCGGACGTCGCCTCGTTGCTGCCGAAGCTGATGTGGTATCTCGAAGAGCCGATCTCGGACAGTGCCATCACCACGACCTTTCTCGTTTCCGACCTGGCCGCGCGCGAAGTGAAGGTCATTCTGTCGGGCGTCGGCGGCGACGAGCTGTTTGCGGGCTATAAGCGCTATCTCGGCGATCACTACACACGGCGGTTCCTGAAGCTGCCGCAGTGGCTGCGGCGTCAGGTCGTGCGGCCGCTGACCGACATGCTGCCGAGCGCCCGTCACAACCGTTGGGCCGACCTGGCGCGGTACGCGCGCAAGTTCGTGCGCGCCAGCGAGCTGCCGTGGCGCGACCAGTATCGCGAGTTCATGGAGATCCAGGCGCGCTCGCAGCTCGCCGAGCTCCTGCACGATGCGCCGGCCGGCGCCGATGGTTTCGATCTCGTGACGGCCGAAGAGTCGGCTCAGGATCCGCTGCTTCGCCTGCTGCGCGTCGATGCTCGTACGCAGCTCGCCGAGGATCTGCTGCTGCTGACGGACAAGATGACGATGTCGCGCTCCATCGAGTGTCGCGTGCCGTTCCTCGACCACCGGCTGGTGGAAATCGCCGCGCGCATTCCGGCGCGCTTCAAGCTGCGGCACGGCGAGCTCAAGCACGTCCTCAAGCGTTCGCTCGCCGGCGTGCTGCCCCCGTCGATCCTCAATCGCGGCAAGCGCGGCTTCGGTGCGCCAGTCGGCGCCTGGTTCAAGTCCGAGCTGCGGCCACTGCGCGGCATGTTGCTGAGTCAGGCGACCGTCGAGCAGCGCGGCCTGCTCAAGTGGCCGACGGTCCACGAGATCATGCGCGCGCACGATGCCAACGAGGCGGACTACACCGATCTGCTGCTCGTGCTGATGAACCTCGAGATCTGGTCGCGGATGTTCCTCGATGGCGAGAGCGCCGCGGACGTGGGCGAGGCGCTGTCCGAAAGGACGCTGGCAGCGTGAGCGCGACTCTCGGCAACGTCGCGACCCATGTGAACCGCGGTGTCGTGGTGGCTGCAGCGATTGCCGTGCTGGCGGCGGCGGTGGTCGTGATCTTTCTCGGCAGCTACGCAACGATCTGGGATCTCTGGAAGCTTTCTACCTATCAATACGCGTTCATCGTGGTGCCCGCGACTGCCTACCTGTTGTGGTCGCAGCGCGGCGTACTGACTGCGCAGCCAATCGAGCCGGCCTGGCCGGCGCTGCTGGTGCTGTTCGTGCTGACGATGGTCTGGTACGTCGGTCGTGCGACCGCAACGCAGGCGGTCGAGCATACGGCGGCCATGCTCGCCATTCCGACGATCGTGTGGGCAGTGCTCGGCCGCCGCGTACTGCACGCCGCGGCATTCTCGTTGCTGCTGTTCCTCACCGCGACCCCGATTGCCGAGGTACTGACTCCGCTGCTGATGGTGATTACCGCCGACATCGCGACCGGATTGCTGTCGCTGTTCGGGATCGGGTTCGTGAGAACCGGGCAGTACATCAGCCTCAGTGGCGGCGAGTTCAAGATCGCCGACGTCTGCTCCGGACTTCGCTACCTGCTCACGGGTGTAACGCTCGCTCTGTTGTTCAGCTATTGGAGCTTCCGCACGGTGCGCGCTCGCGCAATCTTCGTTGCGGTCACCGCAGCTGTATTCGTCCTCGGCAACGGACTGCGAGCATTCATCGTCATGGCCGTCGCATCCGCCAGCGGCATGCGCTATCTGGCGGGCCACGATCACGTGATCTTCGGCACAGTGCTGTTCGGCGTGCTGCTCGGCCTGCTGCTCCTCGGCGCGCGCCGCTTCGCACACGCCGACGCAGAGCCCGTTGATCTCAAGAGCAGCATCGAGCCGCGTCCGGTCCGTCGCATGCAGCTGGGCGTTGCATCGATCGCCGCAGTCGTCGCCCTGGCCGTTGGTCCCGCGATCGAGGCTTACCGCCCGATCGTTGCGCCCGCGCTCGAGGCATTGCAACTGCCGTTGCTGCCGGGCTGCAGCACGCCCGGCGAGTGGCGCGCTGCCTGGACGCCGGTGGTTCGCGGCAGTGCCATCGAGCGGCGCGGCAGCTACCAATGCGGTCGCTTCGACGTACACCTGCTGGTGGTTGCGTATCCGCGCCAGGCGGCAGGCAGCGAGCTGGTCGGCAGCTTCAACGAGATCGTGCCGAGCGACTGGTGGCAGTCCGGCGCGCAGACCACTACGCAGGCAGCGGTCGCGCCGGGCCGCAGCCACGACGTGCGGCAGGCGCAGCTGACGGCCGGGGCCACTTCGGCGCTGACCTGGAACTGGTACGCGGTCGACGGCCGCCCCACAGTCTCGGAGTTCGGCGTCAAGCTGCGCCAAGCGCGGGCCGCGCTCGCGCTCCGCGCCGCCGATTCGCGTGCGTACGTAGTGAGCGTCACCGGTCCGTCCGGCGCGCCCGATGCGTTGCGCGAGCAGGCACAGCTGGCGGTGCGCGCCCTCGAGGGGACCTGAGCCGATGTCTGCCGCACCGGACATGCGTCCGCTCATCGCACACGTCGTGTTCCGCTTCGACTACGGCGGGCTCGAGAACGGCGTCGTCAACGTCGTGAACGGCCTGCCGGAACGGCTGTTCCGCCACACGATCATCGCGCTGACCGAGACCTCGGATTTCCGCCGCCGCATCCGTCGCGACGACGTCGAAGTCCATGCTCTGAACAAGCAGCCCGGCAAGGATCCGGGCGCCTACCTGCGCCTGTTCCGGCTGCTGCGGCGGCTGCGCCCGGCGATTCTGCACACGCGCAACGTCGGCACGCTGGAAGGCGCACTCGTCGGGCGCGTCGCGGGCACCGCTTGCCGCATCCACGGCGAGCACGGCTGGGATACGCACGATCCGGACGGCACCAATCGCAAGTACCGCCTGCTGCGCCGGGCCATGAATCCCGCGATCAACGCGTTCGTCACGGTTTCCGAGGAGCTGCAGCGCTGGCTGGTCGAGCGCATCGGCATCGCGCCGGCGAAGGTCACGCGCATCTGCAACGGCGTCGACGTCGAGCGGTTCCGCATGCGTAGCGACGACGCGCGTGCCCTGCTGCCGCCTGAGCGCTTCCCTGCGGGTACGATCGTCGTCGGCAGCGTCACGCGCTTCAGCGAGATCAAGGATCCGCTCAATCTGGTCCACGCGTTCATCGAAGCGCGGCGCGCCCGCGGCGGCGAATCGCTGCGCCTGCTCATGCTCGGCGACGGTTCGTTGCGCGCGCCCGCGGAGCAACTGCTTGCACAGGCCGGCCTGAGCGCCGAGGCGTGGCTGCCGGGCAGCCGCGACGACGTGCCCGCCCTGATGCGCGCGATGGATGTCTTCGTGCTTGGCTCGCGCCGCGAAGGGATCTCCAACACCGTGCTGGAGGCGATGGCGAGCGGATTGCCCGTCATTGCCAGCGCGGTCGGCGGCAATCTCGAGCTGGTAAGACCTGGCGAGACCGGCATGCTGGTCCCGCCCGGCGAGCCGGCGGCGATCACAGCGGCGCTACTCGATTATGTCGCGCACCGTGACCTGCGAGTGCAGCACGGCAGCCGTGCGCGGGCGCGCGTCGAGCACGAGTATTCGCTGCGTCGTATGCTCGCGGACTACGAAAGGCTGTATCGGATGCACACCCAGATGAGAGAGGCTGCCTGATGTGCGGCATTACCGGGATCGTGGACCTGCGGGCCGAGCGGCCCGTCGACGAGCGGCTGCTGCGGGCCATGAACGGCTCGATCAGCCATCGCGGTCCGGACGGCGACGGCTTTCACTTCGAGCCGGGAGTCGGCCTCGGTCATCGGCGTCTGGCAATCATCGATCTGGAGGGCGGCAAGCAGCCGCTCTACAACGAAGATCACTCGGTCGTGGTCACCTTCAACGGCGAGATCTTCAACTTCATGGAGATCGAGGCGGAGCTGCTCGAGCGCGGCCACACCTTCCGCACGCGCTCGGATACCGAGGTGATCGTGCACGCGTGGGAGGAATGGGGCGTCGAGTGCCTGAAGCGCTTCAACGGCATGTTCGCGTTCGCAGTCTGGGATCGTCGCAGCAAGACGCTGTTCATCGCGCGCGACCGCCTCGGCGTGAAGCCGCTGTACTACGCCGAGTTGTCCGACGGGCGTATCGTATTCGGCTCGGAGCTCAAGGCGCTGTTGCTGCATCCGCAGCTCGAGCGCCGCATCGACCCGCAGGCGGTCGAGCAATACTTTGCCTTCGGCTACGTGCCCGATCCGAAGACGATCTACCAAGGCGTGAAGAAGCTCGAGCCCGGCGCCTACCTGTGCGCGCGGCGCGGCGAGGGCAAGCTGATGCCGGTGCGCTACTGGGAGGTGCCGCTGGCCGGCGACCGCGCCGCGCCCGGGCCGCGCGCGAACTGGGAAGGTGAGCTGCGCGAGCGACTGCGCGAGGCGGTACGCAAGCGCCTCGTCTCGGACGTACCGCTCGGAGCGTTCCTGTCCGGCGGCATCGACTCAAGCGCGGTCGTGGCGATGATGCGCGAGATCGGCGCGGGCCGGATCCTCACGTGCTCGATCGGTTTCAAGGAGCCGCGCTACGACGAGTCCGCCTATGCGCAGCTGGTCGCGCAGGCGAAGAACACCGATCACAAGACCGAGGTGGTCGAAGCATCGGACTACGACTTGCTGTCGAAGCTCGTCGATCTGTACGACGAGCCCTATGCCGACAGCTCCGCGATTCCCACGTATCGCGTGTGCCAGCTGGCGCGCCGCCACGTCACGGTCGCGCTTTCCGGCGACGGCGGCGACGAGGACTTCATCGGCTACCGCCGCTACAAGTTGTTCGCAATGGAAGAGCGCGTGCGCTCGCGATTGCCGCCGGGCCTGCGTCGTGCTGTGTTCGGCCAGCTCGGGCGCTGGTACCCCAAGCTCGACTGGGCGCCGCGCGTATTCCGCGCGAAGACGACCTTGCAGGCGCTGGCGCGCAACTCCGTCGAAGCCTATCTGCATGGCGTGACGCTTTCGTCCGAAGAGCTGCGGGCGCAGCTGTTCTCGGCGTCGTTCCGCAAGGAGCTGCAAGGTTACGGCGCGCGCGAGGTCTTCCAGGGTCACGTGCGCGACAAGTCGTTCTCCGACCCGCTGGCGCTGGCGCAGTACCTCGACTACAAGACGTATCTGCCGGGCGACATTCTCACGAAGGTCGACCGCGCCAGCATGGCGCACAGCCTCGAGGTGCGCACACCGTTCCTCGATTACGAGTTCGTCGAGTGGGTGGCGAGCCTGCCCAGCGACGTCAAGCTGCGGGGCGCGGAGGGCAAGCACTTGCTGAAGCGCGCACTCGAGCCCGTGCTGCCCCGCGAGGTGCTGTACCGGACCAAGATGGGGTTCGCAGTGCCGCTCGATATGTGGTTCCGCGGCTCGTTGCGCAATCACTTGGCGGAAACCGTGCGCGGCTCCCGGCTGGCGGATTCGGGCATCTTCGATCCGGCGATGCTGTCGCGCATGGTCGCCGATCACCAGTCCGGACGCCGCGACTACAGCGCCGCGCTGTGGTCGCTGCTCATGTTCGACGGATTCCTTCGCAAGCATCATGACGCACCGGTGTTTTCCGAGCCGACCGCTGTGCGTCCGCAGCTGCTGGCGAGCGGTGGCGCGTGAGCCGCACTCTGCGCATCGTCAGCGTCTGCCGCAGCCTGCCCACGCCTGATGACCCTTCGGGCGGGATATTCGTTCTCAATCGCCTCGTGGCCATGGCGCAGCATTCCGACCTGCGCGCCGTGCAGCCCTTGCCATATCTGACCGGCGTCCGGCCGCTGCCCGCCTGGGCGCGGCAGCCGCGTCGCGAGCAGGGCGGTCTGCGCGTGGAGAACGCGCCCATGTTCTACGTGCCCGGCGTGCTGAAGTCGTTGGACGGCCGTTGGCTGGCGCGCTCCATCGAGCCGATCGTGGAGCGGCTGCATCGCGAGCAGCCCATCGACCTGATCGATGCACATTTCGGCTATCCGGACGGCGCTGGCTGCGTGCGCGTCGCGCAGCGCCTCGGCGTGCCGTGCTTCATCACGGTGCGCGGCTTCGAGACGGAGCGCGTGCACGAGGCGCTGGTCGGTGGCCAGATGGTGAAGGCGCTGCGCGCGGCGACCGGCTGCATCGCCGTCGGCCATGGTCTCGCGGACCTGCTGATCGAGCACGGCGTCGAGCGCGACCGCGTGCGCGTCATTCACAATGCGATCGATCAGAGCACGTTCCGGGCCGGCGACCTGCAGCAGGCGCGGGCCCGCCTCGGACTCGATGCGTCGGCACCCTTGATCGTCAGCGTCGGTCACCTGATTTCGCGCAAGCGCCATCACGTTCTGCTGGACGCCTTTGCGCGCCTGCGCCGGCAGCGCCCCGATGCGCGGCTCGCGATCATCGGCGGCAAGTCGTTCGAGCCGCGCTATCCCGAGCAGCTGCGCGGCCAGGCGGAAGCTCTTGGCCTGGGAGCGTCGGTGCGCTTCGTCGGCAACCTGCCGCCGGCGCAGGTCGTCGACTGGTTGCAGGCCGCAGACCTGTTCGCCCTGCTGAGCGCGCGCGAGGGCTGCTGTAACGCCGTCCTCGAAGCGCTCGCTGCGGGAGTGCCGTCGATCGTCACGCCGGTCGGCGACAATGCTCACTTCGTGGTTCCCGGCGAGAACGGCGACATCGTCCCCGTTGACGATACCGGTGCTACTGCGGAGGCGCTGCTGCGTGGGCTGCAGTACGGACAGTGGCGTCGCCAGGAGATTGCGCAACGCCTCGCGCGCCAGGTCGGGGACTGGGGCGTCGTGGCCGAGCGCGTGCTCGAATTCTTCAACCAGCGCTTGCAGTCGAGGTCGCGCGACCGCGTTCGTGTCGCCGACGCGCCGACGCAGCAGCGAGCGCAGGACACGACCAGCGCAGCGGGGCCCTAGATGCTCGGCGCCGCGCCCCTGACACTGTTGTCGCCGTCCGGCCGCCGCGGACGCCTGCTGATATTCACGTATCACCGCGTGCTCGAGCGTCCGGATCCGTTGTTGCCTGACGAGCCGGATGCGGCAGTGTTCGCTGCGCAGATGGACTGGATCGCGCATTTCTGTCGCGTGCTGCCTCTTTCCGAAGCAGTGCAGCGCCTGGCGCGCGGCACTCTGCCGGATCGCGCTGCATGCATCACGTTCGATGACGGCTATGCCAACAACCACGACGTGGCGATGCCGATCCTGGTGAGCCGCGGCCTGACCGCGACCGTGTACGTCACCGTCGATGCCATCGAGCGCGGCGTCATGTGGAACGACCTGGTCATCGAAGCGCATCGTCAGCGCCGCGATACGGGCAACGGCTCAGCGGCGGCTGCGGTCGAGGCAGCGCTGGCCGAGCTCAAGTATCGCCCGCTCGAGGAACGCTGGGATGCGGCGGCAGAGTTGTATCGGCAGATGACCGGCGCTGCACCGCCGCGCCTGATGATGACGAGCGAAATGGTGCGAGCGATGGCGCGCGCCGGTTTCGAGATCGGTGCGCACACCGTCAATCACCCGATCCTCAAGCGACAGCCGCTGGAGCAGGCGCGGCGCGAGATCGAGGGCAGCCGCGACTGGATCGCCAATCTGCTCGGCGCAGCACCCAGATCGTTCGCGTATCCGAACGGTCGTCCCGGGCGCGACTACGACGAAAGTCACGCGCGCATCGTGCAGGAGGCGGGATTCGAGTCGGCGGTCTCGACGCAGTGGAACTGCGCACGCAGCGGCTCGGACCGCTTCCAGCTGCCGCGCGTGACATTCTGGGATCGCACGCCGCGCCGCTTCTGGCTGCGGCTCGCCCGCACCTACGCAGAATCCTACGTCCGCTGAATGCGCGCCTTACAGCGTCACCGCATGCGCCTGGAACCACGCCTCCAGCATTGCGAGGTCCCAGATGGCGTAGCCGAAGTAGGAAGGGTGGCCGCTGCGATGCTCCTGGATCAGGCGATCGAGAAACTCCGCGCGGATCATGCGGCGCTGCTTCAGGCCGTCCAGGTATGAGTAGATCAGGTCCGCGAGCGGCGCGTGCGTCTTGAGCCAGTGCCCGAACGGCAGGCCGAAGCCGTGCTTGGTCTTGTTGATGATCTCGTCGGGCAGAAAGCCGCTCATGGCCTGCTTGTACAGCACCCGCAGGTTCAGACCCTGCACCTTGAGAGCGGGCGGCACGCGCAGCGATACGTCGATGAGCTGCGGATGCAGCATCGGATAGGAGACGCGCACGCCGGCGAGGCGGCACATGGTGCCGACCTTGCGCAGGTCGTTGTCCGCGAGAGTGTATTGCCAATCGAAGAACAGCATCTTGTTGACCAGCGAGCGGCACTGCGCGCGACCGTAAGTCTCGCTCATGCGTCGGAACGGCGCGCGCGGGTCGATGACGGCGCGAAACTGCGGCTCGAGCATGTCGTCGAGACTGGCGCGGTACATGAAGTTCCAGGTCTCGAGGCGTTCCGGCATCGGAATGCGCGCCTGATCGACATAGCTGCGCAACTTGCGCAGCGGCGTGATGCGGCTCTCGGGATCGATCCAGCGCGACAGCGGCTCGATCAGCGAGCGGCGGATGCCGTGCGGAACCGAGTGGTACGCCTCGAAGACCTTCTGCCGCGCATAGCGCTCATTGCCGCCGAAGATCTCGTCGCCGCCGTCGCCGGCGAGCAGGTGCGTGATGCCGTGCTCGCGCGCCAGGCGCGCGCAGAAATAAGTCGGCACCGCCGAGGAATTGCCGAACGGCTCGTCGTACGCAGCGGCGATCTGCGGAAATGCGCTGACCACGTCGTCGGCGGTGACTTCGTACTCATGAGGGATCGAGCCGAAGCGGCGGCTGGCATGACGCGCGTATTCGAGCTCGTTGTAGGCGTCGACGCCGAAGCCGATCGAAAACGTCGGCGCCGGGCGCTCCAGTACCTGGCACAGCATCCCGGAGACGCTCGAGCTGTCGAGGCCGCCGCTGAGAAACGAGCCGGACTGCGCCCCCGGCGCGCATGCCGCGACGCCCGCGCGCAGAGCGTGGCGCACCTGGTCGGCAAGCTCGCTGGCATCGGCTGCCTGCGATTCGACGAAGCGCGGCTGCCAGAAAGGCTCGATGCGCAACTGCCCGGCCTGAAAGTGTGCGAACGTCCCCGGCCGCAGTTTGCTGACGCCGTCGTAGACGCTATCGGGACTCGGCACCATGTGCAGCAGCAAGTAGTCGAACAGCGCCTGGGCGCTCAGTTTTCCCGACGACCCGGGAAAGTTCGCGACCGCCTGGGCCGACGACGAGAACGCAATGCCGCCGCGTGTGACCGCATAGGCCATGCGCTCGATGCCCATGCGATCCACGGCAAGCAGCGTGCTGCGAGATTGCAGATCGAGCACTGCGAGCGCGAAACCGCCGTGGACACGTTCGAGGAAGCGCGCCCCATGCGCCTGGTAGGCGGCGGCGATGGCATGCGCCGCGCCGGCTCGTCCCGGCGCCGCGGTATCGAATTCGCAAATGGGATCGCCTTGCAGGGCGACGATGACCGCATTCCCGGCGGCGCACAGCGGCGCATCGACGAGCACGCCCGGCGCACGCCGGGCGTCCGCAGAACACCAGCTGCTGAGGTATTCCGCGAACTGGCGCTCGTCGAGTGCATCGGCCCCGTGCCCCGCAAAGCCGATCAGCCCGGGCGTCGTCAGTCTGCTGGTTGGCGTCATGATATAGAATTTGCGAAATGCGGCCGGCCCGGTCGCGGGAACTTCATACTGGTTCCTCAAGGCGCCGTTCCGATCTCAATATACTGTCCTTTCGACCCATCTCCGCGAGATTAGGGAAATGGGGTCCGCGAAGGCAATCAGGTTGGCCAATGGAAGTTCTGTTCTGGGCAGTGGTCGTCATTGTGTGCCACGTTTACGTCGGCTATCCAGCGCTCTTGTGGCTGATTGCCAGGCTCGGCGGCGCGCGTCCGGTGCGCCACGCCGAGCTGCAGCCCGCGGTCACGCTGGTGATCTCGGCTTACAACGAGGAGCGCGTCATCGCGGAGAAGATCGTGGACGCGCTCGCGCTCGACTATCCGCCGGCCAAGCTGCAGATCATGGTCGTCTCGGACGCATCCAGCGACCGCACCGACGAGATCACCGCCAGCTATGCCGCACGCGGCGTCGAGTTGCTGCGCATGAGCGAACGCGGCGGCAAGACGCTGGGCCTGAACGCAGCCGTCGAGCGCGCGCGCGGCGAGATAGTGGTCTTCTCCGACGCCAACGCGATGTACCAGCGCGATGCGATCCGCAACCTGGTGCGCAACTTCGCCGATCCCGAGGTCGGCGCGGTCGTCGGCGAGTCGGGCTATGCGGATGCGCAGGCGGCATCCGAGCACAACGAAGGGCTCTACTGGAAGTACGAGATTGCGATCAAGCGTCTGGAGAGCCAGGTGCGTTCGGTCGTAGGCGGCGACGGCGCGATCTACGCCGTGCGGCGCAGCCTGTACGTGCCGATGCGCGCCGACGCACTCTCGGATTTCGTGAACCCGCTGCAGGTCGTGCGCGCCGGCCACCGCTGCATCTACGAGCCCGAGGCTCGCTCCTACGAGCGCGCCGGCGACAGCTTCGACAAGGAGTTCCGCCGCAAGGTGCGCATCGTGAACCGCGCATGGCGCGCGACGATGTCGATGCGCGAGCTGCTCAACCCGCTGCGCTTCGGCTTCTTTGCTTTCGAGCTGCTGTCGCACAAGTTCCTGCGCTGGCTGATCGCGCCGCTCCTGGTCGCGCTGCTGCTGCTGAGCGCGTTGCTCGCCGATCGGTCGCCGCTGTATGCCTTCGCGCTGGGCGCCCAGCTGCTGTTCTATCTGCTGGCGATCGCCGGCCACTTGCTGCGCAAGCGCCGCTCCATCCCCCGGCTGTTGACCATTCCTTACTTCTTTTGTCTCGTGAATGTGGCGAGCGCTGTTGGCATCATTCAGGCCTACCGCGGCCACGCCTACACGACCTGGACCACCGTTCGCACCTGACTGGTAATACCCGACATGACGACCATCGAGAAACTGCGCAGCATCCTTGCCGACAGTCTGCAACTGGGAGGCCGCGCCAGCGCGCTGTCCGCCGAGGACCGGCTGATCGGCGCCATTCCGGAGTTCGACTCGATGGCGGTCGTGTCAGTCATCACGAAGATCGAGGAAGACTTCGGCATCACGGTCGACGACGATGAGTTGTCGGCCGACGTGTTCGAGACGCTCGGCTCGCTCGAGCGATTCGTGAGCGGGAAGGTCGGGCGTTGAGGCGGTTCGCAGCCGCCGCGAAGTTCATCGGTCCGAGCCACGCGGCGCAGGCAGGAAGCCGCTGACCATGGGGGCACACCAGCGATGTCACTGACGGGGCTGGCGTTTCTGGTCGCGTATCTCGGCGGGCTGGGGCTCGGCCTCGTCCGTCATCCACGCTTCGGGCTGTACACCTACCTCGCGGTCTTCTATCTGGATCCGCCTTCGCGCTGGTGGGGCGCGTTCCTGCCCGGCATGCGCTGGTCGATGGTTGCCGCCGCGGTCACGATGGTAGCGACCATGCGCCTGAAGTCGAAGAACAGCGACCCGCGCTGGAGCGCGACGACGCCGGCGCTGCTGCTGATCGCGTTCACGATCTGGATGTGGATCCAGAACGCGTGGGCGCTGGCGCCGCCGGAGCACTTCGAGGCTTCGATCCTGTTCACGAAGTACGTCGTGCTCTACTACCTGCTGTACACGCTGCTCGACACGCCCGAAGAAGTCGGCAACGTGCTGTTCGTCCACGTCATGGGCTGCGCCTTCCTCGGCTGGCTCGTCCACGCGGCGCCGAGCAGCGGCCGTCTCGAGGGCGTCGGCGGGCCCGGCATCGACGAGGCGAATGCACTCGGCATGTTCGTGGCCACCGGCGCGGTCTGCGGCGCGATGCTCATGCTCGCCGAACAGAAGTGGAAGCGCTGGGCGTGCGTGCTGGCGATGCCGTTTATCCTCAACGCGCTCATTCAGACGGAAAGTCGCGGCTCGATGCTCGGCCTGGTCGCTGCCGGCCTTACCGTCATGTACCTGCGCCCGAGAAAGTATCGCGCACAGTTCTATGCTTTCGGCGTGATCGGCGTGCTGCTGTTCGGCTATCTCGCGCAGGACGTCTTCTGGAAGCGCATGGATACGCTGGTCGTCGCAGTGGACGACAGCGCGGAGATGGACTCGAGCGCGGAGAGCCGCCTCGTACTTGTCAAGGCGCAACTACAGATGGCGAAGAGCTACCCGTTCGGCACTGGCCACCGCGGAACCGCCGTTCTGAGTCCGCGGTACATGGATGCGAAGTGGCTGAGCGCGGTACCCGGCAACGATCCGCGTGTGAAGGCGGCAAGGTCCTCGCACAGCACGATCATGTCGGCCCTCGTCGAGCAGGGCGTACCCGGCGTCATCATCTTCGTCGGACTGCTCATCTGGCTGCTGCGAATGATCCGGGCGCTGAAGCGAGCGGCGAAGGCGAACCCACCTGTCGACGGCAGGATGCTGCTGTACGGCAGCGCCGCCGCGGGGAATCTGGTGCTCGTCTTCGTGGCAGGAATGTTCACTGACTACATCAAGGCAGAAGTCCAGATCTGGATGCTGGCCGCCCTTGCCGCGATCGTACTCGTCCATGTGCCGCAGGAGCGCGCAGCCCGACAGAGGCAGGTGACGCCGGCGCCGCCGGTCGAAGCGACGCCGCCGCCCGTCGAGTCGCGACGCCCGTAGTAAGCACCGCTCCGCAGACCGACTCGAAGGGGAGAAAAGATGACAAATGTCGGCAGCCGTGTTGCTCACGCTCACGCCTCACGAGTTCATGGCGATCTACCGGGAGCGTTGCATTCTGGCCGACTACCAGAGCAGGGGCAGGGCTAGAGCGTGAGACGGCACGTGCTCATGGTGGCGTTTCACTTTCCGCCTTTCGGCGGGAGCAGCGGCTCGCGGCGGACCATCGCCTTCGCGCGTTATTTGCCGCGCGACGGCTGGGATCCGCTGGTGCTCACTGTGAACGAGCGTGCGTACGAGCAGATCAAGCCGCAGGAGTTGCGCGATATCTCCGCAGACATGCCGGTCGTTCGCGCCTTCGCGCTCGATGCCGCGCGGCACCTCGCGGTGGGCGGCCGCTATCCGGCGCGCCTCGCGGTTCCCGATCGCTGGCGCTCCTGGCAACCGTTTGCACGCCGCGCCGGACGGCAACTCATCCGCAAGTACCGGCCGGCCATCATCTGGTCGACATATCCGATCGCGTCGGCGCACGCCATCGCCGCGAGCCTGCAGGCGCGCACCGGCATCCCGTGGGTCGCCGATATGCGCGATCCGATGGTGGAGAAGGATCCGTATTCGGGCATCGAGTATCCGCGCGATCCGCAGATTCGCGCCGCCCGCCTGCGAATCGAGCAGGCTGTCGCCGCACAGGCAGCGCACGTGGTGTTCTGCACGCCCGCGGCTCGCGACATTTTCCTGACCCGATTCGGGCGCGCCCTCGAGCCGAAGACCTCGGTGATCCCGAACGGGTACGACGAGGAAGCGTTTCAGCAGGCGGAGCAGTCGCTGGCGCGCACTGCCGCGCCGCGCGCGGAATTCCATCTGATTCACAGCGGCACCGTGTATCCGGGGGACGATCGCGGACCGGGCGCTTTGTTCAAAGCCGTCGGGCAGCTGCGCGCGAACGGCGTGCTGCCGCCAGGATTTCGGCTGATCTTGCGTGCAAGCGGCTACGACGCAGAGATCGGCGCGCTCATCTCCGCCAGCGGTGTCGAGGGCGTCGTGCAGCTCGCGCCGGCGCTGCCGTATCGGGAGGCTTTGCAAGAAATGCTGACTGCCGAGGGTCTTCTGCTGTTGCAGGGTGCCGCGTCCAATCCCGCAGTGCCCGCCAAGGTTTATGAATATCTACGCGCGCGACGCCCGATCCTCGGGCTCGTACATCCCGAAGGAGAGAGCGCCGCGCTGCTGCAAAGATTGCAGGCAGCGATCGTCGCGCCATTGGATGACGCCGCGCGGATTTCGACTGCGCTCGCACAGTTCATCGAAGCCTGTGAGCGCGGCGTTGCGCCGCTCGCGCGACCCGACGCAGTTGCTGCTCTGTCGCGGGCTGCGCAGGCGCGCGAGCTGGCCGAGCTGTTGTCGCAAGTTGCCGCCGAGCAGCCCGGCGACCGCAGTGCCGCCGCGCTCGAATCAGCGCAAATTTAGGGTGAGCTGCGCGCGAAGGCCCCGGCCAACGCTGAAATTGGCGACAGAATAAACCGGCGGCGCACGCCCGCGCGCGCTCGCGTCTACTCCACACGGAGCGGTGTGACTGTGACCGATCTCACGATTTCCACGGGAATTAATGCAGAGTTATCGACAGTCGTGACGAAAAATCGACCGCTGCGGCCGGCAGGGATCGGTGCTCGCTGCGATGCGTTGCGTCCTGTCGCTGCCTTGAGACTCTTTACCAGGTTGTCCTTCACTCAATACTCTTGCCGCATTCTATCCGTGCTCAGGTGCTCGTTATGTCGAAGTCAGGGTCATTGGCTGCAGTGCTAGCGTCCGGCGTTTGCTTACTGGCGGGCGACGCCAGCGCGCAGACCGTCACCACCGGCTGGTCGCAGCTGGCGAACACCCGCTTGCGCTCCGTGTGCGCTGCCGAGCACGGATTTCCAGGGATCGGCGGCACATCGGGTTGCGCGGCCATCACGTTCGCGTGGAACGGCGGTGTGTTCGACACGAAGCGCAATCGCCTCATCATCTGGGGCGGCGGACACAACGACTACTACGGCAATGAAGTCTACGCGGTGAGCGTCGACAACCAGACGATCACGCGCCTCACCGATCCCGCGCCGGGCTCCGACGGCTGCCAAGAAGCGCTCGCAGGCGGCACGCAGGCCAACTCGCGCCACACCTACGACGGCATCGAATACATGCAGAACGTCGACAAGATGTTCGTGTTCGGCGGCTCGCTCGCCTGCAGCAGCGGCAACTTCGGCCGCGACACCTGGCTGTTCGATTTCGCGACCAACAAGTGGGAGAAGAAGTCGCCGAGCGGTCCGTTGCCGCGCGCGATTCCGGGCATCGTGACCGCGTACGACAAGGTCAGCGGGCTCATCTACCTGTACGACGACGTCAACTTCTTCTCGTACGACGCCAACGCCAATCGCTACACGCAGCTCAGCACCCGCGAGCAGCCGATCGGCTATCACCTGGACGCGACGATCGACCCGGTGCGTCGCAAGTTCGTCATCGTCGGCTACGACAACATCCGCGGCGCCGGCCGCGTCTGGTCGGTCGACATCGCCTCGGGCAGCACCTACGACCTGAAGGAAGTGGTGACGAGCGGAGGCGGCAGCCTGATCGGCAACATCTATCCCGGTGTCGAGTACGATCCGTCCAGCGATCGCATCGTCGCCTGGGGCGAGGACACGCCGAACGTCGTGTACTCGCTCAATCTCGATACGAAGCAGTGGGCCACCACTACCTATAGCGGCGGGCCCGCGCCGACCGGCAACGGCACCCACGGCCGCTGGCGCTATTCGCCGGCCTCCAACGCTTTCGTGTTGGCGAACAAGGTCGACGACAACGTCTACATGGTGCGGTTATCGACCACCGCCGCCAAGCGCCCGAATGCCCCGACCGATGTGACCGCACAGTGACAGTGAAAGGATCCGTAACCATGAAATCACGACTGGCAATCCTGCTGGCACTTGTGGCCGCGGCGGCAGCAGCACCCGTTTACGCGCAGACGAGCCCCGATGCGGATTTCGCCGCGCGCTGCAACGCTGCGGGCGTGGTGAAGTGCTTCGGCTTTGACAACACCTCGTCCGACATCGTGAGGGGCACGAACACGTTCCCGGACGGCTCGGGCGTGTACCGCGCGGGGCTCGACACCGGGACCAAGGCGTCCGGCGGCGGCTCGCTGCGGTTCGACCTGCCGCCCCCGCCGCATGCAGGCGCGAACATCGGCGGCAGCTGGGTGCCGGCCGGCGGCTGGGGCCGCAACTTCAGCCAGAACTCGACGTTCTATGTGCAGTACCGCATGCGCATGTCGTCGTACCTGGTGAACGGCGGCTCCTTCGACAACTACATCTACAAGACCTCGATCTTCCACTCGGGCACGAAGACCTGCGCTTCCATCGAGCTCACGACCTCGGGCTATTACGGCTCGCCGCTCGCGCAGCTCGACACCGACTGCGGCGCCCGCTGGATGTGGACCACGACGGACGGCTCGCGTTACACGGACGCGCCGCCGCTGCTGATGCAGCAGAACGAAGGTCTGAAGTGCGCTTACGGCAGCAACTACTCGGCCAACTGCGAGAACTTCGTCGCCGACCAGTGGATGACCCTCTACTACCGCGTGCAGATCGGCAACTGGGATCAGCCGAACAGCCAGATCGACGCCTGGCTCGCGCTCGAGGGCAAGCCGATGCGGCAATTCGTCAAGATGCGCAACTTCAGCTTGTCCTGCAACGACACCAGCTGCGCGAGCTCCACGGACGGCTACAACAACGTGACGCTGACTCCGTACATCTCGCATCTGCCCAGCAGCGAGGGACCGAGCACCACCGCGCACATGTGGTTCGATGAGCTCATCGTTTCGACGCAGCCGATCGCGGCGCCGGGCAGCCCCGCGCAGCCGGCCGTGCGCCCGCAGCCGCCGACGAACGTAACAGCGAACTGACCCGCGGCTCGTCGGCGGTTGGCAGCGGCGGGGCGGTCGGTGATACTGC
>DATEML010000008.1:0-26172 GCA_035275585.1 Steroidobacteraceae bacterium | reverse complement strand
CGCGCAGATTGGATAGGTAGAATCCGCTGATCAGGTAGACAGCGAGCAGCAGCGACAGCAGCGTCAGGCCGAGCAATCGATTGCGATGCGACTCGAACCCGTCGATCCGTTTGACCAGCAGCCGGTCGAGCGCATTGGCAGAGCGGGCCGTCAACGCCAATGTGGCGCGGCTGAGAGCGAGCCCGTCGCCGCGCGACGCGCCGCCGGTGCTCGAGAATCGTGCATAGGCGCTCTCCAACTCAGCGGTCGACAGGTCGCTCGCCAGCGCGGGATTCGCAGCTGATGCACGCTTGACCGCTGCTGCGAGGGAATCGTGCAGCATGGACGCGCGGCCCGCGTCCAGCTCGGCTGCAGCAACCGCCAGCTTCGGCGCATGGTCCATGACGAGTGCCATGACGTAGTACGAATCGAGATCGGGATCGAGTGTCAGCTTGGAGTTGTCGCTGACCTGCGTGAACAGCGCGAGGATCTGTGACGCTGCAGGTCGTGCCCGCAATGCGCCGATCGCTGCTGCGACTTGCAGAGCATCGCCCTGGCTCGCAGTGAGACGTTCGAGAGCTGCGAACGTGCGTGTCGCCCCCGCTTCCGGTGACTGCGTGGCCTCCTGCAGCAGCGCAGTCAATGGCGCGACATAAGCCACGCCGAGCCGCTCCTCCATCCCAAAGGCGATGTTGCTCTCGGCGTAGTCGACTACGCCGTAAACCGCGACGCACAGCGGTACCAGCAGCGCTGCCGCCACGATCGTGAATTTCACGGGCAGGCGCACGGCCTGCATGAGCCGCAACCCGGGCGCGAGCAGGGATTCCAGTGTCGATTTCGGGTTCAGCACAGGCGTATTTCCTCGCGAGCGTCATCGGCGGCCGCAGCCAATTCTTGAGGCCGGTCGCGCCTTGCGGAACCTTGGTACCCTGGGCAGGCGTTACCAGCCAAGTCAGCGGCGGCAGAATCCCGAACGAACCCATGACCGACGACTCGCTCTGGTACAAGGACGCCATCATCTATCAGATGCACGTCAAGGCGTTCTACGACGCAAACGGCGACGGCATCGGCGACTTTGCCGGCCTGGCGCAGCGCCTCGACTATATCCAGGAGCTCGGCGTCAACACGCTGTGGCTGCTGCCGTTCTATCCGTCGCCGATGCGCGACGATGGCTACGACATCGCCGACTACACCAGCGTTCATCCCGACTACGGCACGCTGGACGACTTCCGCGCTTTCGTCGACGAGGCGCATCGGCGCGGGCTGAAGGTCATCACCGAGCTTGTCATCAACCACACCTCCGACCAGCATCCTTGGTTTCAGCGTGCGCGCCGTGCACCGCCGGGCTCGGCGGAGCGCGAGTTCTACGTGTGGAGCGACGACGACAAGAAGTTCGCCGGCACGCGCATCATCTTCACCGATACCGAGAGCTCGAACTGGACCTGGGATCCGCTCGCCGGCCAGTACTACTGGCATCGCTTCTTCTCGCACCAGCCCGATCTCAACCACAACAATCCGCGCGTCGTGGAAGCCGTGATCCAGGTCATGCGCTTCTGGATGGACATCGGCGTGGACGGCGTGCGGCTCGATGCCATTCCGTATTTGTGCGTGCGTGAAGGTACCAGCAACGAGAACCTGCCGGAGACGCACGCGGTGCTGAAGCGCATGCGCGCGG
The DNA here is from genome assembly GCA_035275585.1 of Steroidobacteraceae bacterium. Classification (GTDB taxonomy): domain Bacteria; phylum Pseudomonadota; class Gammaproteobacteria; order Steroidobacterales; family Steroidobacteraceae; genus Steroidobacter. The sequence goes on along the minus strand of DATEML010000008.1, from coordinate 24,518 downwards.
CGATGGACGCCGAGTACACGGGTCGCATGTTCCTCGCCGAGGCGAACCAGTGGCCCGAGGACGTGCGCGAGTATTTCGGCGACGGCGACGAGTGCCACATGGCCTATCACTTTCCGCTGATGCCGCGCATCTTCATGGCTGTCGCGCTCGAGGACCGCTACCCGGTCGCGGAGATCATGCGGCAGACGCCGGACATTCCCGACAACTGCCAGTGGGCCATCTTCCTGCGCAACCACGACGAGCTGACGCTCGAGATGGTCACCGACCGCGAGCGCGACTACATGTACCGGATGTACGCGCAGGAGCCGCGCATGCGCGTCAACGTCGGCATCCGCCGCCGCCTCGCGCCGCTCCTCAGCAACGATGTCGATCGCATCAAGCTGATGAACAGCCTGCTGCTGTCGATGCCCGGCTCGCCGATCATCTATTACGGCGACGAGATCGGCATGGGCGACAACATCTACGTCGGCGACCGCAACGGTGTACGCACGCCGATGCAGTGGAGCATCGACCGCAATGCCGGGTTCTCGCGCGCCGATCCGCAGCGGCTGTACCTGCCGGTGATCATGGATCCTATCTACGGCTACCAGGCCGTGAACGTCGAGGCGCAGAGCCGCGATCCCGGCTCGCTGCTCAATTGGACGCGCCGCATCCTCGCGGTGCGCCGCCAGCACCAGTGCTTCGGCCGCGGCTCGCTCGAATTCGTGCGGCCGCAGAACCGCAAGATCATCGCGTACGTGCGCACCTTCGGCGCCGAGATCGTGCTGTGCGTGGCGAACCTGTCGCAGACGGCGCAGGCGGTCGAGCTGGACCTGTCGAAGTACAAGGGCCGCGTGCCGGTCGAGTTGATGGGCCGCAACGCGTTTCCGCCGATCGGCGATCTGCCGTACTTCCTCACGCTCGCGGCGCACGGCTTCTTCTGGATGCTGCTGAGCGATTCAGCGCCGCCGCCCGCGTGGCACGTCGAACGGTTGCCCGCGACCGAGTTGCCAGTGCTGGTGTTGTCGCAAGAGCTCGCGACGTTCCTGTCCGACGACGCCAGCGCCGCGCCGAGCGCCGTCGCGCGGCGTGCGCGCCAGCAGCTCGAACAAGAAGTGTTGCCCGAGTTCCTGCGACCTCGCAGCTGGATCGCGCGCGACGACGGTGGACTCACCGCGACGCGGCTCGGGCCGGCCTCGCTCTGGCGGAACGAGCATCGCACGTTCCTGCTTGCGTTCGTCGATGCGGAGTTCGGCAACGTGCGCAAGCGTTACTTCCTGCCGCTCGCGCTCGCCTGGGAAGACGGTCAGGACACCGGCGCGCTGCGTACCGCCGAGTGGACGCTTGCGAAGGTGCGCGAGCATGCACGTGCCGGCGTGCTGGTCGACGCGTTCGCCGATCCGGCGTTCTGCACCGGCCTCGTGCACTGCGTGGCAACGAACGCCAACGTCGCAGTCGCCGGCGGCGAGCTGCAATTCCGGTCCACCGGGGAAGTGCCGGAGCTCGCGCAGGTGCGCGGCCAGTCGACCACTCACATCGGCGCGGAGCCGACCAATACCAGCGTGATCCTCGATGAGGTCGTGTTCCTGAAGGCGTATCGCCGCGCCGAGCCTGGACCGAGCCCGGATCTGGAGATGAACAGGTTTCTCACGCGCGCGGGGTATCGCTCGATCGCGCGGCTCGCGGGCAGCATCACCCACGTCGCGGGAGAGACGACGACCGTGCTCGCGGCGGCCTTCGCTGCGATCGGCAACCAGGGCGACGTCTGGACGTACACGCTCAATCACCTGGAGCGCTTTGCGACGACACAGTTCACCGCGCAGGTGGGTACGCCCGACGCTTCGCCGCACACCCTGTTCACAGCACAGATGCACACGCTGGGACGGCGCATCGGCCAGCTGCACTGCGTGCTCGCGCGTGCCGGCGGCGACGATCCGGCGTTTGCCACCGAACCGCTGCGAAGCGCTGATCAGTCGCGCTGGTACAGCGCGATCCATTTTGAAGCCGATACGGTGCTGACCCTGGTGCGCGAACGCATGCCGAAGCTCGCAGAGCGAGCGGCAGCGGCAGCGCAGGACCTGCTCGCACACGCGGAGCCGCTGCTGACACGCATTCGCGAGTTGTGCAGCGGACCCGTTGCGGGGCTGAAGATGCGCCATCACGGCAACCTGCACCTCGGCAAGATTCTGCTCGTCGCGGACGATCTGTTGATCACGGGCTTCGAGGGCAACGCCGCGCTGACGATCGACGAACGGCGCAGCAAGGATTCGCCGCTGCGCGACATCGCGACCGTGTTGCGCTCGTTCGACTATGCGCGCGCCACCGCCTTGGATCGCGTCGGCATGGGTCGACCGGACCTGCGCGACCCGCTGGCGCCCGCGTTGGCGGAGTGGCTGCGGCAGACAACGGAATTCTTCCTGCAGGGCTATCGCCGCGCTGTCATGGAATCGCAGTGCGTCCCCGCGGACGACGCCACGTTCGCGGCGTTGACAGCGCTGTTCCAGATCGACTGCGCGCTGCGCGAGCTGCGGCGCGAGTTGGAGCAGCGGCCGGCATGGATCGAAGTGCCGATCAGGGCGCTGCTCGCGCTGACAAAGAGTGAGTGACGAAAGTGACGAAGCGAGTCCGTCACTCCGTCACTCCGTCACCCTCGTCACTCTCACCAAAACTTTCGGTCGTGTAGCGCCAGGCGCGCACGCGGTCCGACCAATATCCGGCGGGCCAGCCTGCTTTCATCTTGAGCTGCCGCACGAAGTGAGCGGGATTCGGCAGCTGTTCCCACACTGCCGGCAGGAACGTCGCACGCCCCGTATCGGATTCGAGGATCAGGCCGTCAACCGACGGTCGCAGTACGGCGAGCAGTTGCGGTTCGCTGGTCACGTCGAGCTGCTCGGGTGTAGTGAGCAGCGAGAGATGCAGGCTCACTTGCGGCCATTCCGCTGCGGTGAGCGGCGCAAACCGGTAGTCGCTGAATGCGGCGGCCCACGCGTTGCGCCACACGTCTTCCGCCAGCGGTCGCGGTGCGTCGAGCGTTCCGCAGCAGCCGCGTAGCTCCTCGCCGCGACGCAAGGTCACGAACGATGAGCGACGCACGGTGAGTCCCGGCAGTAGCAGTGACGCGGTGAAGGGCACGGGCTGACCTGCTGGCTGGCCGTTCGCCAGCGCGGAGTCGATCGAAGCTCGCGCGAGCGCGAGCAATTCGCGACGTTCAGGCGTGGCCAGGCTCATGAACAGCGAATGCTCCGTAGCCCACGACTCTCGATCGATCGCCCGCGGTGTCCCCGGAGTTGCAGCGCGCGATCTGCGATACCGCGAGGCCACGCTGGCCCGCGAGATGCAACAGCCCGTTGATGCCGACGGATCCGCACGCCTGCTCGCCGACCAGCGTTGCCTCGCGGCGCAGGATCGACGCGCTCGTAACGGCGTCGATCTGCCGCGCTTGCTCGTACGGGTGATAGTGGCTCAGATCCGAGCTCACGAGCACGAGCGTCGCCGCGTCGCCCCACACTTCGGCGAGCGCAGCCGCGACGTCCTCCCGCGCGATCGATCCAAGCACCAGTGGCAGCAGCGTGAACTCGTCGAACAGCATCTGCAGGAACGGCAGCTGAACTTCGAGGCAGTGCTCCTGTGCGTGCGGGGCATCGGCTTCGACGACGTCGTTTCGTTGCAGCAGCGCGGACTTGAGTGCGCGATCGACCTGGATCTCTCCAAGCGGTGTCGCGAAGGAACTCGCAGCCGGCGCTGCCATGCCGCGCAAATAGACACGATGGCTCGGGCCGATCAACACGATACGCCGAACGGTGTGCCGTAGCCGCGCGACGGTTGCGTATGCCGCCGCTGCGATTCCACCGGAATAGATGTAGCCAGCGTGCGGCACGATCAATGCTTTGGGTGGCGCGCCAGGAGTGTCCGACTGTTGTGCGAGGTACGCCGACACTGCGTCGCGCAGCTCATGCGCGTCGTCCGGATAGAACAAGCCCGCGACCGCAGGCGGCCGGACGCTTGTGTTTCCTCGTTCGCGGAGCATGATGCGCGTATGTATCACCCGACGAAGTACTGGCACAAGCTCGACGATGGTCGCGTGCAGTGCGACGTGTGTCCGCGCGCCTGCAGGATGCACGACGGGCAGCGCGGCTTGTGCTTCGTACGTGGTGTCGAAGACGGCGAGGTCAGGCTTTATACCTACGGCCGCTCCAGCGGCTTCTGCGTCGACCCGATCGAGAAAAAGCCGCTCAACCATTTCCTGCCTGGCACTTCGGTGCTGTCATTCGGCACCGCCGGTTGCAACCTGGCTTGCAAGTTCTGCCAGAACTGGGACATGAGCAAGTCACGCGAGATGGACACGCTCGCCGATCGCGCGAGCCCGGAGATGCTCGCGGCAGCTGCGAAGCGTCTGGGTTGCGCGAGCGTCGCGTACACGTACAACGATCCGGTCGTGTTCATGGAGTACGCGATCGACGTCGCCGATGCGTGCCGCGAGCGTGGCGTGCGCAGCGTTGCCGTCACTGCCGGCTACATGTGCCAGCAGCCGCGCGCAGAGTTTTACGGCCACATGGATGCAGCCAACGTCGACCTGAAAGGCTTCACCGAGCGCTTCTACCGCAAGATCTGCGGCGGCGAGCTGGGCGCCGTGCTCGAAACGCTCGAGTATCTGCGCAACGAAACGCGCGTGTGGTTCGAGATCACGACGCTGCTGATCCCGGACGAGAACGATTCGAACGCCGAGCTGGAGCAGATGACCCGCTGGATCGCAGACAAGCTCGGGCCGGACGTGCCGCTGCATTTCACTGCGTTCCATCCGGACTGGAAGATGATGGACAAGTCGCGTACGCCGGCGGCGACGTTGACGCGCGCACGCGAGATCGCTCTACGCAACAGTCTGCGCTACGTCTACACCGGCAACGTGCACGACCCCGCGGGTTCGAGTACGTACTGTGTCGGGTGCGGTAGCCGCGTGATCGAGCGCGATTGGTACGAGCTGGGAGAATGGCGGTTGGATGCGCGAGGCCGGTGCCTGCAATGCGCTGCGCAGTTACCCGGCGTCTTCAACGGAGCGCCGGGCACCTGGGGTGCCCGGCGCTTGCCGGTCAGGATTGCCGTCTAGATTAGAAGCGCCACTGGCCCGAGAACCAGAACGCGTCCGCATCGTCGACCACACTGGAATCGATGCGCTCGTACTCGAGACGCGCATTGAGGTGCCCGAAGAACGTCATGCCTACGCCGCCGCCATAGGTCAGGTCCTGCTCGCTCGAGCTGGAGTCGAAGCCCGGGCCGTTGTCGAGGTCCACGGACGCGTCGACGTCATAGAACAGGTAGCCGATCTTGCCGAACAGCTCGAGCGGGCCGAGCGGTACCGTGCCGATGACCGACGGCTCGAAACCGCTGATCTCGGCCTTGAAGTCGCCGCCCGAGCCGGACGTTTCGAAGCGGTCGCTCGGGCCGCCGAAGTCGACGTACGCCACTTCGAGCGCGAAGTACGGATTCATGCGCCAGCCCGCGAACGCTTTCCAGGCGGTGTCGCTGTCGTCGAGTCGCTCGATCGCCTCGTCCGTCTGGTCGACGTCGTCGAGTTTCAGGTTGAACTGGCCGACGCCGCCGCCGATATAGAAGCCTTCGTCGTTCTCGTCTGCGCTTTGCGCGAACGCACTGCTGCAGGCGAGGGAGCCGGCGGATGCTCCTGCGACCAACACTGTTGCCAAAACAACTGCTCGATTCATGATCCCGTCTCCTGTGCCTTCGGTGTGGAGCGCGGCGTGTCGCGTCAGCAATACAACTCGCGACACGTCGCGCTCGTGACAGCGAAACGGGGCGGCCGCATGGACGGTTCCGCAGTTGCTCGCGTAAAACACAGCGAGCGTAGGAATCGCCCGTCGGAAAAGTATCGCGGGAATTATTGACCGAACACCCAGCGGATCAGCTCGGCCTGAATTGCTTCGCCGGAGCCTGCGTGCGCACCGGGATGATTGATCATGATCACCAGAACGTAGGTGCGTCCCGAGGCTGCGTTGACGAAGCCGGCGAGCGCGCTGACATCATCGATGCGTCCGGTCTTGAGCCGGATGCGGCCGTGCATGCCGGGTGAGTTGAAACGGTTGCGCAGCGTGCCGTCCGTCGCGGACAGCGGCAGCGACGCTGCGAACTCCGGCATGAACGGACTGTGCCAGGCGATGTCGAGCATCTCACCCATGCCGCGCGCAGTGACGCGCTCGGTGCGCGACAGACCGGAACCGTTCTCGAGCACGAAGCCTCTGGCGTCGATGCCGCGCTTGCCGAGCCAGGCGCGCACCGCGCTGCGACCTCGCTCGGCAGTCGCGGGCGGGCCGAATCCCTCGACGCCCAGGGTCAGCATCACGGTCCGCGCCATGACGTTGTTCGAGAACTTGTTGACGAGCCGGATGATCTCGGAGAGCGGCAGCGAATCGTATTCGAACAGCAATTTCGCATCCGCCGGCAGCGGTGCCATGCGCGCTGCGCCGTCGATCACGCCGCCCGCCTGCGTCCACATCGTGCGGAACGTTCCGTATGCGTAGTCCGGCGCGGTCATGATCGCGCGCGTCACCGAGTAGACACCGCACGAGACCGGAAAGGTACCGCGCACGACCAGCGCGTTCGGATCCGTGCGGTCGGGCATGTCGAACACGAGGCCGCCGTCGGCGGCGTTGCAGCGGCCGGCGCCGAGCCGCACCTCGTTCTTCAGCACCAGGTTCGCCGGCAGCGGGCTGACGACGATCTGCGGCCGCGCGCGCTGGCCGAACGGATTCACCGTGAAGCGCGAGCTCTGGAAGTTCACCATCAGCGCGTCCGGCAGCACGTTGTAGCTGCGGAACGGCTGCGCATCGAAGTCGGCGCGGTTGTCGGTGATCGGCGCGAAGTAGGTGTTGTCGATGACGACGTCGCCGGTGATCTTCGCCAGCCCGCGCTCGCGCAGCCCTTGCACGAAGCTCCACCAGCGCTCGTCGGTCATGTACGGATCGCCGCCGCCGACCAGGTACAGGTCCCCATAGAGCACGCCGTGCTCGAGCCGGCCGGCGGCATATGCGCGTGTCTTCCACGTGTACGCCGGGCCGAGCGTGTCCAGGGCGGCGAACGTCGTCAGAGTCTTGATCGTCGACGCCGGGCTGCGCAACGTTTCGCTGTTTAGATCGACGACGACCTCGTTGGTACCCGCGTCGCGCACGTAGATGCTGACGTGCTGCGCCGGAACGCCGACGTGCGCCATCGCGCGCGACACGGCAGGCGGCAGCTGAGCGCCTTGAGCAAGACCATGCGTGCCGAGCGCGAGCAGCGCCGCGAGCGCGGTGAGACGATTGGGCATTACGAAGACGTTTCGACCAAAGCGACAGCGGCCATGAGTTTATACTGCGCGCGCCCCATTCGTGGGCGCAGCGGAGCTGCAATGCGTCGGTTGTGGAATACGTTTCTGAAGGGCCTGGTCGCGCTGCTGCCGGTGACCCTGACTGTCTACCTGGTCTTCTGGCTCGGCAGCACGGCGGAGTCGATTCTCAGCGGGCCGTTGCGCGCGCTGCTGCCCGAGGATCGCTATTGGCCGGGACTCGGACTGGTGGTCGGCTTCCTGCTGGTGCTGCTCGTCGGCGTGCTGGTCAACGCCTATGTCGTGCGCTACCTGCTGCGCATTGGCGAAGCGTTCCTGGCGCGCATCCCGATCGTCAAGACCATCTTCGGCGCCTTCAAGGACATCACTCAGTTCCTGCCCGCCGGCGGCAAGGAGCGCGACCTCAAGCGCGTCGTGCTGTGGCACTTCGGCAGCGCGCAGTTGATCGGCTTCGTCACTGAAGAGCACGTCAGCGCGCGCTTGTTCGCCGACAACGCCTCCGGCCTCGTCGCCGTCTACTTCCCCATGAGCTACCAGATCGGCGGCTACACGCTGTACCTGCCGGTCACGGAGCTGACCGAGACCGATCTTTCGGTGCAGGAAGCGATGCGCATGGTGTTGATCGGCGGCGTCACCAGCTCCACTGCCGGGCCGGCGCCGGCTCGATAGAGCGGCGTCATGCTCGTCGGTCAGCTGGCGGTCCGCCCGCCGTTCCCCTGGCGTCACCTGCTGGACTACTTCGCGCACCGGCTGATCCCGCAGTTCGAGCGCATCGAGAACGACAGCTACGTGCGGCAGGTCGGTACGCGCACGATTGCCGTTGCGTACGACGCGGCGAGCTCGCAGCTGCAGGTCACCTCGAGCGGGCGCATAAAGGCCGCGCAAGTGCTGGACAACGTCGCCCGCCTGCTCGACGTCGGTCACGACGCGGAGCAGATCCAGAAGCATCTGCGACGCTCGCCCGTGCTGAAGCGGCGTATTGCGATCGTGCCGGGCATGCGGCCGCTCGGTGCGTGGTCGCCGTTCGAGCTGTGCGTGCGCACGATCCTCGGCCAGCAGGTCACCGTGGCTGCAGCGGGCACGCTCATGCGCCGCCTGGTGGAGCGCTGCGCAACGGTGACGCCGGAATGCGTGGCCGATGCTGACTTCACCGCCATCGGCATGCCGGGCAAGCGTGTCGACACGATCCGTTCGTTCGCGCGCGCGGTCGGCGATGGCCGCGTGGACTTCGCGCGGCCGTGGAGGGAGGTCGAAGCAGCGCTCAAGGAGCTGCCAGGATTCGGGCCGTGGACGCGCGCCTATCTGGCCATTCGCCTCGGGCGCGATCCGGACGCGTTTCCGGAGACCGATCTCGGACTGATCCGCGCCGCGCAGGTCGACTCGCCGGCGCAGCTGCTGGCGCTGGCGGACGGCTGGCGGCCGTACCGGGCCTATGCCGCCACTTACCTCTGGGCAGTGAGCGATTCTGCCCCTCGGTCAGCACGCATGTGACCCGCGTCTCGACCTGCCAAATCTTGTCACCTGGGAATTGTGGCCGGTTTAACAATTCCTGCGTGTGCGGGGATGTCCTCAATCGCAGTACTGCTAGCATCTGCGCCAGTTTCAATCTGCGCGCACATCGCTCGTGTCCGAAGCAAACCTTCGACAAATTCGCATCCTCCACGTAGTGAGCTCGGCGGCCGTCGCCGCGAGCTTGCAGCAGTCGTTGCTGATGCCCGTCCTGACCCGCATGCCGAAGGAGCGCGTCAAGACGCAGGTGGTCTGCCTGGCTCCGGGCGCTGTCCCGGCCGCAGTGCTGCGCCAGAGCGGCGTGCCTGTCCACGACGTGGCGTTGTCCCGCAAGCGATTCTCGTTCGGCGGCTTCGGTGAGCTGCTGAAGACCGCGAAGGCCTTCAAGCCGGACGTCATCCACGCGTGGGGCTACACCGCGCAAATCGTCGCCAACGCAGTGCGCAAGCGCTGCGATCGCAAGATCAAGGTTGTCTGGACGGTCGCCGGCACGACACCGCTGCCGCGCGGCGCGGGCATGATCGATCGCCAGAAGGTCAAATACGCCGCGAAGGCTGCGCCGACCGCAGATCGCATCGTCTATGCATCGCAGTCCGGGGCTGCGCAGCACCGCCGCGTCGGATTCCCGGACGACGAGCACCTGACCATTCCGGCCGGCATCGACGCAACGCGCTTCAAGCCGGACCCGGCCGCGCGGCGCAAGATCCGCGAGCAGCTGCATCTCGGTCCCGAGGCGTTCGTCATCGGCATGGTCGCGCCCTTCCAGCCGGAGTACGACCACATGACCTTCCTCAAGGCGGTCGCCGAGCTGATCAAGAGCAATCCGCACATTTCAGTCGTGCTCGCCGGCCATGGCGTGCAAAAAGGCAATGCGCCGCTGATGGCGATCGTCGGTGGCGGCACGCTCGGCGCCCGCGTGCAGCTGCTCGGCGAATGGTCCGATCTGGCAACGCTCTTCAATGCCTGCGACGTGGTGTGCTCGAGCGCGCTGAACGACAGCGGGCGCATGACGCTCGTGGCGGCGATGCTGTGCGGCGTTCCATGCGTCGCGACCGGCCTGGGCGCGCAGGGCGAGGTAATCGGACACCATGGCGTCGCGATCGAGTCCGGCAGCCCGCAAGCGTTCGTGAAAGGCATCCAGCGCGTGCTGCAGCTCACGCCGGAGAAGCGCGCCGCGATGGCACAGGGCGCCCGCAAGCATGCGCTGCAGAACTATGTCTATGTGCGCTCGCTGCAGAGATATCTGCAGCTGTACTACGACCTGATCGGCCGGCAGTCGCTGGTGAGCCAGGAGATGCCGACGCCGGAGATCGATGCCACCGTGCCGGTGCCGGCCAAGGTCGGCGCCACGGCGGAGACGAAAAAGCCGCTGGTCGCGATGGCCGAGCTCGCTGATCCGGACTCGCTCGAAACGAAGGTCACGGAGCACAAGGCCGAGGCCTTGCCGAAGTGGCGCCTGGAGCAGGAACAGCAGCGCACGCGGCGCGAGCAGGATTTGTCGCAGCAGATCGCCGCCACGCAGTCCGCCGGCGACGTGCTGCAGGTGTTCGAAGCAGAGCTGGCGAAACCGTCGAATGCGAAGTCGGCATTCGAGGAGCGCGCGCGTGGCGTTGCGGACGAGAGCGAAGAGTTGCTGTCGATGGATGCGATCGCGGCGCCGAAACCCGGCACCGCAGCTGCCGTGACACCGCAGCCGCAACCGGTCAGCCCGCCGCCGGTGAAAGCAGAGCCGCCGAAACCAGAGCCGGTGAAAGCCGAGTCCGCACCGACTCCGGCGGAGCCCGCGTCGGTCACGCAGCCGCTCGCGGCGCTCGCACTCCTCGAGTCTCCCGTCGAGCAACCGGTCCAGCTGGGGCTGCTCGGCAGCGACACACCGCCGTCGAAGGAAGATTCGCTGCAGCTCGAGCTGCTGCCCGACCCGGTGGCCCAGTCGGGCTGACCTCTCTTTACGCCCGACGCAGCGACGCTGCTTCGCGCGCCAGTTCCTCGATTGCGCTCCAATCTCCGGCGCTGACGCGCTCGGGCGGCGCTACCCATGAGCCACCGACGCACGCGACGTTCTTCAACGCCAGGTAGTCCGGCGCCGTCGCGCGCGTGATGCCGCCGGTCGGGCAGAACACCACCTGCGGAAACGGACCCGCGAAAGCTTTCAGCATGTTCACTCCGCCGGCCTGCTGCGCCGGAAACAGCTTGAACGTGTCGTAACCCCAGCCGAGGCCCGCGAGCAGCTCCGTCGGCGTCATCACGCCGGGCAACAGCGGAAACGAGACTTCAGCGGCCGCCGCCGCCAACTCCGCAGTCAGGCCGGGGCTGACGCCGAACTGCGCGCCGGCGTTGCTCGCGTCGACGAAATCGCGCGGCCGCGTCAGCGTGCCGACGCCGACGATCGCGTCCGGCAGCGCCTTGCGCATCGCTTCGATCGCCGGCAGGCATGCCGGCGTCCGCAGCGTCACTTCCAGTGCGCGCAGTCCGCCCGCGCTCAGCGCGCGGCCGAGCGGCACCGCGTCGGCGACGTTTTCGATCGTGAGAACCGGAACGACCGGCGCGAGCGCCAGCAGCGAGCGGATATTCACTTATGCTTCTCCAAACAAAGAAACGGCGCCCTTTTCGGCGTCGCTCGCCACGCTCCGGAACGTCGCGAACAACTCGCGTCCGACACCGTGCGCATTGTGCTCGAGGTTGGGTCGCGGCGCGGACCGGCTGCGCAGCGTTGCCTCCGGCACGCGCACTTCCAGCGTACCGGCGTAACTGTCGAGCCGCACGATATCGCCGTCCTGCACCTTGCCGAGCGGCCCGCCAGCCAGGCACTCGGGCGTGAGATGAATTGCGGCGGGCACGGCGCCCGACGCGCCGGACATACGCCCGTCGGTGATCAGCGCGACATTGTGGCCCTTGCTTTGCAGCGAGCTGAGTGTCGGCGTCAGCTGGTGCAGTTCCGGCATGCCGTTCGCCCGCGGGCCCTGATAGCGCACGACCACGACACAATCGCGTGTCAGCGCGCCAGTCCGGTACGCCGCGATCACGGCTTCCTGATCGTCGAAGACCGCCGCAGGCGCCTCGACGACACGATGCTGCGGCTGGATAGCGGACGTCTTGATGACGGCGCGACCGAGATTACCGCGCAGGACTTTCAACCCGCCGTCGGCGCCGAACGGATCGTGCATCGGGCGCAGCACGTCGGCATCCCCGGTCGTTTCGGGCGCCGCGCGCCAGGCGAGCCCATCCTCGGACAACCACGGCTCGCGGGTATATGCAGCGAGTCCATCGTTGCCCATGACTGTCGTCGTATCCGCGTGCAGCAGCCCCGAGCTCAGCAGCTCGCGAATCAGGAAGCCGCTGCCGCCGGCCGCGTGGAAATGGTTCACGTCGGCGCCGCCGTTCGGATAGATGCGTGCCAGCAGCGGCACGATGTCCGAGAGATCCGCGAAGTCGTCCCAGTCGACGCGCATGCCCGCGGCGCGCGCGATTGCGACCAGGTGCAACGTGTGATTCGTCGAGCCGCCGGTCGCGAGCAACGCCACGATTGCATTCACCATGGCGCGCTCGTCGACGATGCCGGAAATCGGCAAATGCTCGTTGCCGAGCGCAGTGATCGCCGCGGCGCGCCGCGCGGCGGCGCTCGTCAGCGCAGCGCGCAGCGGGGTGTTCGGCGGCACGAACGCCGCGCCGGGCAGATGCAGGCCCATCACTTCCATCAGCACCTGGTTGCTGTTCGCAGTTCCGTAGAACGTGCATGTGCCCTGCGCGTGGTAGCTCTGCGCCTCCGATTCCAGCAGTGCATCCCGTCCTACCTTGCCTTCGGCGAACAGCTGCCGCACGCGCGCCTTGTCCTTGTTCGGCATCCCGGACGGCATCGGACCACCCGGCACGAAGATCGCGGGCAGGTGGCCGAAAGCCAGCGCACCCATCAGCAGTCCGGGCACGATCTTGTCGCAGATGCCGAGGTACAGCCCCGCGTCGAACATGTTGTGAGAGAGCGCGACTGCCGTCGCCATCGCGATGACGTCACGGCTGAACAGCGACAGCTCCATGCCCGGCTGGCCTTGCGTGACGCCGTCGCACATCGCCGGCACGCCGCCTGCGAACTGCGCGACCGCTCCGGCCTCGCGCGCCGCCAGCTTGATGAGCTCGGGGAAGCGCTCGAGCGGACGGTGGGCCGACAGCATGTCGTTATAGGAGGAGACGATCGCGAGGTTCGGCCAGCGCACGCCGCGCAGCGTCTGCTTGTCGCCCGCATCCATCCCGGCGAACCCGTGCGCCAGGTTCGTGCACGAAAGCGCCGTGCGGTGCGCCTGAGCGCTGCGCGCCTGGGCGGATCGCTGCAGGTATTCCGTGCGCACCCCGGCGCTGCGCGCGCGAATGCGTTCAGTGACGGAGCGCACGCGCTCATGCAAGGGGGCGGCAATGTTCACGCGAGTCCTCGATCCAGCGTATGACCCGAGGATTCTAGTGACTTGACGCCCGACGTGGCATCGTCAGCGGCAAAACGGAACGCCGATCCGCGTATTGAAACGCATCGCAACAGCGCCAACGCGCCTGGTTTGCCGGGGCGAGAGTCCTTCGTTAACGTAGCGAACGCGCGAAATACTCCGTTCCATGAAGGTTCTGCATGCACTCTCTTCCCACTTTCGACCTGATCCTGTTCGGCGGCACCGGCGACCTGGCCATGCGCAAACTCCTGCCGGCGCTCTATCGCCGCACTTGCGCCGGGCAGATCAACGCTGAGTCCCGCATCATCGGCGCCGCGCGCAGCAAGCTGTCGCGCGAGGAGTACCTCGAGCATGTGCGCGCCACCTGCGAGACACACCTTGGCAGCGCCTTCGACGCTGCGAAGTGGTCGCAGTTTGCGGAGCGCCTCACCTACGTGCGCATCGACGCACAGAACGATGGCGACTTCGCACGCCTGGCGGAGCTGTTGCACGGGCAGGAGAGCCGCGTGCGCGCGTTCTTCCTTTCGACGGGGCCCGACCTGTTTGCGCCGATCACGGAAGGGCTGGCGCGGCACTCGCTGGTGACGAAGTCCTCGCGCGTAGTGCTCGAGAAGCCGCTCGGCTACGACGGTGCTTCGTCGGCGGAGATCAACGAGCGCATCGGCAGGCTGTTCGCCGAGCAATCGATCTTTCGCATCGATCACTACCTCGGCAAGGAGACCGTGCAGAACCTGCTGGCGCTGCGTTTCGGCAATACGTTGTTCGAGCCGCTGTGGCGGCGCGGCCGCATCCAGCACGTGCAGATCACCGTCGCCGAGGACGTCGGCGTCGAGCGTCGCGCGCAGTTCTACGACCAGATCGGCGCGCTGCGCGACATGATTCAGAATCACATGCTGCAGCTCCTTTGCATCATCGCCATGGAGCCGCCCGCCACCGGCGCCGCGGATTCGATGCGCGACGAGAAGCTGAAGGTGTTGCGGGCGTTGCGGCCGTTGACGGGTCGCGACGTGCTGCAGAAGACGGTGCGCGGCCAGTACAAGGCCGGAGCAGTCGCCGGCAAGCCCGTCGTCGGCTATCTCGACGAGAAAGACGTGCCGAATGACAGCACCACTGAGACGTTCGTGGCGCTGCGGGTGGATGTCGACTCATGGCGCTGGGCTGGCGTGCCCTTCTACCTGCGCACCGGCAAGCGCCTGCAGGAGAAGCAGGCCGAGATCGTGATCACGTTCGAGGACGTGCCGCTGTCGCACTACGAGCGGCCGGACACGCCACATGCGCTCAACCGGCTGGTGATCCAGCTGCAGCCCGAAGAGAGCATCACGCTGACGGTGCTCGCCAAGAGCCCTGGCCAGGGGATGGTGCTGAAGCCGGTCGACCTGAGCCTGGACTTCGCCGATGCGTTCAAGGCCCGCCAGCTGGACGCGTACGAGCGGTTGCTCACGGACGTGGTCAACGGCACGCTTACGCTGTTCATGCGTCGCGACGAGCTGGACGCGGCCTGGTCGTGGATCGACCCGATCCGCGCGGCCTGGCAGCAGTACGACGAGCGTCCGAAAACCTATACTGCCGGCAGCTGGGGGCCGGCAGCAGCCAGCTCCCTGATCGGTCGCGACGGGTTTGCCTGGAGAAACGAGCTCTAAATGCCGTCCCGCTGGGTCCACGAGCACCGCTTTCCGGATCGCCAGGCATTGGCCGCGGCGCTCGCGGGCGAGATCAAGGTGGACCTGGAAGAGGCGATCCCCGCTCGCGGGGCGGGCAGCCTCGTCGTCTCCGGCGGGCGCACGCCGGCGGCTCTGTTCGCTCGGCTGCACGACGAGAAGCTCGATTGGGCGCGGGTGTGGGTGACGCTCGCGGACGAACGCTGGGTCGAGACGACCGCGGATGCCAGCAACGAGCGCTTCGTGCGCGAGAATCTGCTGGTCGGAGCGGCCGCCGCCGCGCACTTCGTCGGGCTGAAGAATCCTGCGCCGACGCCCGAGGCGGGAGCCGACTGGGCGACTCGCGCGTTGACCCGCGTGCCGCATCCATTCGACGTGGTCGTGCTCGGGATGGGCGACGACGGACATACGGCTTCGCTGTTCCCGGGCTCGATGGCGCTCGCGCGCGGTCTCGATCCGGGCGCCGCTCCCGCGTGCATTGCCGTCAACGCGCTGGCCGCGCCACACGCGCGCGTCAGCATGAATCTCGCGGCGTTGCTCGACGCACGCCGCATCGTGCTGCACATCGAAGGCGACAAGAAGTGGGAGGTCTACCAGCGCGCCCGCACGCCGGGGACGGCGGCGGAGATGCCGGTGCGCGCGGTCTTGCAGCAGAAGGAAGTACCCGTCGACGTCTACTGGGCGCCATGAGTCCGCAGCAATGAGCGAGCAGCACAACCAACCGCGACTGATCGCCGACATCGGCGGTACCAACGCGCGCTTCGCATTGATCGACGGTGACGAGCGCCGCGACGAAGTCGTGCTGGCGTGCGCAGACTATCCCGACGTGGTGAGCGCCATCGAGCATTACCTGGAGTCGATCGGCGCGGCCAAGGGTGCGGCGCGCCCGATCGAAGGCGCCCTCGCGATCGCCGGGCCGATCACCGGCGACCTCGTGCACCTGACGAACCACGCCTGGCAGTTCTCGGCGGCACGCACGCGCCAGGCGCTGGGCTGGCGCCGGCTGATCATGCTGAACGATTTCACGGCGCTCGCGATGGCGATCCGGCATCTGCCGCGCCACGAGCTCGAGCCGATCGGCGGCGGACTGGCAGTGCCGGACATGCCGCTGGCACTGCTCGGGCCCGGCACCGGTCTCGGCGTCTCCGGTCTGATTCCAGCCGGCTCTCACTGGATTCCGTTGCAGGGCGAGGGCGGTCACCAGACGCTGCCGGTGATGAACGAGCGCGAGGCTGCAATGCTCGGACAGTTGCACCAGCGCTTCTCGCATATCTCCGCCGAGCGCGTGCTCTCCGGCCCCGGACTGGTGAATCTCTACGATGCGCTGTGCGGGCTCGAAGGCATCGTTCCCGAAGTGCTGACGCCGCCGGAAATCACGCGGCGCGCGCGCGCAGGCTCGTGCCGGATCTGCCTGGAAACCGTGAGCATGTTCTGCGCACTGCTCGGCACGCTCGCCGGGAACCTGGTGCTGACGCTCGGCGCGGTCGGCGGATGCTACATCGGCGGCGGCATCGTGCCGGGTCTCGGCAGCGTCTTCGCCAGCTCGCACTTCCGCGATCGCTTCGAAGACAAAGGTCGGTATACCGACTATCTGCGGCGCGTACCGACGTTCGTCATCCGCTCGGAGCTGCCGGCCTTCGTCGGTCTCGCCACGGCGTTCACTGCGCCGGGACCGAGGTGGGAAGCGGAGTAGTGTGATGCAGGTCGCACTCGCCGTGTGAGGGTCAGCGAGCCGCGAGCGCCTTCGCTACGCTGCAAAGGTACAGCGCGGAAGGGCGCGCGAGGAACAACAAGACCATGTGGGTGACCACCCTCAACATCGTGACGCTCGTGGCGATGCTCGCCGCGCTGGGATATTTCGCGATGACTACGCGCAAGCTAGACGCCAGCCTCGGCTCGCTGCTGCACGAGCAGGGCGAGGGTCGGCGCGTCAGCGAAAGAAACCTCGAGCGAGTGCGGCAGTCGCTCGCGGAGATGGAAGAGGGCTAGAGCCGCACCTGACTGCTGACCTCGAGCAGTCTGTGGCTCGGCACGCCGAAATGGATGGCGGCGAGCTGACTGTTGCGACCCATGAATGCGAACAGCCGCTTGCGCCACAGCGGCATGCCAGAGCCGACGGCGAATACCGGATTCTCGCGGCCGACGACGTACACGGTTTGCTCGGGTTCGTAGGGCACGCCCGCTTCCTCGGCGGCGCGCAGCGCGGCGACCACATTCGGGCTCTCCATGAAGCCGTAGCGCGCGATGATGCGGCACAGGCCCTCGCCGAGCTGCTGGATCTCGACGCGATTCTCGGCACCGACGAACGGCACCTCGGGTCGCACGAACGTGAGTATCACGTTGCGTTGATGCAGGACGCGGTTGAAGCGCAGGTTATTGAGCAGCGCGCGCGGTATGCCGCCGGCCTCGCTCGCGAGGTACACCGCGGTGCCGGCAACGCGATGCGGCGGATCGCGCTCGATCAGCGCGAGAAAATCGCGCACCGGCATCTGCTCTTTCGCGACCAGCCAGTTGAGCGTGCGCCGCCCTTCCTGCCACGTCGTCATCAACACGTAAGCCAGCACGGCCACCGCGATCGGCAGCCAGCCGCCGTCGTCGAACTTCAGCAGGTTCGAGCAGAAGAACGCGGCTTCGACCACGACGATCACGCCGAGCGCGGCCATCACGAGGCGGCGACGCGGCCACTGCCGCACGCGCAGCAGCATGATCACGAGGATGCTGTCGATGAGCATCGTGCTCGAGATCGCGATGCCGTATGCGCCGGCCAGCGCGCTCGACGACTGGAACACGATGATCAGCGTCATCGTGCCAGCAAACAGCATCCAGTTGAGTGTCGGCACGTACACCTGACCGATCTCTTCCTCGGAGGAGTGCTGCACGCGCAGCCGCGGCAGGTAGCCGAGATTGAGTGCCTGGCGCGTGATCGAGAACACGCCTGAGATGACTGCCTGCGACGCGATCACGGTCGCCGCGGTCGCCAGCACGATCAGCGCCGGCAGCAGCCAGCCGGGCGCCATCATGTAGAACGGATTGGCAATGGCGCTCGGATTCTCGAGCAGCAGCGCGCCCTGGCCGAAATAGTTCAGCACCAGCGCCGGCAGCACGATCATGAACCAGCCGCGCCGGATCGGCGCGCGGCCGAAATGGCCCATGTCGGCGTACAGCGCTTCGCCGCCGGTCACCGCGAGAAATACCGAGGCGAGCACGACGAATCCAGAGACGCCGTTGTGCATGAAGAACTGCACGGCCAACCATGGATTGATCGCGAGCACGACGTCGGGCTTGGTGATGATCCAGTGGACGCCGAGCAGCCCGAGCGTGAGGAACCAGATCAGCGTGACCGGGCCGAACATCCGTCCCATCGCGCCGGTGCCGCGCCGCTGGACGGCGAACAATGTCGTCAGGATGATCAGCGCGCCGGGCAGCACGAAGTGTTGCAGGCGCGGCGTCGCGACCGCGAGACCTTCCATCGCGCTGAGCACCGAGATTGCTGGCGTGATGAAGCCGTCGCCGAAGAACAGCGCCGCGCCGAACACGCCGACCGCGCTGACCGGCGCCCACAGGCGCCAGTTGCTGCTGGCGCTCGATAACAGGGTACTGAGCGCGAGCACGCCGCCTTCGCCGCGGTTGTCGGCGCGCAGCACGATCGCGACGTACTTGATCGAGATGATGAGGACCAGCGACCAGAGGATCAGCGACAGCAGCCCGATGATGTTCGCCTGCGTGACGGCGATGCCGTGCTCGGGATTGAGACACTCGCGAAACGCGTACAGCGGGCTGGTGCCGATGTCGCCGAAGACTACGCCGAGTGCGGCGATGACTAGCTTGCGGGGAGCGTCGCTGCGAGTGTCCGCGGCAGCGGCAGGCGAGCGGGCGTGCATGGGGCGCGCATTGTACAGGAAGGTGTCTGCAGGTCGGGTTTTGGCCCGACTATTTGCAGGGTTGGGCTGAAGCCCAACCCACAGGCGACTTACTCGACGACGCTGGCCAGCCAGCGGGCGATCGCGCCGCCAAGGCCGGCGCCGAGCACTGCCGTCGCGATCAGGTGCACATATCCGGGATTGCCCGAGCCGATCTTGGCGCTCTCAGTGACCAACGCCTGCATCACGCCCGCATCGCTCAGCCACGAAGTGAGACCGAGCGCGAGCGCGACACCGGCGACCACGCCCGAGGCGATGACCAGTGCAGAGCGACGCCAGCCGCGGGCCAGTGCCTGTAGATTCTGCTGCAGCTCCTGCTCCATGCGCCGCCGCGCTTCGGCGCGCTTCGAATCGTCGATTGCATCGATCTGCGCGAAGATTCTTGCATCGAACGCAGCGTCGAGCGTGAGGCGCGGGGCCGCACTCACCAGGCTGCGATCGAGCTCTTGCAGTTCCCCGGCGCGCGCGCGGCACGATGCACAGTCGGCCAGGTGGGCCTGCAGCGCTGCCGTCTGCGCAGCGTCCAGATCGCCATCCAGCCAATCCTGCAAGCGATCGTTCCACTCGAGCTGGTGCTCGTGCGCGGCGGACGGATTGGAGATCGGCGTGGTCATGCGGCTTCGCTCGTCAATTCGATTAGGCGCTTGCGCGCGCGGTGGAGCAAGGCTTTGACGGTGCCGAGCGGCAGCCCGAGGCTGGCCGCCGTCTGCTCATAGGATTTGTCTTCCATGTAGAAGAGAACGACGGCCTGGCGGTAGCGTTCCGGAAGCTGGTCGAGGAGCTGGCCGACGCTCACCGTTGCGGAGTCGTCCGCATCCTCCGTGGCCAGCGCCCTGACCTCGGCGGACTGCTCTTCTTCATCGGCATCGAGCGACACCTGCGGCCGCCGCTTGCGCAGCTCGGAGAGGCAGGCGTTCTTGGAGATGGCATAAATCCAGGTCGACAGCTGCGACTGCCCGGCGAACCCCGGCAGGGCGCGCCAGACCCGCAGGAAGATGTCCTGCGTAGTGTCCTCGGCCAGTGTCCGATCCCGTAACATACTGAATGTAAGGCGAAAAACCCGGTCCCGATAGTGCGGAAGCAACAGCCCGAACGCCTCGCGGTACTGCTTGGCAGCCAAACGCTCCTGGATCTGAGCGTCTGCCTGGGAAGCGGGCGATGACGTCATTGGGGTTTGGGACGGTGGAGGGGGCTGAAAGGTTGCGGCCAGCAGACGTTCATTCAGTGCGGGCGAGACTCTAGCAAGCGTGAACTGTGCACGGGCCACCGTCTGCCGGCTGCGGGCTGCAATTGGCCGACTGCAACGTCAGTGCAACCTTGCAGCCGGGGGGCTGCGTCTGAACCGACACTCCTGTTAGGTTCGAGGCAAGCGAGGGCTGCAATGGTCGAAGAAATCATCCCGGTAGTCGCGATCGTGTTCACGTTCGGCATACCCGGCATCGTGCTGGTCGTGTGGTTCACGCTGAACTACCACAAGCGCCGCAAGCTGATGGAGCTGCATCATGCGGAGCGCATGGCGGCGATCGAGCGAGGCATGGATATTCCGCCGCTGCCAATCGAGCTCATCGACGGGCGCAGCACGCCGAAGCGGCGGCGCACGGCGCTGTTGCCCGGACTGGTGTGGTTCTTCATCGGTCTCGCCTTCGTGGTCGGCGCGCTCAGTCGCGACGGCGAGGACATCCCGGTGTTTGCCGGCCTGATCCCGCTCGGCATCGGCCTCGCCTATCTGATCTACTACTTCGTCGAAGGCCGCAAGATCGAAGCGCGCTGGATGGAGCACGATCTCGCCCAGCGCACCAACGGCCCGTCCAAGAACCTGACGTAGGTCAGCGCCGGACGCTTGCAGACCCCACGGCCCGCCGTGCAACTTTGCGCGGCGGGCCGTGTCTTTGGGGACACTCGAAAACAACTCGCTCAGGCGCACCCGCCATGCTTTCCATCCGCAATCTCTCCAAGAGCTACGGCGACGTGCAGGCGTTGCGCGACGTTTCGCTGGAAGTGCCGCCCGGCATGTTCGGCCTGCTCGGACCGAACGGCGCCGGCAAATCTTCGCTGATGCGCACGATCGCAACGCTGCAGGATCCCGACAGCGGCAGCGTCACGTTCGACGGCATCGACGTCGCCGCCGAAAAAGACAGCATCCGCCGCACGCTCGGCTACCTGCCGCAGGACTTCGGCGTGTATCCGAAAGTCAGCGCGCAGGACATGCTCGATCACTTCGCGGTGCTGAAGGGCTACGTGCGCCGCAAGGAGCGCGCCGAGGCAGTCGAAGCGCTGCTGCATCAGGTGAACCTCTGGGACGTGCGCAAGCGCAAGCTCGGCACGTTCTCCGGCGGCATGCGCCAGCGCTTCGGCATCGCTCAGGCGCTGCTCGGCAATCCGCGGTTGGTGATCGTCGACGAGCCGACCGCCGGCCTCGATCCGGAAGAGCGCAACCGTTTTCTGAACCTGCTGGCCGGGATCGGCGGTCAGGTCGTCGTGATCCTCTCGACGCACATCGTCGAGGACGTCGCCGACTTGTGCTCGCGCATGGCGATCATCTCGAGCGGCCAGGTGCTGATGAGCGGCGAGCCACGCGAGGCGATCGGCGCGTTGCGGGAGCGCGTGTGGAGCAAGCTGGTCAGCCAGGCGGCACTGTCCGATTACCAACAGCGTTACACCGTGCTGTCGACGCGTCTGGTCGGCGGTCAGCCGCTGATTCACGTCTACAGCGAAGCGCCGCCCGAGGACGGCTTCGAGCCGGTCGTGGCCGGGCTCGAGGACGTCTACTTCAGGCAGCTGCGCACGTACGGCAGCGCCGCGGCGCACGCCTGAGGCCCGCGTCGTGTTCCGTGAATTCCTGCGCTTCGAGCTGCGCTACCAGTTTCGCTCACCGCTTCCCTGGCTGATCGCGCTGCTGTTCGGATTCCTCGCGTTCCTGGCGATGACCGGCGACAACGTGCAGATCGGCGGCGCGATCGGCAACGTCAATCGCAACGCGCCCAGCGTGATCCTCAACTTCCTCGTCACGTTCTCGATTCTCGGCATGCTCGGGGCGATCCTGCTGGTCGCGCAGCCGCTGTTGCGCGACGCCGATTTGCGCACGGACGAATTGTTCTTCAGCACGCCGGTGCGCAAGGGCAGCTACCTGTGGGGCCGCGCGCTCGGCGGCGCGGTCGCGACGCTGGGCATCTATGTCGTCGTCGCGCTCGTCATGGTCATCGGCTCCTTCATGCCGTGGCTGGATCCCAAGCGAGTCGGCCCGTTCATGCTGGGGCCTTATGCGTGGGCGTTCGGCGTGCTGGTCATCCCGAATCTGATCTTCGTCGGCGCGCTGATGTGCCTGCTTGCAGTGACGACCCGCCGCCTGCTGGTCGTGTTCCTCGGCGCGATGGCGGTGCTCGTCATATGGCAGGTCGCCGGCGCGCTGGTGAGCGATCTGCAATACGACACGATCGCTCGGCTGATCGATCCGTTCGGTGCGCGCCCGACGGCGCGGGCCATGCGCTACTGGTCCGCGACCGAACGCAATGCGCTCGTGCCGGACGTCGGCGGTCTGCTTCTGCTCAATCGCATCATCTGGCTGAGCGTCTCTGCGGCGATGCTGGCGGCTGCGCATTTCCTGTTCCGCACGCAGCGACCTGGGCCCCGCAAACGCGCCGCGCGCCGCGCCGGCGATCAAGTGGATATCCCGTTGCCGCGCGCCGCGGCTGCCATCCACGCGCCGGCCGTTGCGAGCACGTCTGCGGTGCGCGCATTCGGCGGAACGGCCGCGCTCAGGCAGTTTTTGCATCAACTGCGTTTCGATGCGGCGAGCGTGCTGAAGAGTCTGCCGTTTCAGATCCTGCTCGGCCTCGGCCTGGTCAATCTGGTCGGTGGCGCGCGCTTGACGAACCGGCTGTTCGGCACGGAAGTGCATCCGGTCACCGCGCTGATGCTGGAAGCGATGCAGGGCAGCTATCAGTTCCTGCTGGTGCTGATCGTCGCCTACTTCGCCGGCGAAGTGATCTGGCGTGAGCGCGACGCGCGCATCGCCGAGGCGACCGACGCAACGCCGGTGCCGGGCTGGGTGCCGCTGCTCGCGAAAACCGGCGCGCTGTTCGCGGTGGTGCTCACGTTCATGGCGGTCGGCGTGCTGGCATCGATGGTTTACCAGCTGTCGATGGGCTACACCAATCTGGAGGTCGGCCTGTATCTGCGCAGCATGCTGCTCGACTCGATGCCGTTCCTGCTGACTGCCATCGCGGCGGTGTTCCTGCAGGTGATGAGCAACCAGAAGTTCATCGGTTACGCGCTGTTCATCCTGGTGTTCGTGCTGCAGACGGTGCTGGTCAGCATGCGCTTCGAGCACAACCTCTACACCTACGCCGGCTCTCCGGTCCTGACCTACTCGGACATGAACGGCTACGGGCATCTGCTGCGAGCCTGGAGCTGGTTCAACGTTTATTGGTCGGTATTCGCCGCGATGCTGCTGGTGATCGCGGCGGCGTTCTGGGTGCGCGGCTCGGCGCCATCGTGGCGCGCTCGCTGGAGCCACGGGCTGCGCTCGCTGCGCGGTCGCAAGGGCGCGCTGCTCGGCGCGTTTGCTGTCGCGTTCATCGCGATCGGCAGCTGGATCTTTTACAACACGAACGTCGTGAACGAGTACCTGCCGTCGGATGTCGTGCTGGATCGCCAGGCGCACTTCGAGAAGACGTACCGCAAGTACAAGGACCTGCCGCAGCCGCGCATTGCAGACATCTATGCGGACGTCGACATCTTCCCGGCGCAGCGCCGTGTCGACATCAAGGGTCGCTATCAGCTCGTGAACCGCACTGCCACGGCGATCCATGACCTGCATGTGACGATGCGGCCCGGCTCACAGTTGCGCATTACGTCGATGGCGCCAGCCAAGCTGGTCGTCGACGACCGCGAGGTCGGGTATCGCATCTATCGCTTGCAGGAGCCGCTGCCGCCCGGCGGCACGATGGAGTTCCGCTTCGAGGTCGAGCGCGCCGAGCGCGGCTTCACCAACACCGGCATGCCGCCTTCGGGCGGCGCGGGCGACATCCGCTCGCCGCTCAACTACAACGGCACGTTCCTGAACAGCGGCGACTTCTTCCCGCACTTCGGCTACGACCAGAGTGCCCAGATCCTGGATCGCAACGAGCGCCGCAAGCGCGCGCTCGGTGACGTGCCGCGCGCGGCGAAGCTCGAGGACGAATCCGCGCGCGGCAGCATGGGGTTTCCGGACGCCGACTGGATCAACTTCGAAACCGTCGTCAGCACCAGCGAGGATCAGATCGCGCTCGCGCCGGGCTATCTGCAGCGCGAGTGGACACAGGGCGGACGGCGCTACTTCCACTACAAGATGGACCGGCCGATGCTGCCGTTCTTCTGCTACCTGTCGGCGCGCTGGCAGGTGCGGCGCGGCGAGTGGCACGGCCTGCCGATCGAGGTCTACTACGACGCCAAGCATCCGTACAACGTCGACCGCATGATCGACGCGACACGCAAGTCGCTCGATTACTTCACCGCGCACTTTTCCCCGTATCAGTACCGCCAGGTGCGCATCCTCGAATTCCCGCGTTACGCGCGCTTCGCGCAGAGCTTCGCCAACACCATTCCGTTTTCGGAAGCCATCGGTTTCGTCGCCAACCTGCGCGATCCGGACGACATCGACTACGTCTTCTACGTCACCGCGCACGAGGTCGCGCACCAGTGGTGGGCG
>DATEML010000007.1:0-8949 GCA_035275585.1 Steroidobacteraceae bacterium | reverse complement strand
GGCGTGATGAGCGATCGCCAGGCGCGCGCTGCCGGTCACGGCGGCGAAGTGCTGTGCATCGTGTCGTGATGGTGGAGTAGCCATGTCTCGAGTAGCCAAACAGCCCGTGACCCTGCCGCAAGGCGTCACCGCGACGATCGCGGCGGACAGCGTCACCATCAAAGGCGGCAAGGGCACGTTGAAGCTCGCCGTGAACGCGCTGCACGCGAAGGTCGTGCAGGACGGCGGCGTGCTGAAAGTGGAGAAGGCGAACGACGGCCGCGAGGCCGACATGGTCGCCGGCTCGATCCGCGCGCATCTTGCGAACATCGTGCACGGCGTCAGCAAGGGCTACGAGCGCAAGCTCGAGCTCGTCGGCGTCGGTTACCGCGCGCAGGCGCAGGGCAAGAACCTGAACCTGACGCTCGGCTTCTCGCACCCGGTCGTGTACGCCGCGCCCGAAGGCATCACGATCGAGACGCCGAGCCAGACGGAAATCATCGTCAAGGGCTCGGACGTGCAGAAGGTCGGCCAGGTGGCCGCGGACATCCGCAACTTCCGGCCGCCGGAGCCTTACAAGGGCAAGGGCGTGCGTTATGCGGGCGAGCAGATCGAGCTGAAGGAAGCGAAGAAGAAGTGACCGCGCGTCGCTTCTGGAGTTACGTATGAACAAGAACGCTCAACGTCGGCACCGCGCCATCAAGTCGCGCGCGAAGATTCGCGAGCTGCGAGTGACGCGCCTGTCCGTGCATCGCACGCCGCAGCACATCTATGCGCAGATCTTCGACGTCGATTCGAAGGTGCTCGCTTCGGCTTCGACGCTGCAGAAGGAAGTACGCGAAGGCCTGAAGGGCACCGGCAACGCCGCCGCCGCTGCCGCGGTCGGCAAGGCGATCGCCGAGAAGGCGAAGGCTGCCGGCATCAAGCAGGTCGCGTTCGACCGCTCCGGCTTCAAGTATCACGGTCGCATCAAGGCGCTCGCCGACGCAGCCCGCGCCAACGGTCTGGAGTTTTAAGCATGGCCAGAGTTGAAAAGAACCAGGCGACCGACGAGTACATCGAGAAGCTCGTGGCGGTCAATCGCGTGGCGAAGGTCGTGAAGGGCGGCCGGCAGTTCGGCTTCACCGCGCTGACAGTCGTCGGCGACGGCCGCGGCAAGGTGGGCTTCGGTTACGGCAAGGCGCGCGAAGTGCCGGTCGCGATCCAGAAGGCGATGCAGGCCGCGCGCAAGAATCTTTCGTCGGTGTCGCTCAAGAACCAGACGCTGCATTACGCGGTGCACGGCCGACACGGCACGACGCGCGTGTACATGCAGCCGGCTGCAGACGGCACGGGCCTGATCGCGGGCGGCGGCATGCGCGCCGTGTTCGAGTGCGCCGGCGTGCGCAACGTGCTGGCGAAGAGCTACGGCTCGCGCAACCCGATCAACGTGGTGCGCGCGACGATGAATGCGCTCACCAGCGTGCAGTCGCCCGACGATATCGCGGCGAAGCGCGGCAAGCGGGTCGAAGAGATACTGGGTTGATCCGAAGGATCACCATAGAGAAGCTAGTCATGGCCAAGAAACAGATCAAGGTGACGCTCGTGAAGAGCGTTTTCGGACAGCTGAAAGCGCATCGTGCCACGGTGCGCGGGCTCGGCCTGCGTCGCATTCGCGACACCGCGACGCTCGCCGACACGCCGGAAATCCGCGGCATGATCCGCGCCTCCGGGCACCTGTTGAAGGTTGAGGAAACCTGATCATGCGACTGAACAACATTTCGCCGGCCCCCGGCAGCAAGAGGATTCGCCTGCGCGTCGGGCGCGGCGCGTCCGCCGGCCAGGGCAAGACTTGCGGCCGCGGCGTCAAGGGCCAGCGCGCGCGCAAGGGCGGCTACCACAAGGTCGGCTTCGAGGGCGGCCAGATGCCGCTGCAGCGCCGCCTGCCGAAAGTGGGCTTCCGCTCGAAAATTGCGCCACGGGTTGCTGAAGTGCGCCTGTCCGAGCTTGCAAAAATCGGCGGCGACCTCATCGACCTTGCGTCGCTGAAGGCTGCGAACCTGGTTCCGGAGCAGACCGAGCGTGCGCGCATCGTCGCGTCGGGCGCCGTGGCGCGCGCCGTGACGGTCAAAGGCGTACACGTGACCAAGGGTGCGCGCACCGCAATCGAGGGCGCCGGCGGCAAGATCGAGGCGTAAGCGCCTCGCCCGTCACCGCCAATCGTCAGGACTCCCACGTGGCCACCAGCAGCAAGACCGCCAGCACTGCCTCGCTCGCCGCATTCGGCGAGATGACCCGCTTTGCGGAGCTGCGCCAGCGCCTGTTCTTCCTGCTCGGCGCGCTCGTCGTGTACCGCATCGGGACCTTCATCCCGGCGCCGGGCATCGACCCGATCGCGCTGGCGCGCTTTTTCCAGCAGCAGCAGGGCACGATCCTCGACATCTTCAACATGTTCTCGGGCGGCGCGCTGCAGCGCCTGTCGATCTTCGCGCTCGGCGTGATGCCGTACATCTCGGCGTCGATCATCATCCAGATGATGGCGGTGGTCGTGCCGCAGCTCGCTGCGATCAAGAAGGAAGGCGAGTCCGGGCGCCGTAAGCTGACCCAGTACACGCGCTACGGCACGGTCCTGCTCGCCGCGGTCCAGGGTGCTTCGGCGGCGTACGCGTTCCAGAACCAGGGCGTCGTGATCGCGCCGGGCCCGCAATTCGTGTTCACGGCGACCATCACGCTCGTCGCCGGCACGATGTTCCTCATGTGGCTCGGCGAGCAGATCACCGAGCGCGGCCTCGGCAACGGCATCTCGATGATCATTCTCTCCGGCATCGTCGCGGGCCTGCCGGCGGCAGTCGGCGGCACGCTGGAAATCGTCCGGACGGGCGAGATGAACCCGGCTTTCGCGCTGATCCTGTTCGCCATGGTCCTCGCCGTGACGGCGTTCGTGGTGTTCGTCGAGCGCGGCCAGCGCCGCATCCAGGTGAACTACGCGAAGCGCCAGCAGGGCCGTCGCATGTACGCCGGCCAGAGCACGCACCTGCCGTTCAAACTGAACATGTCGGGCGTGATCCCGCCGATCTTCGCCTCGAGCCTGCTGCTGTTCCCAGCGACCATCGCGAGTTGGTCGGGGTCGTCCGGCGGCTTCAGCTGGCTGCAAAACGTCGCAGCCGCCATGACGCCGGGCCAGCCGGCGCACATGGTCCTGTACGGCTCGCTGATCGTCTTCTTCTGCTTCTTCTACACCGCGCTGGTGTTCAACTCGCGCGAGACGGCCGAGAACCTGAAGAAGTCCGGCGCCTTCATCCCAGGCATCCGTCCTGGGCAGCAGACCGGCGAGTACATCGACAAGGTGCTGACCCGCCTGACCGTCTGGGGCGCCCTGTACGTGACCGTGGTGTGCCTGCTGCCGGAAGTGCTGATGTCCCGCTTCAGCGTGCCTTTCTACTTCGGCGGCACCTCGCTGCTGATCATGGTCGTCGTGATCATGGATTTTCAGGCGCAGGTCGCGGCGCACCTGATGTCGCACCAGTACGAGGGCCTGATGAAGAAGGCCAACCTGCGCGGCTACGGCCGTCCCGGGCAGTCGTAAGGAGTTGTTTTGTCATGAAAGTTCGTGCCTCAGTCAAGAAGATCTGCAAGAACTGCAAGATCGTGCGCCGCCGCCGGGTCGTGTACGTGATCTGCACCAGCGACGCCCGCCACAAGCAGCGGCAGGGTTGATTTGTCCTTAAAGCATTGAGTTATTAAGGGTTTTGGTATAAATTTCCGCGCTTTTCTTTACGCGCAAGAGAACTCGCAACAATGGCTCGCATCGCCGGCATCAACATCCCGATGAACAAGCACGTGTGGGTCGGGCTGACTCACATCTTCGGCGTCGGTCGCACGCAGGCGCTCAAGGCCTGTGCGGGCGCCGGCATCAAGCCGAACGTGATCGTCAAGGACCTGACCGAGAGCGAGGTCGCAGCGCTGCGCTCGCAGATCGGCAAGCTCACGGTCGAAGGCGATCTGCGCCGCGAAGTCTCCATGAACATCAAGCGCCTGATGGACCTCGGCTGCTACCGCGGCATCCGTCATCGTCGCGGCCTGCCGTTGCGCGGCCAGCGCACGCGCACCAACGCGCGCACGCGCAAGGGTCCGCGCAAGGCGGCGATCAAGATGAACGCGCCTGCCGGCAAGGCGTAACAGGTTTGCAGAGGAACTATGGCTGATCAGAAGCAACAGCAGCAGGGCCAGGCAGGCGGCGGCACCGTCAAGCCCGGCCGCAAGAAGGTCAAGAAGCACGTCACGGACGCGATCGCGCACGTGCACGCGTCCTTCAACAACACGATCGTCACGATCACGGATCGCCAGGGCAACACGCTGTCCTGGGCGACGTCCGGCGGCTGCGGCTTCCGCGGCTCGCGCAAGAGCACGCCGTTCGCGGCGCAGGTCGCCGCCGAGAAGGCCGGCATGATCGCGCAGGAGCACGGCGTGAAGATGGTCGAAGTGCGCGTCAAGGGTCCCGGCCCGGGCCGCGAGTCGGCCGTGCGCGCGCTCAACGCCTGCGGTCTGAAGATCACCAACATTTCCGACGTCACGCCGATCCCGCACAACGGCTGCCGTCCGCCGAAGAAGCGGCGGGTGTAGAGGAAGATTCATGGCTCGTTATCTCGGTCCGAAATGCAAGCTGTCGCGTCGCGAAGGAACGGATCTGTTCCTGAAGAGCGGCGTCAAGCCGCTCGAGTCGAAGTGCAAGCTCGAAGTGCCGCCCGGCGGCATCAAGGGCGAGCGCCGCGGTCGTCTTTCCGACTACGGCGTGCAGCTGCGCGAGAAGCAGAAGCTGCGCCGCATGTACGGGGTACTTGAAAGACAGTTCCGCAACTACTACATAAAGGCTACCGGCCGCCCCGGCGCGACAGGCGCGACGCTGCTGCAGCTCCTGGAAGGCCGGCTCGACAACGTGGTGTATCGCATGGGCTTCGCAGCGACGCGCAACGAAGCGCGCCAGCTGGTGAGCCACGCCGCGATCACGGTGAACGGAGACAAGGTGACCATCGCCTCGTACCAGTGCAAGGCGGGCGATGTCATTGCGGTGCGCGAGAAGTCGCAGAAGCAGCTGCGTATCCAGACGGCCCTGCAGATCAAGGCCCAGGTCGGGTTCCCGGCGTGGGTCGAGGTCGACGAGAAGAAATTTACGGGGACGTTCAAGCAGCTGCCCGATCGCGAAGAGATCCTGCCCGACATCAACGAGAACCTCGTCGTCGAGCTGTATTCGAAGTAGTCGTTTTTTTAGCTCACTGCAGGCGTTACCGCTGTAACGAGGCGGGCGCCCGCAGTCCTAACCGCTACCAAGCAGGTGGAAATCTCCATGCAGGCATCCGTTGGCGAATTCCTGAAGCCGCGTGTCGTCAAAGTCACTCCGACCACCGCCAAGCAGGCAAAGGTCGTGATCGAACCGTTCGAGCGTGGCTTCGGCCACACCCTGGGCAACGCGCTGCGGCGCGTGCTGCTGTCGTCCATGCCCGGCTGCGCCATCACAGAGGCGGAGATCGACGGCGTGCTCCACGAGTACACGAGCATCGAAGGCGTGCAGGAAGACGTGGTCGACATCCTGCTGAATCTCAAGCAGGTCGCGATCCGTCTGAACGCGCGCGAAGAGACGCAGCTGCGTCTTCATAAGAAGGGCCCGGGCCCGGTCACGGCCGGCGACATTCAGCTCGACCACGACGTCGAAGTGCTGAACGGCGACCTCGTGATCGCGAACCTGACGAAGGCCGGCGAGCTGAACATGACGCTCAAGGTCGAGCGCGGCCGCGGCTATCGCCCGGCGGTGCAGCGCGCGAACTTCGAGGAATCCAGCGGCCCGATCGGTCGGCTGCAGCTCGATGCGTCGTTCAGCCCGATCCGTCGCGTCACGTACACCGTCGAGAGCGCGCGCGTCGAACAGCGCACCAACCTCGACAAGCTGATCCTCGACATCGAGACCAACGGCACGATCGACGCCGAAGAGGCGATCCGCCGCGCCGGCGCGATCCTCAAGGATCAGTTGTCGGTGTTCGTCGACCTGCAGGGTCAGGACGAGGGCGCCGCGAAGGCGGCTGAGCAGCAGTTCGATCCGATTCTGCTGCGTCCGGTGGACGAGCTCGAGCTCACGGTGCGCAGCGCGAACTGCCTCAAGGCCGAGAACATCCACTACATCGGCGACCTCGTGCAGCGGACCGAAGTCGAGCTGCTGCGCACGCCGAACCTCGGCAAGAAGTCGCTCACCGAGATCAAGGAAGTGCTCGAGAGCCACGGCCTGTCGCTCGGCATGCGCCTCGACAACTGGCCGCCGGTCAGCCTGAAGCGCGACGACGACCGCGACGTGATCTGAAGAATTAGCCAGAGCCAAGAACAATGCGTCACCAACTTTCCGGCCGGCAGCTGAGCCGCAACGCCCCGCATCGCTGGGCCATGCTTCGCAACATGGCGGCGTCGTTGCTGCGTCACGAGACGATTCGCACGACCGTGCCGAAGGCGAAGGAGCTGCGTCGCGTCGTCGAGCCGCTCATCACGCTCGGCAAGGACGACAGCGATGCCAACCGCCGCCGCGCGTTCGCGCAGCTGCGCGACGCCGAAGTCGTGGTGAAGCTGTTCGAAAGCCTCGGCCCGCGCTTCAAGACGCGCCCGGGCGGTTATACGCAGATCCTGCGCATGGATCCGCGGCCGGGCGACTCGGCCCCGATGGCGCTGATGCGGTTGATGGACCAGCCGGAGCAGGTCACCAGCGAGGACAAGCCGCCGACGCAGAAGGGCGAAACGGAGACGACCTCGAAGAAGGCCGCGCCGAAGAAGGCAGCTGCGAAGAAGGCTTCGCCGAAGAAGAAGGCGGTGACGTCGGCCGAAGAGAAGGCGGCGAAGAAAGCGAAGGCCACACAGAAGGCCGACGCGAAGGCCAAGAAGGTCGAGGCTCGCGCCGCTCACGCGAAGAGTCACAAGAAGGCTGCGCCGAAGAAGAAGTCGTCGGCAGCGAAGAAGAAATCGAAGTAGCGTTGGTTTGCTGTAGGTCGGGCTTTAGCCCGACTTCTCAGACAAGAAAGGCCGGGCTCTGCCCGGCCTTTTGCTTTTGGGAGGAAGTCTCGATGTCGAATACACAGTCCCGCACGATCTGCTGGACGCCCACTTGGAACAGGAACCGGGAGGGCTTCGGACTGGCGGGAGGGCTTCGGACTGGAGCATCTGCTACTAACGGAGCGCTTGGCCGATAGTGTCGTCCTCGCATTCGACGAAGAGCATGGTCCGTTCCGGCTCACCTATCGACTCACCTGGGACCCATCGTGGCAGCTCCGCGATGCTGAGCTGGCAGTCGCGACGGAGCGCTTCACCCGATCGCTGAGTCTGCAAACCGATGGACAGTTTCCCGATTCGCCGTGAGCCGATGACGATCGGTGAGCGGCGACAGTTCCGCATGGCTTGGATTTTCGCGCCGGACCTGACGGTTCATGCGCAACCGCAGGGCTATACGCGACTGGCCGATCGACTCTATCTCTTCGAAAATCTCGACGGGAGCGGCTTCAGAGCAGAGCTTGCCGTGGATGAAGACGGCATCGTCCTGGACTACCCGGAGCTGTTCCGACGGGTGACGTAAGGAATACCGGTAACGTTTCCGGGGCTCGGCCGTCTCATCTCGAGCGACCAGGGAGCCCACAAGCGATGCTCACCAGGAGATCGTTCGTTGCGAACGCCAGTGCGCTGCTCGCCAGCTGCATGCACTCAGCGCGGTCGTTGGCACGCGAGGCCTCGACGGGGACTTACGCCTTCCGCGATGCGCATTGGTTCGATGGCGAGCGCTTCAGACGCGGCGACTTCTATTCTGTCGCAGGCACTCTGACCTTCGAGCGACCTCAGCGCGTCGAGATGGAATTCGACCTGTCACGCAAGTATGTCGTCCCGCCCCTCGGCGAGGCGCACAACCACAACATCGAGAGCTCGCCGGGCATCGATGAGGTCATCGGCAACTACGTTCGCGACGGAATCTTCTACGTCAAGAACCCGAACACTTCGCTCGCGAGCAGGACTGCGCTCGCTCACAAGGTCAATGCACCTTCGAGCATCGACGTAAGTTTCGCCAATGGCGGAATCACTGCGAGTGGAGGTCATCCCATCGGGATCGCCCGGCGCAATCTCGAGCGGGGCGGATCGCTGGAGATGTGGGGCGAAGGAGCGTTCTACTTCGTCGTGGACAGTGAGGCGGATCTCGATCGCAAGTGGCCGCTGATCCTGGAGGGCAAACCGGACTTCATCAAGACGCTGCTCCTGTATTCAGAGGACTACGAGCGGCGCAAAGCAGATGACGCGTACCTGTACTGGAGAGGTCTCAACCCGTCCCTGTTGCCGGCAATTGTCGACCTGGCCCACCGCGCCGGATTGCGCGTGTCGACTCACGTGGAGACGGCTGCCGACTTCCATCACGCCTTGATTGCAGGCGTCGACGAGATCAACCACATGCCGGGCTTCAGAGTGGAGCGCGACGATTGGGCGACGGCGGATCCTGCGCGGTTCAGAATCTCCGCCGCGGATGCCAGTCTCGCAGCACAGCGCAGGACCGTCGTCGTGACGACTTTGGTCTCGGCACTGGAGCGCATCCTCGAGGCGCGTGCGGGCGAGAAGATGCAAGCGTGGCGCGACCTCATCGTTGGCAATCTGCGGATGCTGCGCGACAACTCGGTACGCCTGGCGATCGGCAGCGACAGCTATCGCCAGACGTCCATGCCCGAAGGGCTGGGCCTCGCCAGGCTCGGGATCTTCGACAATCGATCGCTCTTGCAGATGTGGTGCGAAACGACGGCGGCAACGATATTCCCGGCGCGCAAGATCGGCCGGTTGCGCGAAGGGTACGAGGCCAGTTTTCTCATCCTCGATGCCGACCCCCTTCAGGACCTGGCGAACCTGCAGAAGATCTCGCGGCGCTTCAAGCAGGGAGCATTTCTGTCGAGTTAGACATGCTTGCCGCCGGCGAATGCTTTATCGTGCGCG
>DATEML010000006.1:0-8049 GCA_035275585.1 Steroidobacteraceae bacterium | reverse complement strand
ATTCGACCAGGCTCGAAGAGTTGTGCGACTGCCGGGTCCCGTCCGGCGTGCCCATCAGAGCATTCAGCGCCGTGCATCCGGACAACATGAGCGCGGCGACGCTGGTCAGCGCGAAGGTGCGGCCGACGCGGAGGGCTCGGGGCTTCATGACGGAACCTCTCGGCAGGCGCATCGGATCGATGCGGGGCGCACTGTCGACTGAGGTCGCTCGAGGCGCAACCAAGCCCGCTCCGGTAGCGGAAACGGCGTCGATAAGTATCGTGCTGTGATACTTTGGTTGCGGCCTCAGAGGAGCCTGCCATGGCGCAGCGGACCCAGATCGTCGCCGAGCTGAAGCGTGCGCTGCGAGGGCGCGGCATCACCTACGCGCACGTAGCGAAGCACCTCGGGCTGAGCGAGGCGAGCGTCAAGCGGCTGTTCGCGGCGGGCGATTTCTCGCTCGAGCGGCTCGATCTCATCTGCGAGCTCGCCGGGCTGGAGATGTCCGAGCTGGTCGAGCAGATGCGGGAGCAGGCGTCGCCGGTCAACCAGCTGACGCTCGCGCAGGAGCAGGAAGTCGTCGCGGACTCGAAGCTGTTCCTGATGACGTGGCTGGTGCTGAACCGCTGGCAGCTCGACGACATCGTGCGGACCTACGACTTCACGCAGCGCGAGGCGCTGCGCTACCTGATCAAGCTCGACCGGCTCAGGATCATCGAGCTGCAGCCGGGCAACCGCACGCGCGTCCTCGTCAGCCGCCATTTCGCGTGGCGGCCGGGCGGCCCGGTGCACAACTACATCCACCAGAAGCTGATCAAGGAATTCCTGGCGACGCACTTCCACGGCAGCCGCGACGAGTTCATCTTCCACGGCGGCGTCGTGTCTGCCGCCGCGTTCACGCAGATCAAGCGGGCGCTGCAGAGCGCTGTGCGCGAATGCACCGAGGTCATGGATCGCGACCGCGCCGTGCCGCTCGCCGATCGCAGCGGCGCGGCGTTCCTGGTCGCGCTGCGGCCGTGGCAGTTCAGCGGCTTCAGCGAGTTCATCCGCAAGAACCCTCCCCCGCTCGTGGGGGAGGGTTAGCGTGCGACGTCACACGATGAAGTCGTCGAGATGCAGCATCGAGGTGCTCACGCCGTTCAGCGTGAGATGCTGATCGCCGAGATCCAGCACGGTGTTGCCGTCGACGTCCGTGGCATGCGCCATCAGCCACTCGAAAGAGATGCCGCGCCCGCTAAGATCGATGCGGTCGTCGGTGCCGGCGCCGGCCGTGAAGTTGTTGATCACGGTATCGGAGCCGTCGCTGAGGATCACGTCGTCGCCGTCGCCGCCGTCGAGCACATCCGCGCCCGGCCCGCCGATCAGCACGTCGTCGCCCGCGCCGCCCAGCAGCACGTCGTTGCCGTCGCCGCCGATCAGAATGTCGTCGCCGGCGCCGCCATCGAGCGTCAATCCGATCGCTCCGCCGGAAACGCTGGAAGCCTCGAGCACATCGTCGCCCGCGCCCGCACTGATCACGAGACGATCGAGCGCGCTCTCGCCGCCGGTGACGTTGATCTGCGCCGCGAGGCCCAGCACCGACACGCCATTGGCATCGCCGACCACGACGGCGACGTCGTCGCCGGCCGTGCCGTGCGCCGTGACCGTGTCTGCCTGGCCGTCGCCCGCCGTGCCGCCGATCGTGCTGGCCAGACTGATATCGACCTGGGTCACGTCCGTACCGGACAGGTCCTCGACGTTGATGTTGTCGGCGCCGCCGAGCGCGTTGAACTGAATGTGCTCGACGTCGTTGAGATCCATCGTGACGTTGGCGACGTTGCGGAAGAACAGTGCGCGGCCGCCGTTCGCGAAGATATCGACGTTCTCGGAGATGTTCGCGCCGTTGAACAGCAGCGTGTCGAAGCCGTCCTGGCCCTCGACGGTGTCGTTGTCGTCGCCCGGGTTCCACACGAATGTATCGTCGCCCGCGCCCATGAGTGCGGTGTCATCGCCGTCGCCGCCGTTGATCACATCGTTGCCTTCGCTGCCGAGGAACAGATCTCTGCCGAGACCGCCGTTCATCGTCAGCTGGATTGCGCCCGCCTCCAGGCCGGTCGCATCGATGACGTCGTCGCCGCCTTGACCGTTGAGGATCAGCCGGTCGTTCGCACCTTCCGGGAAGAAGATGTTCACGTCCGCCTGCAGGCCGAACACGTTGATACCGCCGGCATCGCCCGCGACGCCGAAGGCGTCGGCGCCCTGCGTCGCGTTCACGGTCACGGAATCCGCCGCACCGTCGCCGCCGCCGTTCGGTCCGCGCAGGTCGAGGTCGATCTGCGTGGCGTCCGTGCCGCTGAGGTCGCCGATCACGATGTTGTCCACGCCGCCGAGCGCCCGGAAGTCGATGTGCTCGACGTCGTTCAGATCCATGACGACGCTGGCGACATTGCGGTTGAACAGCACGCGGCCGCCGTTCGCGGAGATGTCCACGTTCTCGCTGATGTTCGCGCCGAAGAACAGCATCGTATCGGTGCCGTCCTGACCCTCGACCGTGTCGTTGCCGTCGCCCGGATTCCACTGGAACACGTCGTCGCCGGCCCCCATGAACGCAACGTCGTCACCGTTGTCGCCGAAGATGAAATCATCGCCGTCGCCGCCGATCAGCGTGTCCGCGCCCTGGCTGCCCAGGATCGTGTCGTCGCCCGCGCCGCCGTCGATGGTCAGCTTCACGACGCCCGCGGGCAGCGTGGTCGCCGTGATGGCGTCGTCGCCGCCGCCACCGTTGACTGTCAGCGAGTCGTTTGCGCCCTCGCTGTTGGTCACGTTGATGCGAGCAGCCAATCCGAGCACCGACACCGAGGTGCCGGCGCCGACCACATCGATGACATCGTTGCCGGCCGTGGCGTGTGCGATGACCGTGTCGGCCGCACCATCGCCTGCGGTCCCGCCGATCGTGCCGGCGAGATCGACGTTCACTTCCGTGACGTCGGTGCCGCTCAGGTCGTTGACGGTGACCGTGTCGGTGCCGCCGAGGGCGTTCAGGTCGATCTTCTCGACGCCGTTCAGATCCATGACGATGTTGCCGAGGTTGCGCGTGAACAGCGCACGTCCACCGTTCGCGGAGGCTGCGAAGATCTCATTGCCTGCGCTGCCGTTGAACAGCATCGTGTCGCTACCGTCCTGGCCCTCGACGACGTCGCTGCCGTCGCCCGGATCCCACTGGAACACGTCGTTGCCGGCCCCGAGGAACGC
Organism: Steroidobacteraceae bacterium; assembly: GCA_035275585.1. GTDB lineage: Bacteria > Pseudomonadota > Gammaproteobacteria > Steroidobacterales > Steroidobacteraceae > Steroidobacter. Next base: position 4,839 of record DATEML010000006.1, on the reverse strand, counting down.
GGTATCGTTACCCTGCTGGCCGTCGATGAAATCATTGCCGTCGCCGCCGAGCAGCAGGTCATTGCCGTTGCTGCCGAGGATCGTGTCGTTGCCGGTGCCGCCGTCGACCTGCACGCTGATCAGCGCGGCGAGGTTGCCGCTTGCCGAGAAGAAGTCGTCACCGCCGTTCATGTTGACGACCAGCTTCTCGCTCGTCCCGATGTCGATGGCGAACGGCGCGGGGTCGATGCGATCGAAGCGCACGCGCGCGCCGTTCGCCGTCGTCGTGAAGTTCTCGGCGCCGTTGCCGCCGTTGACCTCCGCCGTATCGATGCCGGCGCCGCCTTCCATCAGATCGCTGTCGTCGCCGGGATTCCAGATCATGCGATCGTCGCCGGCTTCGCCGAACATCTGATCGTCGGCGTCGCCGCCGGTCAGCACGTCGTTGCCCGCACCACCGAACAACGCATCGAAGCCGCCCTTGCCGAGCAGCGTGTCGTTGTCGGCCTGGCCGAACAGCAGGTCATTACCCGAGCCGCCGGTCAGCACGTCGTTGCCGGCGCCGCCGAACAGACTGGCCTTCGGCAGCGCGCCGTTCGCTTCGTTGAGAGTGATGACGTCGTTGCCGCCGAGGCCGAACGCCGTGATCAGGCTGGTGTTCGCGACCGTCGGCGTGCCGCCGACCACCGGCACCGCGCCGCCGTTCACGAGAATCGTCCCGGCCGCGTTGCGGCTGAACTCGATCGTGTTGGCGTCGTTGTTGCCGAGGGCGGTGAGGACACCGCCGATGAAAGTGCTGGTCGTGGACGGCAGCGTCAGGGCGAGCTTCGCGTGCGCGAAGTCGTTGAACACACCGTCGAGCGAACTCGCGTCCGGCAGCGTCGGCGCATGAATCGCGCCTGGTTGGATCTTACGCATGGCAACTCCTGTGGAGATTACGGAAGAAGGTCATGAACATTCACGGCTCGCGCATCGCCCTGCGGGCAAACGCATTCAGCGGCTTGGCGAGGTACTGGAAGAGAGTGCGCTCGGGTGTCTTCACGAACAGCTCGGCCGGCATGCCCGGCTGCAGGCGCAGCGAGGGATGATCGTGGAGCGCGGCGGCATCGACTTCGACGGTCGCGACGAACCAGGATTCGCCGCTCTCCTGGGACGTGATTCGATCGGGCGAGACGAAGACCACGGTGCCTGGCAGCAATGGCGTGGTGCGCGCATCGAATGCGGTCAGGCGCACTTCCGCGGACGAGCTCTCGCGCACGTGATCGATGTCCTGCGGCCGGATGCGGGCTTCGACGACCAGCTTCTCCTGCGTCGGCACGATGTCGAGCAGGGCGTCGCGCGGGCCGATCACTTCGCCGACCGACGAGACGCGCAGCGCCATCACCCTGCCATCGACCGGCGCGCGCACGAACTGCCGTTCGGCCTGGTCCTGCGACGGCCTTACGCGCTCGTCGAGCTCGCGAACCCTCGCGGCCGACTCCCGCGCCTCATCTGTCGCCAGCTGCTGATACTGGTTGCGCGCCTGCGCGATGCGCGCCTGCAGTTCGCCGCTGCGCTGCTGAGCCAACGCCAGGTCGCTCTGTGCTTCGGCAAGCCGACTGCGATAGTCCGACTCGTCGCGTTGCAGTTGCAGCAGTCGGGCGCGCTGCACATAGCCCTGGCGCACCAGCTTCTCATTGATCTCCAGCTCGTCCGCCGCGAGCTTGGCGGAAGCCGCGGTCGTTTCGATCTGCTTCGTCAGCGCCGCCGCTTGCGCCCGCGAATCGCGCGTCTGTGATTCGAGTGAGGTGACCTGCTCGTCCAGCGTGCGGCGACGCGCGTGGAACAGCGCTGTCTCGCGCGCCAGGTCATCGCTCGCTCCCGCCGCATCGGCAAGCTCGGCGGGCACCTCGAATTTCGTGGCGAGCATCGCCTCGGCGGAAGCACGCGCGTTGCGGATGCGCTCGGCGCGCAACTGGTCGCGCAGCATGTTGAGCTCCGCGTCGTTGCGAACGTCGCCGACGACGATCAGTGGCTGCCCCGCGCGCACCATGTCGCCGTCGCGCACCAGAATGCTGCGGACGATCCCGCCTTCCTGGTGCTGCACGGTCTTGCGATTCAACTCCACCTTGAGCTTGCCGGCAGCGATGATCGCCCCCGAAAGCGGCGCCGCGATCATCCACACCGCGAGCAACGCTGCGGCCACCGCGAGCGGGATCAGGACCAATTGTTTCTGGCGACGCAGCTCGGTGCGCGCCTGCGGGTCGTCCTCGCTGCGCATGAGAAGCGAAGCGAACGTGTCGGCGGCCGCGCTCATGCCAATGCCTCGTTACCCTTGCTGGAATGAAGCGCGACGACTCGTTGTGTCGACGACGGCGAGCGCAATCGTGCGAGCACTGCAGCGCTTGGCCCATACAGCTCGAGCGTGCCGTTCTTCAGATGCGCCAGCTTGTCGAGCGCGGCCATGAGCATCGGGCTGTGAGTCACCATGATCACGGTGACTGCACGCGCCTTGAGCTCGGCAAGCGCCGCGAGCAGCGCCGCTTCGCCGACCGTATCGAGATTCGCGTTCGGCTCATCGAGGACGATGAGACGCGGCTCTCCGTACAGTGCACGCGCCAGGGCGATGCGCTGGCGCTGACCGCCCGACAGCACCGCGCCACCCTCGCCGATCTGCGTCTCGTAGCCGTCCGGTAGTTGCAGGATCATTTCGTGCGCGTGGGCGAGCCGTGCCGCGCGCACGATGCGCTCGGAAGCTTCCGGACCGGACGCAGCACAGAGGCGCGCGATGTTCTCGCCGACCGTCCCGGAGAACAGCTCGACCGCCTGCGGCAGATAGCCGACGTGCTGGCCGAGCGCTTCGCGGTCCCAGCGCGACGTGTCGGCGCCGTCGAGACGAACGCAGCCGCTCTGCGGCCGCGCCAGGCCGAGCAGCAGACGAATCAAGGTTGTCTTGCCGGATGCGCTGGCGCCGATGACCCCGAGACTCTGGCCGGCCGAGAGTGTGAAAGTGACGTTCCTGAGCAATGCCGGGCGCGACGGCGCAAACGCATACGCGACCCGCTCGACTTCGATGAGTCCGCTCGGCGCGGGCAGCGCGACGCTCGAGTCAGCCGGCACATCGGCCGCGCGTTCGCCCAGGCGCTGCCATGCGCCGCGTGCGTCGGTCAGCGCGCGCCAGCCGCTGATCAGGTGCTCGACCGGCTGCAACGCACGCGAAAGGAGAATCGTCGCGGCAATCATGATGCCGGACGACGCCTGCATGTCGATGACCAGCCACGCTCCGAGTCCGAGCATCGCGACTTGCAACACTTGTCGCAGCGTGCGAGCGAGCGCCGCCAGTACCGACGACGCCCGGCTGTGCGTTTCCTGCGCAAGCAGCGATTGCTCATGGTCCTGGCGCCAGCGCGCAACGGCCGCGGCTGTCATTCCCATGCCGACGATCACCTCGGCGTTGCGCGCCAGCCTCTCCGCTGTGCGCGTCGACGTGCGAGAGGAGCGCAGCGACTGTCCGGCTGCATCGCGGGTGAGCCGATCTGTGATCACACCGAGCGCGACGAGCACGAGTGCGCCGAGCGCTGCAGTGAGCCCGAGCAGCGGATGCATGAGCGTGATGAGCGCGAGGTAGAGCGTGGCCCATGGTGCATCGAACAGCGCGAGCACTCCCGGTCCGCTGAGAAACGTCCGCAACTGTGCGATGTCGCGCAGCGCATCGGTATCGGCGCGCCCCGCGCCGGCCGACGCTTCCTGAAGCGAGCTGCGGATGGCGGCGGGCGCAAGCTTGCGATCGAGCGAGCGTCCTGCCCAGGCGAGTGCGCGCGAGCGCACAGTGTCGACGAACAGCCCGAGCACGAGGAACAGCAGCGTGATCAGGCCGAGCATGATCAGGGTCTCGACGCTGTTGCTGGTAAAGACGCGGTCGAAGACCTGCATCATGTAGATCGCCGGCATCAACAGCGCGACGTTCAACACGAAGCTCGCCGCGGCCGCGAGCAGCACGAACGACCTGAGCCGCCTGACGAACAGCCATCTCATGAAGATCCCCTTCACCTGCGACCTCGCGGAAAGCATGCAGCACAGCGCAGGCTGCGAGCATTGTTCGGACGGGCAGACGCGGCGATCCTTATGGGGAGGCAGCGGAGCTGACTAAAGTGTGTGATGATCAGTGCCCGGATTTCGACTGGCACTACTCGCAAAGAGAACAACACCAATGCACAAACTCCTGCTCGTCCTGACCTGTGCGCTGATCGCCGTCGGGTGCTCGAAACAACCGGCGCCCGCGCCCGCCAAGCCCGGCACGCTCGCCATCGTCAACGCGCGCATCTGGACCGGCGACGCGGCACAACCCTGGGCGCAGGCGCTGGTGATCGACGGTGAGACGCTCGCGCTGGTCGGCAGCGACGAGGACGCTCGCAAGGCGAACGCCGCACAGGTTGTCGATGCCGGCGGCCGGCTGGTCGTGCCGGGCTTCACTGATGCGCACGTGCACTTCCTGAGCGGCGGATTCGCCCTCGCCTCCGTGCAACTGCGCGACGCCCGTACGCGCGACGAGTTCGTTGCGCGGATCAAGGCGTTCGCAGCGACGGTGCCTGCAGGCACGTGGATCACCGGCGGTGACTGGGACCACAGCCTGTGGGGCGGCGAGCTGCCGACGCACGAATGGATCGACGCGGTCACGCCGGATCATCCGGTGTGGGTCAACCGGCTCGACGGCCACATGTCGCTCGCGAACAGCGTCGCGCTGAAGCTCGCCGGGGTCACGCGCGCGACCAAGGATGTTCCGGGCGGCGCGATCGTGCGCAATCGCAAAGGCGAGCCGACCGGGGTTCTCAAGGACAACGCGATGTCGCTGGTCGATGCAGTCGTGCCGGCTGCCTCCGA
>DATEML010000005.1:0-7373 GCA_035275585.1 Steroidobacteraceae bacterium | reverse complement strand
ACGGCGATCTTCGACGTCGAGGTGATGATGCTCGAAGACGACCTCGGCATCGCGCTGTACCGCTGGACGCACGATACGCCGCGCGAGAACGTTGCAGGCTGCACGAGCCAGGTGTTCCGCAAGGTCGGCGGTGCGTGGCTCGTGATCAACGAGAACAGCGCTCGCGTACCTGCCTCCTGATGCGCGGAGACGGTGGTGTTGCGGCAGCACGCTCTCTATAGTGCGCGACGGACCCTGTTTGTCGTCACCGAACCTGCTTTGAAACAAGCCGCTGTCAAACAACCGAAGGGCCACGAGGGCGTAGCCGGCATCGCCGCGCGCGTCGGGCCGGAGCGCGCCGGCGCCATTCTGCGCAGCAGCCAGGTCGCGATGGCGTTCGAGGCGCTCGGCGATCGCTGGTCAGCGCTGATGCTGCGCGAGATCTTTCTCGGTGCGCGCCGCTTCGAAGAGCTGGTGGCTGCGACGGGCGCGAATCGCGCGACGCTGACTTCCCGCCTGCGCACGCTCGTCGACGAAGGCATCCTGCATCGTCATCCGTACCAGGTGCGCCCGACGCGCTACGAATATCGCCTGACGCGCATGGGCGCCGACCTCTACCCGACAGCGCTGATGTACTGGCTCTGGGAACGGCGCTACGGCGGCCCTCAGTCCGACATTCCGCGCGAATTGGTGCACCGGCCCTGCGGCAAGAAGACGCTGCCGGTGCTCATGTGTCGCGCGTGCCGCGAGCCGATCGGCATCCGCAGTATCCGTGTCGAGATCGTCGCGGAGCCCGACGAACGGCAGGTGAGCCTGCCGAAGCACTGTCTGCACGTCGGCGCGAACTCCTGGCGCGAGATCGAGGAGGGCACGGTCCACGTGATCGACGTCATCGGCGATCGCTGGGCCGCGCTCGTGCAGGCATCCAGCTACTTCGGCCTGCACCGCTTCGCCGATATCCAGGCGGCGCTCTGCGTGTCGACCAATACGCTTGCCGACCGCTTGCGCATGCTGGTGCAGGCGCGTGTTTTCGAGCGCTTCCAATATCAGGACCGACCGCCGCGCTACGAGTATCGACTGACGGAGCGCGGGCGCGAGTTGTACCTGCCGGCTTTCACGCTGCACCAGTGGGCCGATCGCTGGCTGCTGCGCGGTCGCACGGCGCCGTTGCAGCTCGTGCATCGATCCTGCGGGAAAACGGCAGACGGTGCTGTCGTCTGCGATCACTGCCACGAAGAGCTGCGACCTGCGGACGTCGAACGACGCCGCCCGGGTCGTTCGACTCGCTGACCGTGGGTAAGCCCGTGTCTGCTGCTCCCCATCCGCAATGGTTCGATCCGGCGATGCCCAGCCGCGAGCAGTGTGTTCTGCCTTCGCTGCTCGCGGCGCGCGGCGCCGCCACGCCCGATCGCGATTTTCTGCGCTATGAAGATGGCAAGCGCTGGACCTATGGGCACGCCTATGCGTTGGCGCGTCGGGCCGCAAGCTGCCTGCGTCGTCGTGGTGTGCGAGCCGGCGACAAGGTGCTCGTATGGTTGCCAAATGGACCCGACGCAGTGCGCGCGTGGTTTGGCGCGAATCTCGTCGGCGCCGTCTTCGCGCCACTCAACATCGCTTATCGCGGCAAGCTGCTCGAACACGCCATCGAACAGTCCGGCGCAACGGTCATGATCGCGCATGCCGGGCTGGTCGAGCGATTGCAGGCAATCGACGTCAAGCAGCTCGAGGTGTTCGGGCCAGAGGTACTCGACGAAGCGGACGACGGCGCACCCGATGCCGACGTCGAGCGTTGGGATCCGCAGATGCTCATCTTCACGTCCGGCACGACAGGCCCGTCGAAAGGCGTGCTGTGCACGTACCTGCAGATCAATACCGCCGCGCGCGTGCAGTACGGTTATATGAAGGCCGACGACTGCATGCTGATCGAGCTGCCGCTGTTCCACATCGGTGGTGTCGGCTCGATCAGCGGGGCGCTCATCGCAGGTTGTTCCGCAGTGCTGTGCGAGAGCTTCAGCACCGAGCGCTTCTGGGAGCGCATTCATCGCTACGGCGTGACGACGACCAGCGGCATGATCGGCTCGATGCCCGCCTTCCTCTCCAAGCTTCCCGTGTCGCCGAACGACAAGAACAATCCGCTGCGCTTTGCGGTCGTGGCGCTGACGCGCCAGATGATCGAGCTCGCGCGCCGGCACGACTTTCACTATTGCTCCGGCTTCAACATGACGGAGCTGTCGGTGCCGCTCGTCACCGACATCGACGTGCCGGAACCGGGCAGCTGCGGGCGGCCGCGCACCGGCTGCGAGTGCCGCATCGTCGACGCGAACGACATCGAATGTCCGCCCGGTGTGACCGGCGAGCTCATCGTGCGCAACGAGCTGCCGTGGACTACCTCGCTCGGCTACATCAACCAGCCGGAAGCGAACGCGCGCGCCTGGCGCAACGGCTGGTTCCACACGGGAGACCTGCTCTACCGCAACGAGGCCGGCGACTTCTTTTTCGTCGATCGGCTCAAGGACGCGATCCGCCGGCGCGGCGAGAACATTTCGTCGATGGAGGTCGAAGCCGAAGTGTTCGCGTTTTCCGGCGTCGCCGAGGTCGCGGCCGTCGGCGTGCCGAGCCCGGACGGCGAGGAAGAAGTGTTGGTCGCGGTTGCGCCGACCGCCGGTGCAGCGATCGATCCGGCTGCGCTGCTGCGCTTTCTCGTACCGCGCATGCCGCACTACATGGTGCCGCGCTACGTGCGCGTCATGGAGTCGCTGCCGAAGACGCCGACGAACAAGGTGCGCAAGGTCGAGATCCGCCAGCAGGGCGTCACTGTCGACTGCTGGGACCGCGTCGCAGCGGGCATCGAAGTGCGCCGGACGAAGCTTTAAGAGAGTCTCTCGCCAAGATCGCCAAGATCGCCAAGGTCAGAGGGATTCCGGGAAAGGCTTGTTCTTCTTGGCGATCTTGGCGGTCTTGGCGAGAGCTATTTCTTTTCTACTTTCTGGTTCATCTCGAAATAATCGCGCCACTTCGCGACCTTGCCGTCGCGGAACTCCATGATGCCCATGTAGGGATGCGCGATGCGGTCGCCGGTGCGCTTGTCCGTGTACTCCTCGTAGCCTTCGATGAACAGGCAGCCGTCAGCCTCGGCGACTCGATCGACCCGCCACAGCGGATCCGCCGCGATCGTGCGGTACTTCGCCATGAAGCGCCGCACGCCTTCCTTGCCGCGCACCGGCGGCGTGCTGACGTGAAAGTGGTATTCGACGTCGTCGGTCAGGAAGTTGACGAAGCGCTCGACGTCCTGCGCCAGCGCCGCGGCCATGATCGCCTTCAGGGTCTCGCTGTACTGAGTCATCGCTATTCCTCTCGTCAAAAGCCGTCAGATGCCGAGCTGGCGCGCGGCCAGGTCGTTGAGTATTTCCTCGGTGCCGCCGCCGATCGCGAAGATGCGGGCCTCACGATAGATGTGCTCGACGCGATTGGCGCCGGAATAGGCGTGCTGGCCGAGCACGTGCATGGCCTCGCGCGCGACGCTCTCGAGCGTGCGTGTCGCCTGCACTTTGAGCATGGCGATATCGGCGACGGCGCTGTCGCCCTGCTGCAGCCGCCAGATGCACTGGTCGAGATAGGCGTACGCGACGCGAATGCTGCGCACGGCGTCGACGAGCTTGTGGCGCAGGGCCTGGTGCTCCACCAGTTTCTTGCCGAAGGCCTCGCGCTGCCGTGCCCAGGCGATCGCCTCTGCCAAAGCCGTGCGCGACATGGCCAGCGTCGCAGCGATGCCGCTCAAGCGCTCGATGTTGAACTGCTTGGCGAGGCCCGCGAAGCCCTTGTTCTCGGGGCCGATCAATCGATCCAGCGGGACACGGACGTCGCGGAACTCGATCGTGCCGATGCTCGAGTTGTACCAGCGCAGCCCGGGGACGACGCGTCGCTCGACGCCCGGGCTCGCCGCATCGATGAGCAGCAACGAAATCCCGCCGGCTCCGGTCCCACCCGTGCGCACGGCCGTGAGGATGTGGTCTGCGCGCAGTGCGCCGGAAATCAGTGTCTTCGCGCCGTTGACGAGCCAGTGCCCGTCGCGACGCTCCGCGCTCGTGCGCAGTGCACCGGCGTCGGAACCGCCGCCCGGCTCGGTGACCGCGAACGCGATCCGGCGCTTGCCCGCGAGCACCGGTCGCGCGATCGATTCCTGCAGCTCGGGCGCTCCGAACTGCACGACGGGCGGCAACCCGATCCAATGCGTCGCCAGGTCCGCGAATACCACGCCGGCTCCAGGCCGATGCATTTCCTCGGAAAAGATCACGCGGAACCAGGGGTCCGCCTGTTCGGTGTTGCCGCCGAGGCGCTCGGGAAAGCCGACGCCGAGCAGCCCGGCCCGCGCAGCGGACTCGTACAGCGAGTCCGGGAAGGTGCCGGACGCCTCCCATTCGGCGAGATTCGGTTCAATCTCGCGAGTGACGAAGTCGCGAACGCGGGCGCACCAGCGCGCGTGTAGGTCGGTCATGAACGGCGACGGCGGGCGCAAACCGTCGAAATCCAGGGGAGGCAGGGCTCGTGCGGACTGTTGCATGGGACCGTCCGATTGACTCGCGCGTCAGAGTCAGTACAGTTTAGCAAGTGACTACGAACTTGAACATCGGCGCCGCCGCGGCTGCGCTCGTCGCTGGCGGCGGACGGCTGCGCCTGCCGATCGTGGCCGCACCCATGTTCCTCATCTCGGGGCCGGAGCTGGTCATCGAGGCCTGTCGCTGCGGAATCATCGGCGCATTCCCGACGACGAACGCCCGCACCATCGAGGAGCTCGATGCGTGGATGAGCCGCATCTCGACCGAGCTGCACGGCGCTGCGGTCGCCCCGTGGGCAACGAATGTCATCACGCACTCGACCAATCAGCGGCTGTCGCAGGACCTGGAGCTGGTCGCGCGCTACCGACCGCCGATCGTCATCACGGCGCTCGGCAGTCCGAAGCCTGCGATCGAGCTGGTGCATGCGTACGGCGGCATCGTCATCGCTGACGTCGTCAACCTGACGCTGGCGAAGAAAGCGATCGACGCCGGCGCGGACGGCCTGGCATGCGTTTCCGCGGGAGCGGGCGGTCACACCGGCTTCATCTCACCGTTCGCATTCATCTCCGCCGCGCGCGAGCTGACCAACGGACTGGTGATCGTCGGCGGCGGCATCGCCGACGGCCATGGCGTGGCCGGTGCGATTGCCGCGGGCGCGGATCTCGTCTACATGGGCACGCGCTTCATCGCGACGCGGGAGAGCCGCGCCGTCGAGGAGTACAAGCAGATGGTCGTAGACGCGACCCTCGACGATCTGCTAGTGAGCGCCTCGATCACCGGAACGCCTGCGTCGTGGCTGAAGCCGAGTCTGCGCCGCGTCGGTTACGATCCCGAGCAGATGCCCGAGAAGCCGCAACGCAACTACGACAGCAGCCAGCAACAACAGGTCGCGAAACGCTGGAAGGACGTGTGGTCGGCGGGGCAGGGCATCGGCGCGATTCGCGCGATCGAGCCGATGCGTAGCGTCGTCGACAGCCTCGCGCGCGAATACGACGCGGCCCTGTCGCGGATTGCCGCGCTCAGCGCCTCCACTACTCCTTGTTCCACAGCGAAATGACGAAGCGCAGCTTGCCGGTCACGCCCGGCGAGCGCGGCGGCGTCTCATCGACAGTGGCGAAAGGAATGTCGATCTCGATCTTGCCGGCCGCGAGCTGCTCCGCCGAGATGGGCTTCGTGGCCTGACCGACGTCGCGGCTCTGCCAGTTGTAGAAAACCTGCCAATCGCCGCCCGCCTTGGCTGGTGGCTTGAGCTCGACGACGACCGAGTCGCGGTACAGGTTGCCGCCCTCATAATGCTTGTCCGGCCAGAATTTCTTGTCCACTTCATAGTCCGGCACGCGCACGGCGATCATCATGGAATAGGACAACGTCTTGAGCTTCGGATTGACGCGATAGCGATTCGCCAGGAACACCGTCGACAGATAGATCTGTTCCGGCTTCTGTGGCGTGGCGTTCTTCAAGACCGAATGGTCTTTGCACGCAACCGAATCCTCCTCGGCAACGCGCCGGGTGAGGTACCAGCGCTTGCCCCGTGGCGACGCCAGTACTTCGAACTGATACAGCGCGTCGACCTTGCCGGCCGCGTTCTTCGCCTCGAGCTCCTGCGGCACGCGCACGCCTTCGATGTCCACCCACAGATCGACGCGGACATCGCCGAACAGGAAGCGCACCAGGTTCTGGTAGGCCTCTTCGCTGTTCACGATCCCGTAGCGGCCGGAATGCGAGCGGAAGCAATACGCCGTCGCCGACGGCACCGAGACTTTGCCCTGCTTGTTGACGCCCCAGACCGAGGCGTTCGCGACGCGCACCAACCCGTCGCTGCCGTTGCCGGAGAACGTTCGCGACAGGCCGAGGGCGACGTCGTAGTCGCTGCGATTGGTCCCGACCATGCAGAAGATGCGCTCCGACGGAAACGTTTCCTCCTGCATCCAGTCGACGCGCTTCGTCTTGCCGTACAGCGATTCGAGATCGAGGTACTCGGCCATCTTGTCGCGGTTGAAATTGTTGATGTCGTTCAGCCCGAGAAACTCGGGCACGTTGACGCCCGCCATGTCGATGCCGTTGTGCGGGGTTGCATAGGTAAAGAACTTGTCGACGCAAGCGCGCGCTTCGGCGGACCCGAGCTTCGCGTTCTGCAGGAACGCGCGGCACACGAGCCCGCCCATCGAGTGCGCCACGAGGTGACATCTGAAGTCCTTGGCGCGCACCTTGTTCTGCGGATTGCGCACTACCAGGTCGCGCACGCGCAGGATTAGATCGCCGAGTCCGCGCGCGAACGCCTTGATGTCCGGCGTCTTGCCGGTGCCGAACAGCGTCGAGGCTTCGTCGTAGTAGCGATAGATGATGACGGACTTCGTCGCAACGTCACTGGTGAAGTCCGGGTCGCCGATGTCGACGCCATCTTCGTAGACGTCGCCGTAACCGAAATCGGACTGCAGCCGCACCAGCGGAGACTCGAAGATCAGTTTGCGCGGCGGGGTCTTCGGATCCGGCGTGGCACGAATGACGGTGGAGCCGATGTTGAAGCCGCAGAACGGGTCCGCGGTGGTGTCGTCGATCTCGCCGCGGGTCATGGCGTAGCCGCGGACGTAGATGATCGGCCAGGCAGAGCTAGGCTCGGTGACACTCATGGTGAAGCTCCTTGCGATGAGGGCAAGTGCATCCTAGCCGTCCGTAGGGTGAGCGGCTACTTCGCGCGCTTCAGCAGGGCGCTCGTGATCGCGGCCGACGCGAGCGTTGCAACAATACTGGCGAGTATCGGCGCGGCGTAGCTGCCGGTAGCGTCGAACATCCAGCCCGCCGAGCTCGGTCCGACCAGCGTGCCGAATGCGACGCTGG
>DATEML010000004.1:0-3372 GCA_035275585.1 Steroidobacteraceae bacterium | reverse complement strand
CGACCAGGAAAGCGAGCTTCGGGAGGTAGCGCAGCACCGCCAGGCCCATCGATTGCAGCGGCTCGACGACGAACTGCACGAGGTTCTCGGCGAGGCCGCGCGTCCACGGGAACTCGCGCAAGGAGAATGCGAACAGCGCATAGACGGTCGCAACGATGAACAGGATGCGCAGCGTGCCGAGTACGCTCCTCATGCCGCGCCAGATGCTGTCCGCCCTCACGACCTCGAAGGACTGAATGGTCAGGCTGTGCACACGGCTGCGGTAGCGTCGTTCGAGCGTGTCGAACGCCAGGCGAAAGCCGCGTATCCCGCCCAGGAGCAGCAACGCCGCGATCGCGGCAGCGAGCGTCGTTATCAGCAGGGCCTCCGCGATGCTGTCGGTGCTGCGATCGGCGCGATAACGTATCAGCGCTTCCCTGATGCGCATCGCGCGCAGCAGTGCAGCGTCGGCAAGCGGGAGACCTTCGAGCGAGGCATCCATGGCGACGACGGCGACCAGGTGCCGGTCGCCCGCCACGATGTCGATGCGACCTTCGCTCGGTCGTGTCGTGACCGCGGCGGGCACGATGCCAGGGTCATGCGCCGCCGCGATGATGCGCGCACTCACGCTGCGGGCACGCTCGGCGCTGGGGAGTGACGAGCTTCCGGAGACGTGGAACAGCTCGACGCCGTCGATGATAACCGGGGCCGAGTCGGGCGCGGGCTGCGCGTCGACCAGGCTCGGCTCCTCGGCGCCCGCGGCCGTCAGCAGCAGCAGAGATGCTACAAACGCGATCAGCTTTGGCAGCAGCATTCCTCAAAAGCGCCAGGCGCCCGTCAGCCACAACACGTATGCGTCGTCGACCTCGTCGATGTCCATGAGCTCGTACTCGATCTGCACGTTCAGGTGCTGGATGAATGTGACGCCCGCACCGACGCCGTACACGAACGCCTCACCGCTTTCGTCGCTGTCGAAGACCTCGCCATTGCCCGGCCCGATGTTGTCGAAATCGACGTGGACGTCGATGTCATGGAAGTAGTAGCCGATCTTGGCCGACAGCTCGAAGATGCCGAGGGGCAGGGTGCCGATCGCGTAGGTCGAGAAGCCCGCCAGATCCACTTCGTACTGGCCGCTGGACCCGGTCGCGTCGAAATTGCCGTTCGGCGTGCCGAGGTCGACGTAGTCCGCTTCGAGCGCGAAGAACGGGGCGAAGCGCCAGCCGAACCCGATCTTCCACGCGGCGTCGTCGCTATCGAGGTTCCGCAGTGTGTCGCCGGCGGCGTCGAGGTTGTCGATCTTCACGTCGAACTGGCCGAAGCCCGCGGAGATGTAGGGGCCCGAAGGATTTTCCTCGTCCGCCGCGTGCGCGGCACCGGCGCCGGCAAGAGCGAGGATTGTCAGCGTCGACGCGAGCGAACGAGCAACAGTGCTTGAGCGGAACATGGCAAACCCTCGCTTATGCGCGCGCCGCGCGGGGAGCTGACTTGCAGCCGTGATTCAAGCTAGCGCTCGCGCGCATCCGGGGGACATACGCGCAAGGGGTCCGCAGCGCTGCCCGCGCGACCGATGACTCGGACAGTCCGAGTTGCGACCGTAGGCGCCATCAGTGGGGGGATGAGGTGATTGCACCAGTGCGCTGCGGACTGGCGGCGGTGAGCGTGGCTGCGCTCAGTCTGGCGGCCGCGGCCAGTGCGTACGGTGAGACGTCCGAGGGGCAGGACTCCAAATTCTTCCTCTGGACGGACACCAGCGTAACGCTGCTGCCGTACGGCAGCGGCTTCGAGGTCGATCCCGGCGAGCAATCGACTCTGACGTTCGAGCATGCGCATGCCTCGAGCATCGGCGATCTGTTCATGTTCGTGGACTTCACGCACTTCCATGACCAGGACGCGGAGACCGGCAACGATTCGACGTGGTATGGCGAGATCGGCCCGCGACTGAGCCTCGGCAAGGTGTTCGGAGCGAATCTCTCGCGCACGCTCTTCCGGCGCAGCCTGTTCGAGATCAAGGACGTGCTGCTCGCGGCGCAGTACGAGCGCGGCGAGGATACAGATGTCGCGGAAGCCGTGCTGCTCGGCCTGGGTTTCGACCTGGACGTCAGCGAGGCCGGCATCCTCGGCGGCACCAAGTTCAATTATCTGCAGGTGAATTTCTACGGACGCGACGAGCTGACCGCGGGCGTGCAGCACGGCTTCCGCGACATGCAGATCACGACCGTCGGCAGCTACCCGTTCAAAGCCGGCCGCGCCTCCTTGCTGATCGACGGCTACTTCGACTGGGTGCTCGGGATCGGCTCGGAGGAGTGGAGCTTCCATTTGAATCCGCAGATCACCGTCGACGTGGGTGAGTTCTGGAATGCGCCGAAGAAGCTCTACGCCGGCGTCGAGATCGACTTGTGGCTGAACAAGTACCAGATCCCGGACTCGACGGCATTCGACACGAACCAGACGGCGATCAGCCTGATGGCGAAGTATCACTTCTAGAGGAGAGGCTACGATGGACAGCAAAGGCGGCACTGCTGGTGCACTGCGCGGACCCGCTCTGACCTTCGTAGATGACGCGTTCAGCGTGGGCGTCGAGAAAGCGATGCGCTACGAGACCGACGCGGTCATCGCCATGTCGGGCGGCAAGATCACGCACTTCGGGCCGGCCAGCCAGGTGCTGCCCGAGTTGCCCAAGGGAACGAATGTGCGCCGCACTGGCGACGACAAGCTCATCGTCGCCGGCTTCATCGACTGCCACGTCCACTACCCGCAGACGCAGATCATCGGCGCGTACGGCGAGCAGCTGATCGACTGGCTGAACAAGTACACGTTCGTCGCCGAGCAGAAATTCGCGTCGAAGGAGCATGCGCGCGAAGTCGCACAAGTATTCCTGCAGGAATGTCTGCGTGCCGGCACCACGACTGCAGCCGTCTACTGCACTGTCTATCCGCAATCCGTCGACGCCTTCTTCGAGGAAGCGCAGGCGCGCAACATGCGCATGATCGCGGGCAAGATCATGATGGATCGCAACGCGCCTGACGCGCTCACCGATACGCCGCAAAAAGGTTACGACGACTCGAAGGCGCTGATCGCGAAGTGGCACGGCCACGGCCGCCAGCTGTACTGCGTCACGCCGCGGTTCGCGCCGACGAGCTCGCCGGAGCAGATGGACATGACCGGCCGCCTGTGGGCCGAGCATCCCGGCACGTACCTGCAGTCCCACGTTTCCGAGAACCGCGGCGAGGTCGCCTGGGTCAAGGAGCTCTATCCGGAGCGCAAAGGCTATCTCGACGTCTACGACTACTACAAGCAGCTCGGCCCGCGCGCCATCTACGGGCACGGCATCTGGCTGACGGAGTCTGAGCTGCAGCGCTGTCACGACACCGGCACGGCGATCGCGCATTGTCC
>DATEML010000003.1:0-32311 GCA_035275585.1 Steroidobacteraceae bacterium | reverse complement strand
CGCGTTCGGGTCGGTGCGCACCAGGCAGAAGATCCAGTCGGCGTACTGCCCGAGCGTGTTCCAGGTCTTCTGGCCGCTGACGACGTAGTGGTCGCCTTCGCGTACGGCGCGCGTCTTCAGCGACGCGAGGTCCGAGCCGGCGCCCGGCTCCGAGTAGCCCTGGCACCACCAGTCTTCGCCGCTGACGATGCGCGGCAACCAGCGCTGCTGCTGCGTCGGATTGCCGAACGCCATGATCACAGGCCCGACCATCTTCAGCCCGAACGGAATCGTGCGCGGCGCGCCGGCCGCGGCGGACTCCTCGTCGAAGATATGCAACTGCACGGGATTCCAGCCGGTGCCGCCGAATTGCTTCGGCCACGTTGGTGCGCCCCAGCCGCGCTTGAAAAGCAGTTTCTGCCAGCGCGTGTAGTCCTCGGCGCGAATCGACAAGCCGCTCTTGATGCGCTGGGCGATGTCGGCGGGCAGTTGCTCGCGCAGAAACGCGCGCACCTCGTCACGGAACGCCAGCTCTTCAGGGGTGAAGTTCAGGTCCATGGATTCAAGCCTTTGCGGTTGGAGTCAGTGCGCCCGCGATGCAGAATGGTCGCTCTCACAGTGGACGGCGATGATAGGGTCGCCGCCCGGTGCCGGCAACTTCGTAGTGCAGCCCGGAGACTTACGTTAAGTGTTTGAACCATACCCTGTTGGCTGCAACCGTGTCACATCGTCGGGCTGTTGCATACAAGACTTGGTTGCGCCTTGCGAGATGTGTTAGCTTCACCGGCAGAATAGGCGCCCGCATTGTGGAACCTGACGTTCGGCGCCGCATCCATCGCAAGCGCTGGGGGAGCCGCGGAGTCATGTCCCGCAAGCATTTCGAGTTCTGGCCCAAGGCACTGCCGCACGATCTTACCGTGCCGGCGACGAACCTGTTCTACAACGCGACGGTTGCGGCGGCGCGTTATCCGGACAAGCCGTTCGTGGTGTTCTTCGAGGGCACGCTCACGTTTGCGCAGTTCAAGCAGCAGAGCGAACAGCTCGCCGGATACCTGCAGCAGGACTGCGGAGTGCAACAGGGCGATCGAGTCCTGCTGGTGATGCAGAACAGCCCGCAATTCATCGTCGCCTACTACGCGATCCTGCGCGCCAACGCGATCGTCGTGCCGGTCAACCCGATGAGCGTGACGCCCGAGCTCGAGCACTACGTACAGGACAGCGGCGCGAAGGTCGCGCTCGTCGCACAGGAGGTGTATCCGCAGCTCGAGCCCTTGCTCGGCTCGAAGCTGGACCGCGCGATCGTCGCCGCATACAGCGACTACATCGATCCTGCGACGCAGCTGCGCATGCCGGACGTCGTGAGCGCGCCGCGCCAGGCGATCGACGATGCGCGCGTGACGCTGTGGGGCGCGGCGCTCGGCGCGGACCGCAGGCCGGGCGAGTTGCACATGGGCCCGGACGATCTGTGTGTCATCCCGTACAGCTCCGGCACGACCGGTCGGCCGAAGGGCTGCATGCTCACGCATCGCAACGTGATGCACACGCTGGTCGTGAACTGCGTGTGGTTCTACGCAACGCAGGACAGCAACCAGCTCGTGGTGCTGCCGTTGTTCCACGTCACCAGCATGCAGGGCGGCATGAATGCGCCGATCTACCAGGGCAGCACGATCGTGCTGATGTGCCGCTGGGATCGCGACGTCGCGGCGGAGCTCATCCAGAAGTATCAGCTGATGTCGTGGACTGCGATCTCGACGATGGTCATCGACTTTCTCGCGAACCCGCGCCTGGCCGAATACGACCTGTCCTCGTTGAAAAAAATGTCCGGCGGCGGCGCGGCCATGCCGGCTGCGGTCGGCGAACGGCTGCAGGCGCTGATCGGCTCGGCGTACGTCGAGGGCTACGGCCTCACCGAGACCATCGCGCCGACGCACATTAACCCGCCGGACCGCCCGAAACGGCAGTGCCTGGGCATCCCGATCTGCAACACCGACTCGCGGGTAATCGATCCCGACACGCTGCTGGAGCTGCCGGTCGGGCAGGTCGGCGAGATCGTGTCGCACGGCCCGCAGATTTTCCGCGGCTACTGGCGCAACGAGCAGGCGACGCGCGCGGCGTTCATCGAGCTCGACGGCAAGCGCTTCTTCCGTACCGGCGATCTCGGCTACGTGGACGAGGACGGCTATTTCTTCCTGGTCGACCGGCTGAAGCGAATGATCAACGCGTCGGGCTTCAAGGTGTGGCCAGCGGAAGTGGAAGCGCAGATGTACCAGCACCCTGCGATCCAGGAAGCCTGCGTGATCGCGGCGAAGGACGCGCATCGCGGCGAGACCGTGAAGGCCGTCGTCGTACTGCGGCCGACGCACAAGGGCAAGGTGACGGAGAGCGACATCATCGAATGGACGCGGCAGAACATGGCCGTCTACAAGCATCCGCGCGTGATCGAGTTCGTCGACGCCTTGCCGAAGTCGGCGACCGGCAAGGTTCAGTGGCGGGCGCTGCAGGAAGCGGAGAGCGCGCGCGCTGCGCGCACCGGTTGAAACACTCGAGTGAAATGACCAGAGCGAAACTCATCAGCGATTGCAAAGGGCGGATACCTTTATGGCGACGAGAGCATCAGATACGACCCGGATGATCGAAAGCGCCGGCGCCGGCGCCACTGCCGCGCCACGGCCGCGCGTCGGCAAGCAGGACCGGCATTTCGTCACGGCCCTGTCGCGCGGGCTCGATGTGCTGTCCTGCTTCCGCAGCGGCAGTCGCTTGCTGGGCAACCAGGACATTTCCGAGCGCTGCCGCTTGCCGAAATCGACGGTCTCGCGGCTCACCTACACGCTGACCAAGCTGGGCTACCTGCACTACGTGAAAGAGTCCGGCAAGTATCGACTCGGTACCGCGACGCTGGCACTCGGCAGCGCCGTGCTCGGCCGTTTCGAAGTGCGCGACCTCGCGCGCCCGCTGATGCAGGAGCTCGCCGATACGACCGGTACCTCCGTCGCGCTCGGCGCCCGGCAACGCCTGAGCATGGTCTGCATCGAAGTCTGTAAGGGCAACGCTGTGCTGTCGCTCAACATGGAAGTCGGCATGCGCTTGCAGCTTGGCACTGCGGCGATCGGCCGTGCGTATCTCGCCGTGTGCGGCGAGCAGGAGCGGACTGATCTGCTCGATCAGCTGAAGGAGCTGGATCACGTCGCGTGGCCGGCGCTGAAGCAGGGCATCGACAAGTCGCTGTCGATGTACCAGGAGCTCGGCGTGTGTGCATCGTTCGGCGAGTGGCAGCCCGACGTCAACGGCATCGCCGTCGGTTTCCGGCCAGGCAACGGGTTGCCGCCGATGGCGATCAACTGTGGCGCGCCCGCGTTCAAGGTTTCGTCGAGTTATCTGCTGAACGACGTTCGTCCGAAACTCATCGAGCTCGTGCATCGAATCGAGGAAGGACTGGGGCAGCGCGCGCCGGACATGGCTCGCTGAGAGAAAGCTCCTACAAATAGAGCGCGCATCGGCTTCGATGCGCGCTTTTTTTATGCACGCCTGACGTCGGCGGAGAGCAACAACTTTGCAGCGTGGCATTCGCCGGCGAAGATGCGTCCAACGAACGCGCTGTCGCCCGAGGAACTTTTCGGGCGCGCGGCAGTTAGGCAGCTGTTGTTTTCATCCACGTCGACGAGTTCATGCGCGAACCAATGCAGATGAAGGGTCTTCGCGCACCGGCATACGCAAGCGGCGTAGCACGGCCCGTGTATCGACGTATCGATCGCATTCAGCGTGGCACGTCCGAGCCGCCGTCAGTCGCACTGCTGCGGCACGTACTCAATCCCACCGTCATCGTCGGAACGCTGCTGCTCACCGTCGTGGCCTATGGCGCGCCGCTTTCTCAGCACTATCTGGCGCTCGCAGCGCTCGCCTTTCTGATTTCCGCGCAGGTCGTGAGCGATCCCGTGCTCGATAGCTCGGGCAATCGCGGCATTTCGATGCTGCTCAATCACCGCATCTTCAGCGAATGGCTGCTCGTGTCGGCGGCGCTACTGCTGCTCGCGTTCGCTTTGAAGGTGACCGAGGTGTTCTCGCGTCGGGTGATCCTTACATGGTTCGCGATCACGCCGTTTGTTGTGGTCGCGGCACAGGTCGGCTTCCGTCGCTACGCTGCGTTTTCAGCGATGCGAGGAAAGATCCTACAAAGTCACGTGATCATCGGCGCGAACGAAGTGGGTGCGCGGCTCGCGCGCCGCCTGCACGCCAATCCGCATCTCGGCACGTTCCGCGGATTCTTCGACGACCGCCACAGCGAGCGGCTGCCGGGACTCTCCGATGAGCAGCTGCTCGGCGGCACGGCCGACATCGCCGACTACGTGCGGCTCAATAGCGTGAGCAGTATTTACATCTGCCTGCCGATGCGGCCGGACGAGCGCGTCACGCGTCTGCTGGAAGAGCTGAAGGACACGACGGCGTCCGTTTACTTCGTGCCCGACCTCTACGCGTTCGACACTATGCAGGCGCAGGTGTGCGACCTCGACGGTATTCCGCTGTTCGCGGTACGCGAGACGCCGTTCTCCGGCATGAACGGCGTACTCAAGCGCGGTAGCGACATCTTCCTCGCCGCGAACCTCCTGCTGCTGATCTGGCCCGTGCTGCTCGCGCTCGCGATCGGCGTGCGTTTGAGCTCGCCCGGCCCGATCCTGTTCCGACAGCGCCGCTACGGCCTGTATGGCGAGTCCATCTATGTCTACAAGTTCCGCACGATGCGCGTGTGCGAGGACGGCCATGCGATCACGCAGGCGCAGCGCAACGACCCGCGCGTCACGCGGTTCGGCGGCTTCCTGCGGCGCACATCGCTCGACGAGTTGCCGCAATTGTTCAACGTGCTGTCGGGCACGATGAGCCTGGTCGGTCCGCGTCCGCATGCCGTCAGTCACAACGAGGAGTACCGCAAGGTCATCGCCGGCTACATGCTGCGCCACAAAGTCCGACCGGGCATCACGGGCTGGGCGCAGGTGAACGGCTATCGCGGCGAGACCGAGACGGTGGAGAAGATGCAGAAGCGCGTCGAGTACGACCTCGACTACCTGCGCAACTGGTCATTGCGTCTGGATCTGAACATTCTCGTGAGAACTGCGTTATTGGTCTGGCGCGACCGGAACGCCTACTGACCGGCGCACCCCACGGAGATTTCATGCGCAAGACCCAGCTCCATACGTGGATCACGATGCTCTTCTGCGTGCTCGCGGTAGCCGCCGAGGCGCTCAAGAGCGGCGCGATCCACATGCCGTTCTGAGGCAAAGGCGGGAGCCGATGCAGAGCTCTTCCGCGCCCGCCGCGGCGCTGTTCCGGTACTTCGACGACCAATCCCTCGTTTATTGCGTGCTCGGCGCCCCGACCGCGGAGCGCATCGAATTGGTTGTCGCGCGCGATGCGCTCCCCCGCGTGCCAGCCGTGCTGCGGTCCTTCGGTGCGCGCAACGAACTGGAGGTCATTGACCATCGGCAAGTGCCGGATGGCGTCGACCTCTATCGTCTGAGCTGCATCAATCACGAAGAGCATCCTCGGTTCACGACTGTCGAAGTACGCACCGATTACACGCGCTGTGGACACGTCGTGTTCACGGCCGACGAGCTGCTGAGCGACCATGTACGGGCTACCCGGCGAGTGGCGCCGGCCCGGGAGTTTCTCTGTCGCCTGCTGCGCTGTGTGGACGCTGGCGTCGTCACCGATCGTGACGCTGAGCAGCTGAGCGCACTATCGCGGCTCGACTCATTGGGCGTCGCCAAACAGGTCGAGCGCTTCTGGCGCGCCGATCGCGAAGGCGGAGTGATTCTGCGCGCCGCGGCGTCGGGCGACTGGGAGGCCGCACGGGCGATTCTGCGTCCACTGCAAAGCGCACTGCATTTCCGCAATATCATTCCGCCGCCGGTGTGGTTGCGCGACGAGCTCGCCCGCCTGCGCAACTGGTTTCGTCCGCGCGGCCTGTTGATCGCGTGCCTCGGCCCGCCGGGCAGCGGCAAGGGCAGCGTCATCCAGGCGCTGAGAGATCGGCCGCTCGAGGTGTTCGAGAACGCGCACACGATGGAGCTGCGCCCCGGCGTGATGCGCGCGGGCACGATCAAGCCTGGCCACGCGGTGCGCGAACGCGAGCCGCGCGGGCGCTTCACCACGATCGTCAAGCTGATGATGTTCGTGGCTGACTACTGGCTCGGTTACTGGCTGTGGATCCGTCCGAAGCTCGTGCGCTCGACGCTGGTCGTCTCGAATCGCTACTTCGACGACGTGCTGGTCGATCCGCGGCTCTATCGCATCGATCACGCGCTGGCGTTTGCCCGACTGCTGCTGCGCTGGGTGCCGCGGCCCCAGCTGTGGCTGGTGTTCGACATTCCCTCGCAGGTGCTGCAGGAACGCCAGGCCGAACTGCGAGAGGAAGAGGCTGCCCGACAGCGTGGCGAATATCGCCGGCTGCTGGGTGGGCACGAGAACGTCGTGGTGCTCGATGCCGATCAGCCGCTCGATCGCGTCGTCGCACAGGCCGAATGCGCCATCGCGTCGCAGCTGGCGCGCCGCACGGCACAGCGCCTCGGTCTGCCGCGGGAGCCGAACAGCAACCCGACACAGACCAAGATCCTGCTGTTCTTCTGCCGGCGCTCGATCCCGCTGCTGAGCCGCTTCGTGCGGATCCTGTTCAATAGCGACATCCAGAGCCGCCTGCCGCCCGACGTTCATCTCCCGCATCCCTACGGCATCATCGTGCACCCGCAGGCCGTCATCGGCCGCCGTGTCACGCTGATGCAGCAGGTGACGATCGGCGGTCGCGACCATCGCGAGAACATCGCACCGCTCATCGGCGACGACGTCTACATCGGCGCCGGTGCGCGCGTGCTCGGTGACGTCCGGATCGGTCAAGGTGTCGTGATCGGCGCCAATGCAGTCGTGACGCGCGACATTCCGCCCGGGGTCACGGTGGTCGGCGCCAATCGCATCGTTGCGACGCCACGCCCTGCGCGCGCCGACGACGAGACCGACGACGTTTCGGTTACGCAATTCCCCGTCGGCGTCCACCGCGGCCCGCGCGCAGGGCGAAGCAACTAAAAAGAGCGGGGAAGCCCGCCCAGCCAGCCGTCCAGCTGGTGGAAATGAGGATCGCCCCCATTTCGGCTACACTAGCCGGCCTTTGAACGGGCCGGCAGCGGCCTTTCTTCTCTAGATAAGACAGGAACTTGCGAGCGCAATGAGCGACTCTTTGCGAGCCTTGCTCGACTCCACTCCGCTGGGGGCGGGCAACGCCCCTTACATCGAATCTCTCTACGAGCAGTTTCTCGCCGATCCAGCCTCGGTCGAGCCGGCTTGGCGCGAGTACTTCAAGAGCCTCGGTGGCGGCAACGAGGCGGCGCATGGGCCGATTCGCGAAGCCCTCGCGCAGCGCGCCTCGCGGCCGTCGATGGCGTCTCCAGCGGCAGCTCCAGCCGCCGCAGTCACCGGTGACGCCTCGGCCAAGCAGGCGTCGGTCGCGCGGCTCGTGCAGGTGTACGCGAATCGCGGGCACCTGGTTGCCGACATCGATCCGCTCGGCCTGATGCGGCGGCCGGTCCCGGAGGTGCTCGAGCTCAGCCACTTCGGCCTGAGCGATGCCGATCTCGACACTGAGTTCTACACCGGCAGCCGCACCGAAGCGATTGCGAAGCGCATGAAGCTGCGCGACATCGTCGCGCAGCTGCGCCACATCTACTGCGGCACGATCGGCGCCGAGTTTGCCCACGTGTCGGACTCGAAGGAGCGCCTTTGGTTGCAGAACCGGTTCCAGGAAGGTCGCGTCCAGCATCGGTTCTCGAAGGACGAACGCCGCACGCTGCTGCGTCACCTGACCGCTGCGGAGGGCCTCGAGCGGTATCTCGCGACGAAGTATCCGGCGCAGAAGCGCTTCTCGCTCGAAGGCGGCGACGCCCTCATCGCGCTGCTCGATGACTTGATCCAGCAAGGCGGACAGCGCGGCATCGAGGAGATCGTCATCGGCATGGCGCATCGCGGCCGCCTCAACGTGCTGGTCAACGTGGTCGGCAAATCGCCGCAACAGCTGTTCTCGGAGTTCGAGGGGCGCTACGACGCGAACCATGTGCGCGGCTCGGGCGACGTGAAGTATCACAAGGGCTTCTCGACCGACATCCGCACGCCGGCCGGTAACGTGCACGTTGCACTGGCCTTCAATCCGTCGCACCTCGAGGTCGTCGACCCGGTCGTCGAAGGCTCGGTGCGGGCGCGCCAGCAGCGCTGCAACGATGCGAAAGGCGACAAGGTCGCGCCGGTGCTGATCCACGGCGACGCGGCGTTCGCCGGGCAGGGCGTCGTGATGGAAACGCTGCAGATGTCGCAGGCGCGCGGCTTCTACACCGGCGGCACGCTGCACCTGATCATCAACAACCAGGTCGGCTTCACGATCTCCGATCCGCGCGACGCTCGCTCGACGCTCTACTGCAGCGACGTCGCCAAGATGATCGAGGCGCCGATCTTCCACGTGAACGGCGACGACGTCGAAGCCGTCGTGTTCGTGACGCGCCTGGCGATGGACTACCGCATGACCTTCCACAAGGATGCAGTGATCGACCTGGTCTGCTACCGCAGGCTCGGC
This sequence comes from Steroidobacteraceae bacterium, assembly GCA_035275585.1. Lineage (GTDB taxonomy): Bacteria > Pseudomonadota > Gammaproteobacteria > Steroidobacterales > Steroidobacteraceae > Steroidobacter. Next base: position 23,730 of record DATEML010000003.1, on the reverse strand, counting down.
CACAACGAGGCCGACGAGCCGGCGGCGACGCAGCCGCTCATGTATCAGAAGATCCGCAGCCAGCAGACGCCGCGCCAGATCTACGCCAACCGGCTCGCCGCGGAAGGCGCGCTGACCATGGCGGACGCGGATGCGATGGTGGAGCAGTACCGCCGCGAGCTCGACGAGGGCAAGTCGCAGGCGAAACACTCGCTCGGCCTGATCGGCAACAAGCACACGGTCGACTGGAGCAAGTACCAGCACGCGGACTGGAACGAGGCCGTTCCGACCGGCGTGCGTGTCGAGCTGCTGCGCGAGCTCGCGACCAAGCTGACGACGCCGCCCTCGAACATCACGTTGCACCGGCAGGTCGCGCGCGTCGTGCAGGATCGCGAAAAGATGGCGGCCGGGCAGTTGCCGCTCGACTGGGGCTTCGCCGAGAACCTGGCGTACGCCACGCTGCTCACCGAGGGGTTCGAGGTGCGCCTGACCGGTCAGGACAGCGGCCGCGGTACGTTCTTCCATCGCCACGCCGTATGGCACTGCCAGAACCGCGGCGAGACCTACATTCCGCTGAAGAACCTGTCGCCCAGCCAGCCGCGCTTCACCGTGATCGACTCGCTGCTGTCGGAAGAAGCAGTCGTCGGATTCGAGTACGGCTTCTCGACCACCGAGCCGAATTGCCTGACGCTGTGGGAAGCGCAGTTCGGCGACTTCGTGAACGGCGCGCAGGTCATCATCGACCAGTTCATCAGCTCGGGCGAAGCGAAGTGGGGGCGCTTGTGCGGTCTGACGCTGCTGCTGCCGCACGGCTACGAAGGTCAGGGCCCCGAGCATTCCTCGGCGCGTCTCGAACGCTTCCTGCAGCTGTGCGCCGAGCAAAACATGCAGGTGTGCGTGCCTTCGACGCCGGCGCAGATGTTCCACATGTTGCGGCGGCAGATGCGGCAGGATTTCCGCAAGCCGCTCATCGTCATGACGCCGAAGAGCCTGCTGCGTCACAAGCTGTCGGTATCGCCGCTCGAGGATCTGACGCGCGGCAGCTTCCGCCGTCTCATCGACGAAGTCGACGACGTGCAGCCGGCCAAGGTAACGCGCGTCGTGTTCTGCTCGGGCAAGGTGTACTTCGATCTGCTCGAGTCGCGCCGCATGGACGGGCTGCACAACGTCGCGATCGTGCGCGTCGAGCAGCTGTATCCGTTCCCCGCCGACGAATACGCCGCGGCGATCCGCAAGTACGCGCAGGCGCGCGAGATCGTCTGGTGCCAGGAGGAGCCGCAGAATCAGGGCGCGTGGTACCAGATCCGCCATCGCCTCAACGAACCGCTCTCGCGCGAGCATCGGCTGCTGTACGCCGGGCGCGCACCGGCCGCGGCGCCTGCGACCGGCATCGCCCAGATGCACATGGATCAACAGAAACAACTCGTCGATGCAGCGCTGCGCTCCACGAGCGCGGAAGAGACGCTGCAGCAGACCAGCCGGCTGCGCGCAGCCGGTGAGAAATAGGAAAAAAGATGAGTATTGAAGTCAAAGTTCCGCAGCTGCCCGAATCCGTCACCGACGCAACGCTAGTTGCCTGGCACAAGAAGCCCGGCGAGGCGGTCGGTCGCGACGAGAATCTCGTCGACCTCGAGACCGACAAGGTCGTGCTGGAAGTGCCGGCGCCCTCGGCGGGCGTGATCAAGGAGATCAAGGTCGAGAACGGCGCGACCGTCACGAGCGGACAGGTGCTGGCGATTCTCGAGGAGGGTGCGGGCGCAGCTGCGCCGAAGCCTGCAGCGACGCCTGAGCCGAAGGCAGCACCAGAACAGAAGGCGGCGGCTGCAGCGAAGCTCGCGCCGTCCGCCAAACGCATGGTCGAAGAACACAAGCTCGACGCCGGCCAGATCGCCGGCAGCGGTCGCGACGGCCGCATCAGCAAGGGCGACGTCATTCAGCACATGGCGGGCAAGGAAGCTGCGCCGGCGAAAGCAGCGAAGCCGGCGCCCGCGGTGAAACTGCCCGCGCCAAGCGGCGCACGTACCGAACAGCGCGTACCGATGACGCGTCTGCGCGCTCGCATCGCCGAACGCTTGATTCAGGCGCAAGCGACCGCCGCGATGCTGACGACGTTCAACGAAGTCGACCTGACGGCGATCAACGAGATCCGCGCGCGCTACAAGGAGAAATTCGAGAAGACGCACGGCGTGAAGCTGGGCTTCATGTCGTTCTTCGTCAAAGCGTCCATCGAAGGCTTGCGGCGGTTCCCCGCGGTCAACGCTTCGCTCGACGGCGCCGACATCGTCTATCACGAGTTCTACGATATCGGCGTCGCGGTCTCGACCGACCGCGGCCTGATGGTGCCGGTGCTGCGCAACGCGGAGACGATGAGCTTCGCGGAGATCGAGGTCGCGGTCGGCGCGTATGCGCAGAAGGCGCGCGACGGCTCGATCACGCTCGAAGAGCTCACCGGCGGCACGTTCACGCTCACCAACGGCGGCGTGTTCGGCTCGTTGATGTCGACGCCGATCCTGAATCCCCCGCAGGTCGCGATCCTCGGCATGCACAAGATCCAGGAGCGGCCGATGGTCGTCGCCGGCGAAATCAAGGTGCGGCCGATGATGTACCTGGCGCTGACCTACGATCACCGCATCGTCGACGGTCGCGAGTCGGTGCAGTTCCTGGTCGCGATCAAGGAAGCGCTGGAAGATCCGGCGCGCCTGCTGTTGCAACTGTAAAAACAAGCGAGTCTGCATGTCCCAGTACGACGTCATCGTCATCGGCGGCGGTCCCGCCGGTTATCCCTGCGCCATTCGCGCCGGCCAGCACAAGCTCAAAGTCGCCTGCATCGACGAGTGGCAGAACAAGGACGGTTCCTACGCCTTCGGCGGCACCTGTCTCAACGCGGGCTGCATTCCGTCGAAGGCGCTGCTCGAATCCTCCGAGCTGCTCCATCGTGCGCAGCACGAGCTCGCAGTGCACGGCGTGAAGGTCGGCAACGTCGAGCTCGATCTCGCGGCCATGCAGAAGCGCCGCGCGCAGATCGTCAAGCAGTCGACGCTCGGCATAGCCGGCCTGTTCAAGGGCGCAGGCGTGACCGGCCTGCAGGGGCACGGCAAGCTGCTCAGCGGCAACCGCGTCGAGTTCACCGGCAAGGACGGTAAGAAAGAGGAGCTGACGGCGAAGCACGTCGTGCTTGCGGCCGGCTCCGTGCCGATCGAGCTGAAGAGCCTGCCGTTCGATGGCAAGCAGATCGTGGACTCGTGGGGCGCGCTCGAATTCGACGCGGTGCCGAAGCGCCTCGGCGTGATCGGTGCGGGCATCATCGGCTTGGAGCTCGGCAGCGTGTGGCGGCGGCTCGGCGCAGAAGTGGTCGTGCTCGAAGCCCTCGAAACGTTCCTGCCGGCCGCGGACGGGGCGGTCTCGAAGGAAGCACTCAAGCACTTCAAGAAGCTCGGCCTGGACATCCGCCTCGGTGCGAAGGTCACTGGCGCCGACAAGGGCGCGGGCGGCGTGAAGCTCAAGTACACCGATGCGAAGGGCGAGCAGAGCGTGGAAGTCGATAAGGTCTTTGCTTGCATCGGCCGCCGGCCGTACTCCAAGGACCTGCTCGGCGAAGGCACGGGCGTTCAGATGGACGAGCGCGGCTTCGTCACCGTCGATCACGAGTGCCGGACCGCCGCGGCGAACGTCTGGGCGGTCGGCGACCTGGTGCGCGGGCCGATGCTGGCGCACAAGGGCAAGGAAGAGGGCGTGATGGTCGCCGACCTGATCGCCGGCAAGTTCGGCGAAGTGAACTACAAGGCGATTCCGTCGGTGATCTACACCGCGCCGGAAATCGCCTGGGTCGGGCTCACCGAGGAAGAGGTCAAGAAGAGCGGGCGGCCGTACAAGACCGGCTCGTTCCCGTTCCTGGCGAGCGGCCGCGCGCGCGCGATGGAGGCGACCGCCGGATTCTGCAAGATCGTCTCGGCGAGCGACGACGACGAGATCCTCGGCGTGCACATCATCGGGCCGATGGCCGGCGAGCTGATCGCCGAAGCAGTGCTCGCGATGGAGTACTCGGCGAGCACCGAGGATCTGCAGCGGACCATGCACGCGCATCCGACGTTGTCGGAGGCATTGCATGAAGCCGCGCTGAACGCGGACAAGATCGCGATCGACTTTCCGAACAAGTAGCAAAGTGATGGAGTGACGAGGGTGACGGAGTGACGCTGGCCGTCACTTTCGTCACTCCGTCACTTGTGTCACTCTCGCTTCCTCGTCAGAGGAGGCTTCATGCTCAAGATTTATGGTCACCCAGGATCGCGCGCCGCACGTCCGCTTTGGGTGTGTCGCGAGCTCGGTCTGCAGTACGAGCACGTTCCGACGCACTTCGCCGATGGCGGCACGAAGTCGCCGGAGTTCCTGGCGATCAATCCGGCCGGCCGCATTCCCGCGATCGACGACGACGGCTTCCGCCTCGCCGAGTCGATGGCGATCAATATCTACCTCGCGAAGAAGCACGGCGGCGAGCTCGCGCCCAAGTCCCTCGAGGATGAAGCGTGCATGCTGCAGTGGTCGTTCTGGGCGATGACCGAGGTGGAGAAGCCGCTGCTCACCGTCTACATGCAGCGCGTGGAGCTGCCGCCGGGCAGCGAGATCGAGAAATATTTCCGCGAGCGCAGCCCGAAGGATCCGGCTGCCGAGCAAGCAGCGCTCAAGGCGCTCGAGCATCCGCTCGCGGTGCTCAACGGCCACCTGGCGGGCCGCGAATATCTGCTCGGCCCGAGCTTCACGCTCGCCGACCTGAACGTCGCCTCGGTGCTGTCGATGGGCCTGGCTGCGAAGTTCGACTTCAGTCCGTATCCCAACGTCCAGCAATGGCTCGGCCGTTGCACGGCGCGTCCGGCGGCACGGCCGCCGAAGAAATCATGAGCGGCGCCGATCCCGCGGGCGGGAAGTCCGGCGCCAACCCCGACGCACTCCTGTCGCGTGAGCTCGGCGTCCGCCAGTTCAGCGCCAACATCTTCAACTACACCGTGGGCAGCGGCATCTTCTCGCTGCCCGCGTTCGCCGTGATCGGTCTGGGCAGCGCGGCGCCGCTTGCGTATGTCGCGTGCGCAATCGTCATCGGCCTCGTGGTGCTGTGCTTCGCAGAGTCCGGCAGCCGCGTGTCTTCGACCGGCGGCGCGTATGCGTACGTCGAGACTGCACTCGGTCCGATGGCCGGCTTCGTCGCCGGCTGCCTCGTCTTCACGACTGGTTGGTTCGCAGCAGCGGCGGTTATCACCGCGGTCGTTCGCTCCATTCTCGCGCTGACCAGCGGCGGGCAGGACCCCTGGGTGACGAGGGCCGCGATGGTCGTGGTCGTGGCGGTGCTCGTGTCTCTCAACATGCGCGGCGTGCGCACCGGTGCGCGCCTGCTCGAAACGATCACCGTAGTGAAGCTGGTGCCGCTGCTCGTGTTCATCGCCGTCGGCGTGTTCTTCATCGATCCTTCGAACCTCGCGTGGACCGACGTGCCGAGCGCCAGCACCGTGCTGAGCACCGCCGGCATCATGATCTTTGCGTTCTCGGGCATCGAAGGCGCCACCGTGCCCAGCGGCGAAGTGAAGAATCCGGCGCGCACCGTACCGCTGGCGATCCTGCTGGCGCTGGGAGCCGCGACGGTACTGTATCTCGCCATCCAGTTCGTCGCCCTCGGCATCATGGGCCCGGCGTTGGCGAACACCGGCAATACGCCGCTCGCCGAGTCCGCGGGAATGGCGCTGGGGCCCATCGCGCGCACCGTCATGATCCTGGCCGCCGTGGTCTCGATGTTCGGCTACCTCAGCGCCAATGTGCTGTCGGAGCCGCGAGGCCTGTTCGCAATGAGCCGCGACGGATTCCTGCCGCGGATCCTGACGTCAGTGCATCCGCACTACCGTACGCCGAACCTTGCGATCGGCATCTACGGCGTGCTGGTCGTCGTGGTCGCGCTGCTGGGCAGTTTCATGCCGGACGGGTTCCGATGGCTGACGGTATTCGCGAATCTGGCGGCGCTGGCGCTGTACTTCCTGTGCGCGATCGGAACGATGGTGCTGCGCAAGCGCGACGTGCGCACCGACGGCAAGCCGTTCGTGATCCCAGGCGGACCGCTGGTGCCAGTCGCTGCGTGCGTCGCGATCGCCTGGCTGTTTTACGAAACCATCAATGGCAAGGACGGCGGCGATCAGCTCAAGAGCATGCTCATCGCTCTGGCGGTCATCTTCGCGCTGTACGCGCTGCGCGCGCTGCGCTTCAAGCTCTGGCCGCAGTCGACGGCGCCAGCTAAATAGGATCGAAACAGGATGTTGCAGCGGCATCCATTGCTCCTGGCGGAGTGGCTGGCGGCTCGCAACCTCCTGGCGCGAGCGCGGGCACACGCACTCAAGGTCATCGTCGCCGGCGGCGCCGCCCTCGGTGCTTTCGCAGCCGTGCTGGTGACGCTGCGCACGCAGTTCCCCGCCGCATTTGCCTGGCTGCTCGCGTATCGCGTCCTGACACTGGTTGCCGTGGCGGCCTATGCGCTCTTTGCCGTGGGACGTCAGCGGCGTCGCGCCGAAGTGCGCTACACGCAATTCTGGCTCGCGGCTGCGCCGGTCCGGCAATACAGCCGCACGCTCGCGATCCTGGTCGTGAGCTTGCTGCCGCTCGCGTCGCAACTGCTTGCTGCCTGCGTCCTGCTTGCGGCGATGGGCTTCGTCGCCGGCGTCGCTACTGCAACCGTAGGGCAGTCGATGCTCTGGATCGCCGGGGGCGCAGTCATTGGCGCGACGATCGGATGGTGGTCAGCGCGGCGCTCGCGCGCCGACGCACTCGAAGGCTCGCGCTACGTGCGCCAGGTCAAGCCGCGCACGGACACCGTGCCTTCCGCGGCGGCCCTCTCGGGCTGGCCGCTGGCGCAGGTTCGCGCCTGGGGCAGACCGGACAATCTGCGAATCCTGCTGATGGTCGGAATGCTCGCCGTCCAGGCGGGCTCGTCGGCGCTCGTCGGACTGAGCGTCGTTGCGATGTGGTTGCTCGGCGGCTACCTGGCGGGTCTCCTGACCGCGGTGCTGCAGACCGCGAGCATGGCGTCGCGCTGGTTGCGCTCGACTCCGATCCCGTTTGCGCAGTTCGCCTGGGCGGTCAGCCGCCGCGCGCTGCTGTACCAGGTCGTTGCCACGGCGCTGGCGATCGGGCTGATGGTGATTCTCGGCTCGCCGGTGCTGAGCGCGTTGTACGTCGGCGGGCTGTGGCTGGCGATCGTGGCGCTCGCATGCAGCATCGGCCTGGCCGAGAGTTATCGCGCGCGGCGACCGTTCATCCAGCTGGTGCTGTCCTTTGCCGCGTTGGCGGTCATCGAAGTGCGCGAGCACGGCTGGTCGATCCCGATCACGGCGGTGCTGGCCGCCTGGCATTTGCGCGCAGGAGCGAAGACATGACTGCGATCGTGCTGGACATTCGCGACGTGCACGCCCGTTACGGCAAGAGCGAGGTGCTGCGTGGCGTTACCTTGCAGATCCGCGCGGGTCAGTGGTTCTGCCTGCTCGGGCCGAACGGCGTCGGTAAGAGCACGCTGCTTCACTGTGTGGCCGCGAGGCTCGCTCCGACAGCCGGCGACATCGCGGTGTGCGGTCATTCGGTGCGTACGCACACGGTCGACGCGAAGCGCAAGCTCGGGTTCGGCTGCGCTCCGGAGCAGCTGCCCGGTCTGCTCACCGGCAGGCAGTGCCTCGAGGTGTATGCGAATGCCAAGGGACTCGAGCGCATCGATCCGGACGTCGTCGAGCTGAGCGACGCGCTGAAGTTCGGCGTCTATCTCGACCGCTTCGTCGACACGTATTCGCTCGGCACGCGGCAGAAGCTCTGCGTCTTGCTGGCGCTGCTAGGCGAGCCGGCGCTGGTCGTGCTCGACGAAGCGTTCAACGGGCTCGATCCTGGCAGCGCGCTGGTGGTCAAGCGTCATTTGCAACAGCGTCTGGCCGCGAACCGCTGCGGCGTGCTGCTGGCCACGCATTCACTCGACATCGTCGAGCACTACGCCGACAAGGCAGCCCTGCTGCTCGACGGGCGCATCGTCCGGGAATGGAGCGACGCGGAAATGGCAGCGCTGCGCGAGCAGGGAGCGAACAAGTTCGAAGAGGTGCTGGCGGGAGTGACGCAGTGACGAAGTGACGAAGAGTACTGGCCCCGTCACTCCGTCACTTTCGTCACTCTCGTCACTATGCCTTTCTTCTCGCGCTCACGATGTTCGGCAGGCCCTGGATGCGGCCGAGCACACGCGACAGCTCCTCCAGGTCGCGCACGGTAATGCGCAGGGCGATCTCCGCGACGCCTTCGCGCTCGTCGGTCGTCACGTTCATCCCCTGGATGTTGATCTTGGAATCGGCGAGCACCGCGCTGATGTCGCGCACCAGCCCGCGGCGATCGAACGCGCGCACGACCACGTCGAGCGGGAAAGCACGCTCGCCGGCTTTGCCCCATTCCACCGTGATGACACGCTCCGGATGCGAGGCACGCAGCCTGCGGAAGCTGGCGCAATCGTCGCGGTGAATGCTGACGCCGCGGCCCATCGTGATGTAGCCGACGATGCCCTCGGGCGGCACGGGTCCGCAGCAGCGCGCGAACGTCGACAGCAGATCGCCGACGCCTTCGATCGTGATGCCGGAGGTTTCTTTCGCGCTCACCGCCGGCCGCCGCGGCACAGGGGAGGGCAGCTCCTGCGGCTTGGCGCGGCGCTGAACGGCGCCGCTGATCTGCGCCGCGTTGATCTCGCCTTCGCCGATCGCCTGGTACAGCTGGTCGGCGCTCGATAAACCGAACTCGCCGATCAGCTCCGGCAGCGTGACGCTGTGAATCGCGAGCCGCTGCAGCTCGCGCTCCAGGATCTGCTTGCCTTGCTGACGGTTCTGCTCCTCGTCGAGCTTGCGGAACCACGCGCGCACCTTGCTGCGATTACGCGGCGAGGCCAGGTAACCCAGTGACGGAGCCAGCCAGTCGCGGCTCGGATTCGGCTGCTTGCCGGTGACGATCTCGACCTGGTCGCCGTTCGCGAGCACCGTGTTGAGCGGCACCATGCGGCCGTTGACCTTGGCACCGCGGCAGCGATGACCGAGGTCCGTATGCACGTGATACGCGAAGTCGAGGGGCGTGGCGCCGCGCTGCAGCTCGATCACTTCGCCGCGCGGCGACAGCGCGTAGACGCGATCCTCGAACACTTCCGAGCGCACCCGTTCGAGGAAGTCGCCGTCGCTTTCCTGGCGCTCGCCGGGCTCGAGCAGTTGCCTCAGCCAGACGATCTTCTGCTCGTAAGCGGGATCGGCGCGGCCGCCTTCCTTGTAACGCCAGTGCGCGGCGACACCCAGCTCGGCGTGGTCGTGCATGTCGCGCGTGCGGATCTGGATCTCGAGCGGCAGCTTGCCCGGACCGATCACCGCCGTGTGCAGCGAGCGGTAGGCATTGTCCTTCGGTGTCGCGATGTAATCGTCGAACTCGCCGGGAATGTACGGCCACAGTCCGTGCACGACGCCGAGCGCCGCGTAACAGTCCGCGATCGTAGCCACCAGCAGGCGCACTGCACGCACGTCGAACAGCTGATCGAACGACAGGCCTTTGCGCTGCGACTTGCGCCAGATGCTGTAGATGTGTTTCGGGCGGCCGGCGATGTCGGCCGCGATCTGCACCTTGGCCAGCTCGGCGTGCAGCGTCGCAATGACGTCCTCGATGTAGCGCTCGCGGTCGCCGCGCTTGGACGCGAGCCAGCCGGCGACGCGCTTGTAGTTGTCGGGCTCGAGGTAGCGGAAGCTCCAGTCTTCCAGCTGCCACTTGATCTGCCACACGCCGAGGCGGTTCGCGAGCGGCGCGTAGACCTGCCGCGTCTCGTACGCGAGACGCTGGCGCTCGGCCTCCGGTGCGTCCTTGCTCTCGCGCAGCTTGTGGAGCTGTGCGGCGAGCTTGATCAACACCAGTCGCGGATCGGTGACGATCGCGAGCAGCATCTTGCGCAGGCCTTCGGACTGGTTATTGGACGCCACGACGTTCAGCGAGCCGAGCCGCAACAGCTCGGTGCCGATGCGGACCGCTGCAGGACCCGCCAGCGCCTCCGCGCGCTCGGTCGGCAGCGCATTCGCTTCCAGCAGCGCGAACAGCATCGCGCCGGTCAGGATGTCCTCGTCGTCGGTCAGTCCAGCGACGATTTCCACGATCGCGCGGCCGGTCGCGACGGCGCGCTCATCGTTCGCGTGCTCTGCGAGACGTGCGCACACGCCGCCGTGCTCGCGCGAGCCGCGCGCGGCGCTGCCAGGAATGCTTTGCGGGGATGACATGCCACTGAATCGACTGCAAAAAACTACAGCGTCGACGTGTCGGTTTGCAGCCGTTGCCGCTATCATACGGCACCGGCATCAGGTCGTAGCGGAGGAATCCTTGCGCAGACTCAAGCGCCCGCAGAGTCTTGCCGCGCTGGCGCTGCCGCAGCGCCCCGGCGCCTTGCCGGCCCAGGTGCGGATCCTCGGCCTCGACCCAGGGTCGCAGCGCACGGGCTACGCAATCGTCGAGACGCAGGCGACGCGCGTGGCGTACATCGTCAGCGGTGCGATCCGGACCCGCGGCGAGTCGCTGGCCGAGCGTCTGCAGGAGATTTTCGTCGGCGTGGAGTCGCTCGCGAGCGAGTTCCGTCCGGACGAGGTCGCGATCGAGCGGGTGTTCATGCACCGGAACGCCGACAGCGCACTGAAGCTCGGCCAGGCGCGCGGCGCTGCCTTGAGCGCGACGTTCGCGGTCCGGCCCCGCGTGTTCGAATACGCGCCGCGCGAGGTGAAGCTCGCGGTGGTCGGCACCGGCGGCGCACAGAAGGAACAGGTCCAGTTGATGGTCAAACGTCTGCTCAACATCGCCGGTCCGCTGACCGAGGACGCCGCCGACGCCCTGGCGATCGCCATGTGCCACGCGCATTCCCGGCGCCTGCAGGGACTCGTGTCGCTGGCGGTGGGCGCGGTTCGATGATCGGCTTCCTGCGCGGCCGCCTGACCGCGAAACAACCGCCGCAGCTGGTGATCGACGTCGGCGGAGTGGGCTACGAAGTCGAGGCCCCGCTGCCGGTGTTCTACGACCTGCCGCCGACCGGCAGCGAGATCACGCTGTTCACGCAACTCATCGTGCGCGAGGACGCGCACATCCTGTTCGGCTTCCGCAGCGAGCGCGAGCGGCGGCTGTTCCGCGAGCTGCTCAAGGTCTCGAACGTCGGACCGAAGCTGGCGCTCGCGCTGTTGTCGGGGATGAGCGTCGACAACTTCCTCAGGTGCATCGAGACGGAGGACGTCGACACGCTGGTGCGGATTCCCGGCGTAGGACGCAAGACCGCCGAGCGCCTGGTCGTCGAAATGCGCGACCGGGTCAAGGCATTCGGGGAATTCGCGGCCGTGGCCACGGTCGGCGGCGGAACCCAGCAGACGCCGGCTGGTCCACAGGCGGAGGCGTTCAGTGCGCTGGTCGCGCTCGGCTACAAGCCCGCCGAGGTGACCCGGCTGCTGAAAGCGGTCGATGCGTCGGTGCAGACGACTGAAGAACTGATCCGCGGGGCGTTGCAGGCAGCGGCGGCGAAATGATCGAAGAGGACCGCATCGTATCGGCAGGCACGCAGGGCGACGAAGCCGCCTTCGATCGCGCCGTGCGCCCGAAAAAGCTCGCGGACTACGTCGGCCAGAGCGCGGTCAAGACGCAGATGGAGATCTTCATCCAGGCCGCGCGCAACCGCCGCGAGGCGCTGGACCACGTCCTGATCTTCGGTCCGCCGGGACTGGGCAAAACCACGTTGGCCCACATCGTCGCGAACGAGCTGGGCGTGAACCTGCGGCAGACGTCCGGGCCGGTGATCGAGCGGCCGGGCGACCTCGCGGCGCTGCTGACGAATCTGCAGGCGAACGACGTGCTGTTCGTCGACGAGATCCACCGCCTGAGCCCGGTCGTCGAGGAGATCCTGTACCCGGCGATGGAGGACTTTCAGCTCGACATCATGATCGGCGAAGGCCCGGGGGCGCGCTCGATCAAGCTGGACCTGCCGCCGTTCACGCTGGTGGGGGCGACGACTCGCGCCGGGCTGTTGACGTCGCCGCTGCGCGACCGCTTCGGCATCGTGCAGCGGCTGGAGTTCTACGATCACGCCGAGCTGCAGCGGATCGTGACGCGCTCCGCCGCCATCCTCGGCGTGCCGGCCGACACGGGCGGGGCGGCCCGCATCGCGCAACGCTCGCGCGGAACTCCGCGCATCGCCAATCGATTGCTACGGCGCGTGCGGGACTACGCGGAGGTCAAGGCCGGCGGCCGCATCACCGACGAAGTCGCGCAGGCGGCGCTCGACATGCTCGACGTCGATCCGCTCGGTTTCGACGTCATGGACCGCAAGCTCCTGCTGACGATCGTCGAGAAGTTCGACGGCGGCCCGGTCGGTGTCGAGAGTCTCGCGGCGGCGCTCGGCGAGGAGCGCGGCACGATCGAGGACGTGATCGAGCCTTTCCTGATCCAGCAGGGTTTCGTCATGCGCACCGCGCGCGGTCGCGTGGCGACGCGCAGCGCCTATCAGCATTTCGGCCTGAAGGTGCCGGAGCGCGCGAGCTCGAATCTGGAGCTGTTCCGGGGCGAGTAATGACAGCGGCTGCGGCTCCTTTTGTCTGGCCCGTTCGCGTGTATTGGGAGGACACCGACGCCGGCGGCATCGTGTACTACGCGAACTACATGAAGTTCATGGAACGCGCGCGCACCGAGTGGTTGCGGGCCATCGGCATCGACCAGGCGCGATTGAAGGAGGAGCACGGGCTGATGTTCGTGGTCGTCGACGTCGAGGCGCACTATCGCAAGCCGGCGCGTTACAACGACCAGCTGCAGGTCACGTGCCGGGTCCGCGAGACCACGCGGGCCAGCATCACGTTAGACCAGGAGGTCTATCGTGAAAACGTCGGCGGCGAGCTGTTGCTCGACGGGCGCGTGCGCGCCGCGTGCCTGGACGCGCTGAAGTACCGCCCGCGGCCGTTGCCGCCGGAGCTGTGGGAGCAGATCAATGCAGGAGATCGCTGAATGATGTCCGAAGGCCTGAATCCGTGGGAGCTCGTGCGCGGAGCGAGCCTCGTCGTGCAGATCGTCATGGGTCTGCTGCTGATCGCCTCGATCATCTCGTGGTCGATCATGCTGCGCAAACGCGCCGAGCTGCGTCGCGCGCGTATCGATGCCGACCGCTTCGAGGAAGTGTTCTGGTCCGGCGGCGACCTGACAGCCATGTTCCGCGCCATCGACCAGGGCCGGCGCATCACCAAGGGCATGGAGGCGATCTTCGAGCAGGGCTTTCGCGAGTTCTCGCGCATGCGCCAGCAGGGCGGCTTCGCATCCGCGCAGCTGATCGAAGGCGCGCGCCGCGGCATGCGCGTGGCATTGCTGAAGGAGAGCGATCGGCTCGAGCACAGCCTGTCGATGCTCGCGACGGTCGGCTCGACCAGCCCGTACGTCGGCCTGTTCGGCACCGTGTGGGGCATCATGAATGCCTTCCACGGCCTCGGTAACGTCGAGCAGGCGACGCTGCAGGTGGTCGCGCCCGGCATCGCCGAGGCGCTGATCGCGACGGCCATGGGTCTGTTCGCCGCGATCCCAGCCGTCATCGCGTACAACCGCTATGCGGATCAGGTGAGCCGCATCGAGCTGCGCTACGACACCTTCGTCGAAGAGCTGTCGACCATCCTGCAGCGGCACGCGAGCGCCCCGCGCGGTCACGCTGCGAGCGAGGCGCACGCATGACACCCTCATCGTCGAACCGCCGCGGCCGCCGGTTGATGGCCGAAATCAATGTCGTGCCGTACATCGACGTGATGCTGGTGCTGCTCATCATCTTCATGGTCACGGCGCCGCTGCTCACGCAGGGCATCAAGGTGGACCTGCCGAAGGCGGCGACCGAGCCGCTGCCGGCGGACGAGACCAAGCCCCTCATCCTGAGCGTGGACGCACAAGGCAACCTTTACCTGAACCTGCTGGACGAGAAAAAGCCGCAGACCGAGGCAGCCGTCCTCGAGAACGTCGCCAAGGTCCTGCGACGCGCGCCGAAGACGCCGGTGCTGGTCAAGGCAGACCAGAGCGTGCCGTACGGGCGCGTCGTTGCCGGCATGGTGTTGCTGCAGCAGGCGGGCGCAGAGAAAGTCGGTTTCATCACCGACCCGGCGAACATGAAGCGGCGGCCGCAACGCTGATCCGCGATGCTGGAGTTCCTGCGCAACTACTGGGAATACCTGATCGGGGCGGCGGCCCTGCACGTCGTGTTCGCCGGCATTTTCGCGCTCGGGTTGCTCACCTTCACCTGGCGGCAACCGCCCCCGACGCTGGCCATCCAGGCCGTCCTCGTCGACGCTTCGGTCCTCGACCGCGCGGCGCGCCCGCAGCCGCGCGATCGGACCCAGGAGCGCGAACAGGAACGGCAACGCCAGGAAGCCGAGCAACGCAAGCAGCAGGAGCGTCGCGAGGCGGAACAGCGGGCCGAGCAGCAGCGTCAGCAGGAGCAGAAGCAACGCGAAGCGGAGCAGCAGCAACGGCAAGCCGAGGAGCAGCAGCTGCGCGAGAAGCAGGAGGCGGAGCACAAGGCTCAGGTGGAAGCGGAGCGCAAAGCGCAGGTCGAAGCCGAGCGGCAACGCAAGGCGGAAGCGGAACGCCAGCGCGTCGCCGAGATCGAACGCAAGCAGAAGGAAGAAGCGGAGCGTCGCAAGGCTGCAGACGATGCGCGGGACAAGCAGCAGCGCGAGAGCGATCTGCGCAAGCAGCTCGAGGAAGAGGAGGGCCGGACGCAGGCCGAGAGCGCCGGGCTGCTGAACCAGTACATTGCGCTGATCGAGCAAAAGGTCGTTCGCAACTGGAATCGCCCGCCTTCGGCCCGCGCCGGGCTCGAATGCCGGGTGAAGGTCGCTCAGACGCCCGGTGGTACGGTGCTGTCGGTGCAGATCGATCAGTGCAACGGCGACGAGGCGGTCAGACAATCGATCGAAGCGGCGGTGATGCGCTCCTCGCCGCTGCCGCCGCCGCCCGATCCACGGTTGTTCGAGCGGAATCTGGTGCTGGTGTTCAAGCCGGACGAATAGAAGCGGTTAGCGGTTAGGGCAGATCGGAGGAAGCGGAATGATCAAATTGGTTCGGTTGCTGGCGCTCGCGACACTGGCGGCGCTGATCGCGCCCGCGGCTGACGCGCAGCTCGTCATCGAAATCACGCGCGGCCAGGAGAACGCGGTGCCGATCGCCGTCGTGCCGTTCGGCTGGGAGTCGGCCAACACGGCGCCCTTCGACGTCGCTCAGGTCGTCGCCAACGACCTGGAGCGCAGCGGCCGTTTCGCTCCGGTCGACCGCAAGGACATGATCGACCGGCCGAGCGCCGGCGACCAGATCCGCTTCCAGGACTGGCGCTATCTCAAGAGCGATTTCATCGTCGTCGGCAAGCTCACGCCCGACGGCGCCGATCGCTATTCGGCGCAGTTCGAGCTGTACAACGTGCTCAACGGCCAGCGCCTGGCCGGACAGCAGATGACCGCGACGACAGCCTCGCTGCGCGCCATGTCGCATCGGATCGCGGACATCATTTTCGAGAAGCTCACCGGCGTCCGCGGCGCGTTCTCCACCCGCATCGCGTTCGTGAGCGCCGAAGGCACGCCGCCGAGCCAGCAGTACGCGCTGCTCGTGGCCGACTCCGACGGCGAGAATCAGCAGCGGATCGCGAACTCGAGCGAGCCGATCATGTCGCCGGCCTGGTCGCCGGACGGTCAGAGCCTCGCGTACGTGTCGTTCGAGAGCAAAGCCTCGGCGATCTACGTGCAGACGCTCAAAACCGGCGAGCGCAGCCGCGTCTCGGCACGGGCTGGCATCAACGGCGCTCCGGCGTGGTCACCCGATGGCAGCACGTTGGCGTTGACGCTGTCGCGCAAGGACGGCGACGTCGACATCTACACGCTGAAGCTGTCGACCCAGGAGCTGAAGCGCATGACGTTCGACCCGGGCATCGACACCGAGCCGACCTGGTCGGCAGACGGCCGCAAGCTGTATTTCAACTCGGATCGCGCCGGCGGACCGCAGATCTACGAGATCGACGTCGCTCAGCCGGAGCGCGCGACGCGCGTGACGTTCGAGGGCTCTTACAATGCTCGCCCGCGCATGTCGCCGGACGGCAAGCGGCTTGCGGTCGTACACCTCGACGGCGGCAATTTCCGGATTGCGACCGTGGATCTGCAGTCGCGCGCTACGCGAGTGCTGAGCAACGGCCGGCAGGACGAGAGCCCGAGTTTTGCGCCCAATGGCGCGATGCTCATTTATGCGACGCAGGATCGCGGGCGCGGCGTGCTGGCCACGGTGGCCGTGGACGGCACGTTCCAGCAGACGCTCGCAGCGAGCAAGGGCGACGTGCGCGAGCCGGTGTGGTCGCCGTTCCCGGGCGGTCGCTGAGCGTCGCCGCAGGCTTTGTGGCAGAATTCCGCGCGATTTTTCTGGTCATAGTTGTTCGTTCGTGGGCCGTTGCAGGGCCGTTTGTAGGAGAGGTGAATGCGTGTAGCGCAACTGATGCTGATCGTGATGGGTGGCTTGGCTCTGGCAGCCTGTAAGTCGAAGCCCCCCACACTGCCCGACGCCAGCAACCCGCCGGAGCAGTCGGGCGCCCAGACCGGCCAGACCAGCGATACGAGCGTGGGCGAGCGCGGGCTCGACGCGAACCAGCAGTTGCTGGCGACCGCGAAGCAGGCCGGCTCGCTCATCTACTTCGACTACGACCGGGCCGAGATCAAGCCTGAGTTCGTGCCCATCGTCACCGCGCACGCCAAGTACCTCAACGCCAACTCCGGCAACAAGGTGCGGCTCGAAGGACACTCGGACGAGCGCGGCTCGCGCGAGTACAACATCGGCCTGGGTGAACGGCGCGCGCAGGCTGTCCGCCGCGCGCTCATGCTGCAGGGAGTGACCGAGACGCAGATCACGACGGTGAGCTACGGCGAGGAACGCCCGGCGGTGCAAGGCAGCGACGAGTCGGCCTATGCCAAGAACCGTCGTGTCGAGCTGGTCTACGGCCGCTAATCAAGAGCAACCATGACGACACTTCGCTACGCGATCGTCGTTGCAGCCTGCGCCTGGCTCGCAGGCTGCGCATCGACCCCGCCGGAAGAAGATCCGGTGGTCCAGAAGCTGACCGAGCTGGACGGCCGGTTGCTGCGCATCGAGCGCGTGCTGGCGAACAACAGTCTCCTCGACCTGTCGCAGCGCCTCGAGGCTGCTCAGGGCGAAGTGCGCACGCTGCGCGGTCAGCTCGATGAGCTGCAACACCAGGTGCAGCAATCCCAGACTCAGCAGCGCGACATGTACGGCGACGTCGATCGGCGGCTGGGTGTGCTCGAAGGCACGGGCGTCCGCCCAGCTGCGAGCAGCGGGAGCGGCACCGCCTTGCCGGTGCCGCAGGGCGACGATCGGGCGAACTATCAGGCCGCGTTCGATCTGCTCAAGGACGGCAAGTACGAAGAGGCGATCGCCGGTTTCAGGCAGTTCATGACGACGTTCCCGGCCAGCGCGCTGGCGGACAACGCGCAGTACTGGCTCGGCGAAGCCCACTACGTGAACAAGCAGTACCCCGACGCGCTGCGCGACTTCCGCACGGTGCTCGAGAAGTATCCGGACTCGCGCAAGACGCCGGACGCGCTGCTCAAGATCGGCTTCTGCAACTACGAGCTGAAGAACTGGGCCGAGGCACGCTCGTCGCTGACCCAGGTCGTGCAGCGGTTCGGCGATACCACCGCCGCGCGTCTCGCGAGCCAGCGTCTCGCGAAGATGGATGGGGAAGGAAGGTGAGGAGTGGGCGCCGCGCCGTCATCGGCGGCTCCTCCTGCTGAGCAGGCGGCGCCTGCCAGGGTCAAGATCACCGAGATCTTCCTCTCGATCCAGGGCGAGGCGGACAGCGTCGGCTGGCCCACCGTTTTCGTCCGGCTCACCGGTTGTCCGTTGCGTTGCCAGTACTGCGACACGCAGTACGCCTTCTACGGCGGCGAGTGGCTGAGCCTCGATGACGTGCTCGGCAAGGTCGCAGAGTTCCAGACGCAGCGCGTGTGTGTGACCGGCGGCGAGCCGTTGGCCCAGAAGGGCTGCTTCGATCTACTGCGCCGGCTGTGCGATGCCGGTCACCAGGTTTCTCTCGAAACCAGCGGCGCCATCGACGTCAGCAAAGTCGATCCACGCGTCGTGCGCGTCGTCGACGTCAAGACACCGGGCAGCGCCGAAGAGGGGCGCAACCGTCTCGAGAACCTGGAACTGCTGCGCGCGGACGAGCAGATCAAGTTCGTCATCTGCAGTCGTGCGGACTTCGAGTGGTCGCGTGACCTGGTGCGCGCCCGCCGGCTCGCCGAGCGATGCACTGTGTTGTTCAGCCCGAGCTACGGCCAGCTCGAGGCGCGCGACCTCGCGCAATGGATCCTCGATGAACGCCTGCCAGTGCGGCTGCAGATTCAGTTGCACAAGGTGCTCTGGGGCGATACGCCGGGACGATAAATGGAGCGCGCAGTTGTTCTTCTCTCCGGCGGCCTCGATTCCGCCACGACGCTCGCGATCGCGAGAGAGCGGGGTTACAGCTGTCACGCGCTGAGCCTCGACTACGGCCAGCGCCATCGCGCCGAGCTGGATGCCGCAGTCCGGGTCGCCCGCGCGCTCGGCGCAGTCGAGCATCGGACGCTGCGCATCGACCTCGGCGGCATCGGAGGGTCTGCGCTCACGGACCCGTCGATCGCGGTGCCCGAGTCGCCGCAGATCGGCATTCCGGTGACGTACGTCCCGGCGAGGAACACGGTGATGTTGGCCTGTGCGCTCGGCTGGGCCGAAGTCCTGAGCGCGCCGCGCATCTTCATCGGCGTGAATGCCGTCGACTACTCCGGCTATCCTGATTGCCGCCCGGCTTTCGTCGCTGCGTTCGAGCGCGTCGCCAATCTCGCGACCAAGGCCGCGGTCGAAGGCACCCTGAAGTTCGAGATCGCCACACCGCTGATCGACCTGACGAAGGCGCAGATCATCCGTCGCGGCCTCGAGCTCGGCGTGGATTTTTCTCTGACGGTGTCCTGCTATCAGGCGGATGCGGACGGCCGTGCCTGCGGCCGCTGCGACGCGTGCCGGCTGCGGCGCGATGGCTTCAAGGCCGCCGGTGCGCCGGATCCGACGCGCTACATTCCGTGAACGCTCGCGAGGCATTTCGGTATCATGCGCGCCCGCTCGAGGCAGCCTGTGATTCGTGGGTCGGTAGCTCAGTCGGTAGAGCACTGGACTTTTAATCCATTGGTCGTGGGTTCGATTCCCACCCGACCCACCACGGCGCGCCGTCCAGGAGCCGTTGTTCTTGTGCTCCTGCAAAAGTCGGACTATTGTCCAATCCAACAACTCGTGAATGACTCTAAGAGAAGGGGTCAAATGTATGAAAGTCAACGAGTTGTGGATAATTGTTAAACGCCTACATGAGTGAGAATCCGATCCATTTGCATGAGTCCGTGGGGTTCGGACTCGGGACTGCACCGTTCGCTCGCACCGACGAGGATGCGTTCTTTTTTCCCAGCGATCAGCACCTGCGGGCGCTGGAGTTCATGGGGCATACGCTGTGGACCAACGCGCGGCTCGGCGTCGTTACCGCCGAGCACGGCTGCGGCAAGAGCCTGCTGATCCATCGGCTGCTGAAGGATCTCGACGAGCGCATCGTCGCCGCCTCGATCCACCAGGAAAACATTCCGGCGCGCGAATTCCTGCAGGACATCCTGCGGCAGTTCGGTTTCTCGGCCGACGAAGTCGACAAGACCGACCGCCGCCGCTGTCTGGAGCGCTTCATGGCGCACCAGGCGAGCATGGGGCGCATCTGCCTGCTGGTCGTGGAGAATCCGCAGGCCATGCATCCGTCCGTGCTCGAGGAGCTGCGCGGGCTCGCTGCCGCTGATGTCGACGGCGTGCGCGTGCTCAAGGTGCTGCTGATCGGCCAGCCCTCGCTCGACCTCGTCCTGGAATCGCCGCGCATGGCGGAGCTGATGACGGCGAAAGTGCCGCGCTTCTCGCTGGGGCCGCTGACCGAGGACCAGACGGCGGCTTATGTCGCCCATCGACTGCGGGCCGCCGGAGCCAGGAACCCGGACGCCCTGATGCCTTACACGCTGATGTCGCACATTCACGCCTGCAGCGGCGGCGTGCCGGCGCGCATCAACAAGCTGTGCGCGCGCTCGCTCGCGTGGGCGGCCTCCGAGGGTGCGCCGCTCGTGACGACGTCGGCGCTCGACCATGCGACCGAAGAGCTCGGCTGGCAATCGCGGCGGCCCCTGGTGCCGGAAGCGCCGGAGGATCGGGTCGAGCACAGCACCCTACCGGCGCCGCGGGCGAAGCTGGTCATCACGATGCAGGGCCTGCCGGATCGCGAGATCACGCTCGAAGGCGACCGCATCGTCATCGGGCGCGGCGAGGAAGCCGACATCTCGATCGACTCCGTCTTCGTCAGCCGTTACCACGCACTGATCGTGCACGATCACGGGCAGGATCTGATGCTCGATCTCGGCAGCACCAACGGGCTGGTCGTGAACTCGCGCCGCATCCTGCGCCGGGCGCTGCGGCATCGCGATCTGATCCAGGTCGGGCCGGCCCGCGTCATGTACTTCAACGAGCACGCCGCGGCGACCGCCCACGTCGACCCCGGCGAGACGATCTGCTTCGCACGCCCTGGATTTCCGCACGCGGCGGGGGAAGAGGAGGCGGGCGCGCTGCTCGCTTTCGGCCGGCTGGATACCTCGGGCTGAAGTGCCTAGTCACTAGTCACTTCCTCCGTTAGAGTGTCGTCCTCCCAGCGCCCGCGCGTTCCCGAGTGTCTTGCATCCATCCCGTCCCGGTGGTCATGCGCCGGAGCGCAACGGCTGCGCGGTCGCATTGAGAGAGCAACAAGAGACCCTGGCAAGTGGACTGGCGCGTACATAAGTTCGGCGGCTCGAGCGTCGCCGATGCCGTATGCATGGAGCGCGTCGCACGGATTCTCGAGCAGGACCCGCATCCGCGGCTCGGCGTCGTGCTGTCCGCGTGCCGCGGCGTCACCGACGCGCTGCTGAACCTCGTCGCGACTGCGGAGCGCCAGGAAGGTCCGCTCGCCGACCGCATCGAGGAGCTGCGCCACCGCCACGAGGTGATCGCTGACACGCTGCTTGCCGGCGCCGCCCGCACCGAGTTTCTCGCGACGCTCGCGCAGGATTGCCGGGACATCGCCGGGATCCTGCACACCGTCGCGCTGATCCGATCCGCGGCGCAGCCCGTGCGCGACCTCGTCGCAGGTTACGGTGAAATCTGGTCGACGCGGCTGTTCAGCGCGTACCTGCGTCATCGCGGCCGCCGGCCGGGCACCGTCCGCTGGGTCGACGCGCGCGACGTCGTGTCGGTGGAATGGGGACCGCTCGGCCCGGCCGTGCGCTGGGACGTGTCGCAGGCGAACGTCGATCACATCGTGCCGCGCGAGCCGGACACGCCCGCTACTTTGATCATTACCGGATTCATCGCACGCGACGCCCGGGGCCTGCAGACCACGCTCGGCCGCAACGGCAGCGACTTCTCCGGCTCGATTTTCGGTGCGCTCCTCAATGCCGAGGAGATCCACATCTGGACCGACGTGGACGGCGTGCTCAGCGCGGACCCGCGCCTGGTGCCGGACGCCAAGGTCATCGACTCGCTGTCCTACAACGAGGCGATGGAGCTCGCGTACTTCGGCGCGAAGGTGATCCATCCGCAGACGATGGCGCCGGCGGTGTTGAAGGGCATCCCGATCTGGATCCGCAACACCTTCGCCCCGGAGAAGGCCGGCACACTGATCTGCGCCAAGCCGACTTCGGCGATCGCCGTCAAAGGCATCACCTGCATCGACCGCGTCGCGCTGGTAAACCTCGAAGGCGCCGGGATGATCGGCGTACCCGGCACGGCGCACCGTCTGTTCGGCGCACTGCGCGATCACGGCATCTCGGTCATCCTGATCTCACAGGGCAGCTCCGAGCACTCGATCTGCTTCGCCATTCCCGAAGCGGAAGCCGCGCGCGCCGAAGCGGTCGTGCGGCAGGCGTTCGATCGCGAGCTGCGCGAGGGGCAGATTCAGCAGGTCCAGGTCGATCCCGGTTGCAGCATTCTCGCGGTCGTCGGCGACGGCATGGCGGGCTCGCACGGCGTCGCGGCGAAAGTGTTCGGCGCATTGGGCACCGCGGCGGTGAGTGTCCGCGCGATCGCGCAAGGTGCGTCGGAGCGCAACATCTCCGCCGTGATCGACAGCAAACACTCGGCGCGCGCGCTACGCTCGGTGCATTCGAGCTTCTATCTATCGCCGTACACCGTCTCGGTCGGTCTCATCGGGCCCGGTGTCGTCGGCAGCGTGCTGCTCGATCAGCTCGCGACGCAGGTTCAACGCCTGTCGCACGAGCTCAAGCTCGACCTGCGCGTGCGCGGCATCATGAGCTCCAAGCTCATGCACCTGGCGGACCCGGAGGTGCAGCTGCCGCGCTGGCGCGACGCATTCAGCAGCCGCGCCGAGCCGTCCGATCTGACGCGTTTTGCGCAGCACATCCGGGCGGAGTACCTGCCGCACGCGATCATCATCGACTGCTCTTCGAGCGCGGACGTGGCGGGCCGCTACCCGGGCTGGCTTGCGAGCGGCATCCACATCGTGACGCCGAACAAGAAGGCGAACAGCGCGGACCTGGAGTTCTACGCCCGCCTGCACGAAGCGCGGCGGGCGGGCAGCGCGCACTACCTGTACGAGGCCACCGTCGGTGCGGGCTTGCCCGTCATTCAGACGCTGCGCGATCTGCGTGATACCGGCGACGAGATCCGCCGCATCGAGGGCATGCTGTCCGGCACGCTCTCGTACCTGTTCAACGTGTGGGACGGCGCGGAGCCGTTCTCGTCCGTCGTGCGCTCGGCAAAGTCGCGCGGCTATACCGAGCCGGATCCGCGCGATGACCTGTCGGGGACCGACTTCGCCCGCAAGCTGATCATCCTCGGGCGCGAGATGGGGCTGCGGCTGGAGCTGGACGACGTGCAGCTCGAAAGCCTCGTACCGCGCGCGCTCGTCGGCTGCAGCCTGGATGAATTCCTGGAGCGCCTGCCGCAGTTCGATAGCGCGATGGCGGAGCGCCTGCAGGCCGCGCGCAGTCGCAACCGGGTCCTGCGTTACATCGGCTCGCTCGATGCCGCCACCGGCAAGGCTTCGGTCGGCCTGGTCGAGCTGGAGCGTTCGCACACGTTCGCCAACATCAATCTCACCGATAACGTCGTGCGTTTCCTGACGCAGCGATACAACCAGAACCCGCTGGTCGTGCAGGGGCCGGGCGCCGGTCCGGAAGTGACCGCCGGCGGCGTGTTCGGAGACCTGCTGCGCGTGTGCGCCTACCTTGGCGTGAAGCTCTGAGCATGAGGCAGGCAGCTACAGCGTTCGCACCCGCCAGCGTCGGCAACGTCGGAGTCGGCTTCGACGTTCTCGGCCACAGCTTCCAGACGATCGGCGATCGCGTCACCGCGCGGCGCACGCATGAAACCGGCGTGAGCATCAGTGCGGTCACCGGGGCGGTCATGGACCTGCCGCGCGAGCCGGAGGGCAACACGGCGGGCATGGGCGTGCTATGCATGGTCCGCGACCTGCGGCTGGACTTCGGCATCGACCTGGCGATCCACAAGGGAATCCCGCTCGGCTCGGGGCTGGGCGGATCGGCCGCATCGGCGGTGGCGGCAGTGGTGGCGACGAACGCGCTGCTGCGCGAGCCG
>DATEML010000002.1:0-7845 GCA_035275585.1 Steroidobacteraceae bacterium | reverse complement strand
GGCGTGATTCGCGGCACGCCGCCGGATCGCGTGGCGTTATTCGGATGCAAAGCCGCCTGCAAGGAATTGTTCCGGCTCAATCCGGACGCGGAGTGATCAGCGGCGACGCGTGTACTCGTATTCCACGGCGGGCCACTGACGGCCGGTGCCATCGGACTGCACCCGCTCTGTCACCATCGGCTTCGCATCGGGTGTCGGTCGGAATGTCGCCTTCACCGTCCACGTACCCGTGCGCTGTTTCAGCTGTTGCTCTTCGAGTCCGGACTGCTGCATGCGTTCGGCAGCTGACGGCGGCGGTTGTGGATCAGTGGCCGCGAACGACGACACGGTGGCGAAAAGCGCGGGAAGAACAGCAGAGAGCACGTAGCGACGTGCGCGTAAAGAATTTGCCTTCATGTGCAAGAGCTCCGTCTGGGAGCTGCATTGGTATTTCGCCACCGAGACCTCGGCTTGCCGTCATTAGCCAGGTCGATGCCTTCTACGCGTCGCCATGACGATGCCGGATGCACAGAGGCGAAAAGTTGATGGGCGGCACCAGGCATGACCGCTGGAGAGCGCCAGTGATACCCGCCCTCCAAGACTTGGGATCAATGGCCACAGCGACCTTCCGACTGACTCGTCATCAGCTGCCGGGGGCGGACTTTCTAAGGACGTCTTCAGACAACCAGATGGAGGCTAGGGTCGGAATCGAACCGGCGTAGACGGCTTTGCAGGCCGCTGCATGACCACTCTGCCACCTAGCCAGGTGGGTGTGCGGGCGCAATTGCTGCACCCGTTGAAGCGCAAAACCCCGGGATCGGCCCGGGGTTCTGCTCAAAAACTGGAGCGGGAAACGAGGCTCGAACTCGCGACCTCAACCTTGGCAAGGTTGCGCTCTACCAACTGAGCTATTCCCGCTTGGGTTCCGGACAGGGGTCCGGACGAAACGGCGATATTCTAGGGCTGGCCGACCCCCTGTCAAGGTAACTCAGCCGTTTCCGGCACGCATCAATTCCGGCCAGGCGGCGCGCAAGTAGACGACCATCGACCACAGCGTCAGCGCCGCCGCAGCAACGAGGCAGTACACCCCCAGCTCGAACGCGGGGATGAACCACACGTCGCTCCGGAACAGCATCATCGACAAACCAGTCATCTGAAAGATCGTCTTGAGCTTGCCGATCGACGACACCGCGACCTTGCCGCGCGCGCCCATCTCCGCCATCCACTCGCGCAGCGCCGAAATCGTGATCTCGCGGCCGACGATCACCGCGGCCGTCAGCGTGATCAGGGTCTGCGGATTGAACCTGATGAACTTCAGCTCCGGCGGATCGTGGCTGACGAGCAGCACCAGCGCCACCGCGACCATCAGCTTGTCGGCGACAGGATCGAGGAACGCGCCGAGCGCCGAGGTTTGCCCGAGGCGGCGCGCCAGATAGCCGTCCAGGGAGTCGGTGACAGCCGCCGCGATGAACACGATGGCGGCAGCGGGATTGGCCCACGAATACGGCGCGTAGAACAGGATGACGACCAGCGGGATCATCAGGATCCGCGCCACCGTCAGGTAATTCGCGATCGGAAACTTCACTGGCGTCGATTGTAAGTAATTTTCAGCCGCTCGCGTGCAAAGTGTCGTAGATCGACTGCGCGAGCTTGCGGCCGATGCCATGGACCTTCGCCAGGTCGTCGACACCGGCGCGTGCCACACCCTGCAGCCCTCCGAACTGCCGCAGCAGCTCGCGGCGCTTGCGCGGCCCGAGCCCCGGGACCGTCTCCAGCACGGAATGCGTCCGAGCCTTGGCGCGGCGCTGCCGATGACCGGTGATCGCGAAGCGGTGCGCCTCGTCGCGGATGCGCTGGATGAGGTGCAGCGCCGGCGAATCGGGGGCCAGGATGCGCGGCTGCTCTTCGCCGGCGAGGAACAGGCGCTCCTGCCCTGGCCGGCGATCGGCGCCCTTGGCGACGCCGGCCACGCAGAGCCCATCGATCTCGAGCTCCTTCAAGACCGCGACGGCTTCTGCGAGCTGCCCCGGGCCGCCGTCGATCAACAGCAGGTCGGGCAAAGGCGCCTCGCCTTTCTTGATGCGCGCGTAGCGCCGCGACAGTGCCTGGCGCAGCGCGCCGTAGTCATCGCCGGGCGCCAGCCCGTCGATGTTGAAGCGTCGATAGTCGCTCTTGAGCGGTCCCTGCGGGCCGAACACGACGCACGACGCCACTGTCCGCTCGCCCATGGTGTGGCTCACGTCGAAGCACTCCATTCGCTTCGGCGGCGCGCTGAGTCCGAACACCTCGGCGACCGACTGGAGCTGCTCCGTCGTCGTCGCCTCGGTGGCCCGACGCATGTTCAGCCCGATCTCCGCGTTGGTCCGCGCCATCTCCAGCCAGCGCGCACGCACTCCACGGACGCCCGAACGAATGCGCACCGAGCGCTCCAGGCGCTCCGACAACGTTGTTTCGAGCAGGTCCGCGTCCTCGATCGGCTGACCGATGAGAATCTCGCCGGGGGCATCGCGCCCCAGGTAGTACTGCGCGAGAAATCCCGAGAGCAGCTCCCCCGCCTCCGCCAACCCGGCGCGCGGGAAGAAGTTCGAGCTGCCCAGGTTGCGGCCGCCGCGCACGAACACGATCGAAACGCAATGATCGCCGCCGTGCGAAACGAGCGCGACCGCATCGATGTCTTCGGTGACGTTGCGTGTGACCGATTGCGTCGAATGGATGGCCTTGATGCCGTTGATCTGGTCGCGCAGGCGCGCGGCGCGCTCGAACTCGAGCTGCTGCGCAGCTGCCTCCATGCGCCGCGCGAGATCGTCGATCAGCTCCGCGCCGCGCCCCTCCAGGACTTTGATCGCATCCGCCACGTCCTGCTTGTAGTTCTCGACCGAGATCAGCCCGACGCACGGGCCCGAGCAGCGCTTGATCTGGTATTGCAGGCACGGCCGCGAACGGTTCGCGAAGAAGTTGTCGCTGCACGGCCGCAGCAGGAACAGCTTCTGCAGCAGCAGCACGGTCTCGCGAGTTGCGCGCGCATTGGGGTACGGGCCGAAGAATCGTCCCGGGAGTTTGCGGCTGCCGCGATAGAAGCTGATCCGCGGGTAGTCCTGCTCGGTCGTGATGTAGAGATACGGAAAGCTCTTGTCGTCGCGCAGCGTGACGTTGTAGCGCGGACGATGGCGCTTGATCAGGTTGTATTCGAGCAGCAGTGCTTCGGTTTCCGAAGCCGTCGCCGTGACTTCGATGCTGGCGATCTGCGAGACCATCGCCATGGTCTTCGCCGCATGCGCCTTGTTGCCCGTGAAATAGGTGCCGACGCGATTCTTCAGGTTGCGCGCCTTGCCGACGTACAGCACCTCGCCGTTCTCGGCGAGCATGCGGTACACGCCGGGCCGCTGGCTGAGATTCGCCAGGAAAGGCTTCGGGTCGAAGGCGCTCATGGGTGCGCTATTTTAGCGCGCGTCCACCAGCTTACGGGCGCGCGCAAACACGTCGACGAACATTTGCTCCGTCAGGCGCCGGGTCTGCGTGTTGTAGCGGCTGCAATGATACGAATCGAGCAGGAGGTGTCCGGTCGGCAGCTCGTGCTCCGCCGCGTGCGCGAACTTGTACTCGGAAGGTTTGAGCGCCAGCGCCCGCAAGGCTGCGTTGTGTGCGATCGAGCCCAGTGCGAGCAGCACCGACCGCGTGCTCACGCGAGCCAGGTCGGCGGCGAGGAAGCGGTTGCAGGTGCGAATCTCCGCCGGCGTCGGCTTGTTCTCCGGCGGCACGCATTTGACCGAGTTGCTGATGCGACAGCCGATCAGCTTCAGCCCATCGTCACGCGACTTCGATTCCGGCTGGCTCGCGAAGCCGAACCGATGCAGCGTGCGATACAGGAGCAGGCCGGCGTGATCGCCGGTGAACGGGCGGCCGGTTGCATTGGCGCCGTGGAAGCCGGGCGCGAGCCCGACGAGGATCAACCGCGCCTTGGGGTCGCCGAAAGGCGCGACCGGCGCGCAATAGTAGTCGGGATATTCCTTGCGCCCTTCGGCAAGAAATCGTGCAAGACGCGGGCAGTCCGTGCAGGACCGATCGAAAACGACGCCGTCGGAGGGCCAGAGCTGGTGAGTCACCAGCTCATCTTAACAGGCGCGCCTATGCACGAGCCTTGTGGAACTGCGCTTCCTCGGTGGAGCCTTTCATCGCCGTCACCGACGACTGTCCTGCCGTGACCGTCTGTGTGACGTCATCGAAATAGCCCGCGCCCACTTCGCGCTGATGCTTCGTCGCGGAGTAGCCGTCCTTCTCGGCAGCAAACTCCTGCTCCTGCAACTGCACGTACGCCGCCATCTGCGACGCCTTGTAGCCGCGCGCCAGCTGGAACATCGAATAGTTGAGCGCGTGGAAACCGGCGAGCGTGATGAACTGAAACTTGTAGCCCATCGCGCCGAGCTCCCGCTGGAACTTCGCGATCGTCGCGTCGTCGAGCTTTTTCTTCCAGTTGAACGAGGGCGAGCAGTTGTAGGCCAGCATCTTGCCCGGGAACTGCTTGTGGATGGCTTCGGCGAACTGCTTCGCTTCGTGCAGGTCGGGATGGCCGGTTTCGCACCAGATCAGGTCGGCGTGCGGCGCGTAAGCGAGACCGCGCGCGATCGCCTGGTTCAGTCCTGCATCCACGTAGAAGAATCCTTCGCTGGTGCGATCCTTCGACCGGATGAAGGGCCGGTCGCGCTCATCGACGTCGGATGTCAGCAGGTTCGCCGACTCCGCGTCGGTACGCGCCACGAGCACGGTGGGTACGCCGCAAGTATCGGCAGCGAGACGCGCCGCCGCGAGCTTGGCGATCGCTTCGGAAGTCGGCACGAGCACCTTGCCGCCCATGTGACCGCACTTCTTCGCCGACGACAGCTGGTCTTCGAAATGCACGCCGGCCGCACCGGCCTCGATCATGCTCTTCATCAGCTCGAACGCGTTCAGTACGCCGCCGAAGCCCGCCTCCGCGTCCGCCACGATCGGCTTCAGCCAGTCGATCGTGTCGTCGCCCTCGGCGTGATGAATCTGGTCCGCGCGCACCAGCGTGTTGTTGATCCGGCGAACGACGGACGGCACGGAGTTCGCGGGATACAGCGACTGGTCCGGGTACATCTCGCCCGCCAGGTTCGCATCACCGGCCACCTGCCAGCCCGACAGGTAGATCGCGTCGAGCCCGGCCTTGACCTGCTGCATCGCCTGGTTGCCGGTCAGGGCGCCGAGCGCATTGACGAACGGCTTCTCGTGCATGAAGCGCCACAGCTTCTCGGCGCCAAGCCGCGCGAGCGAGTGCTCGACGTGGACCGTGCCGCGCAGGCGCACGACATCCTCGGCCTTGTAGGCGCGCTCCACGCCCTGCCAGCGAGGATTGGTCTGCCATTCTTTGCGGAGCTGCTCGGCGGAGAGATGCGTCATTGGAGATTCTCGCTTCAGTTGATTTCCTGGTAGGCCGGTAACGTGATGAACGTGCCGAAGTCCGGCGCTGTGGTGATGCGGTCGATGAGCGCGGCGGCGCGCTCGTAGTTGCCGGCAGCGTACGCCTGCGCACCAAAAGCCGCGGCGAGCTTGTCGAGCTCTTCGCGCACGACGCTCCGGAACAGCTCGACGGTCACTTTGCGGCCGTCGTCGAGCTTGCCGGCGGGATGCTTGATCCACTGCCAGATCTGCGCCCGCGAGATCTCGGCGGTCGCCGCGTCTTCCATCAGGTTGTTGATCGGCACGCAGCCGAGCCCGCCGAGCCACGCGGCGACGTACTGGATGGAGACGCTGACGTTGTTGCGCAGGCCAGCTTCGGTAATCGTGCCCTTGGGAATCTGCAGCAGGTCCTGCGCGCCGATCTCGACGTCCGGCATCTTCTGCAGCTGGTTCGGCGTCGGCATCAGCCGGTCGAACACTTCCATCGCGAGCGGCACGAGGCCCGGGTGCGCGACCCACGTGCCGTCGTGACCGTCGCCCGCTTCGCGCTCCTTGTCGGCGCGCACCTTGGCGAGCGCTTCCTCGTTCGCTTTCGGATCGTTCTTGATCGGAATCTGCGGGGCCATGCCGCCCATCGCGAACGCGCCGCGCCGATGGCAAGTCCGGATCAGGAGCTTCGAATAGGAGCGCAGAAAGTGCGTCGTCATCGTCACCTGCTGGCGATCCGGCAGCACGAAATCCGGCCGGCGGCTGAACTTCTTGATGAAGCTGAAGATGTAATCCCAGCGGCCGCAGTTCAGGCCGACGATGTGGTCCTTCAGCTCATACAGAATCTCGTCCATCTCGAATGCGGCGAGTATGGTCTCGATCAGCACGGTGACCTTGATCGTCTGCGGTGCGATGCCGAGCGTCGCCTCGGAGTGCTTGAGCACGTCGGCCCACAGCCGCGCCTCGCGATGATTCTCGAGCTTCGGCAGATAGAAGTACGGACCGGTGCCGCGCGCCTTCAAAGCAGCGTGGTTGTGAAACAGGTACAGGCCGAAGTCGACGAACGCGCCGGGCACCGGCTTGCCGTCCACCGACAGGTGCTTCTCGTAAAGGTGCCAGCCGCGCGGGCGCACGAGCAGCGTCGCGATCTGCGGATTGAGGCGGTACTGCTTGCCGTCGGGATTCTGGAAGGAGATCTCGCGGGTCACGGCATCGCGCAGGTTGATCTGGCCCTGCACGACGTTGTCCCAGGTCGGCGTGAGCGAGTCCTCGCAGTCCGCCATGAAGACTTTCGCGCCGGAGTTGAGCGCGTTGATGACCATCTTGCGGTCGGTCGGGCCGGTGATCTCGACGCGTCGATCCTGCAGGTCGGCGGGAATGCTCGTGACGCGCCACTGCGCCTTGCGCACGTCGGCGGTCTCGGGAAGGAAGCTGGGCAGCACGCCGTCATCCAGGCGCTTCTGCAATGTCGCACGCGCGGCCAGCAGTTCGGCGACGCGGTCGCCGAAGCGTCGCGTCAGGTCGGCGACGAACGCCAGGGCAGCCGGCGTCAGCACGGTTTCATAGCCCGGCTGCATCGGGCCGCGGATTTCCGGCTGGTTCTGACTCGACATCGTTGCTCGCTCCCCTTGGCCCGCGCCTCATGACGCGTGCTCGCTCAACGCGGAATCCCCGGTCGCGGGTCCGGCGCCAGCACCATAGCTTTTTCCTAGGTGCGGGTAAAATATATGATGAGTTAGCAATCGATATTTGATACATATGGCAAATGGAACTGCGCCACCTTCGCTATTTCATCGCCGTCGCCGAGGAAAAACACATGACCCGGGCAGCCGAGCGCCTGGGGATCCAGCAGCCGCCGCTCAGCATCCAGATTCGGGCACTGGAACAGGAGCTGGACGTGCAGCTGTTCCGCCGCCAGCCGCGCGGCGTCGAGCTGACCGATGCGGGCGTCGCTTTCCTGGAACGGGCGCGCGTCATCCTCGACGAGGTCGACCGCGCCCTCGCCACCACACGCCGCACTGCTCGTGGCGAACAAGGGCGAGTGGTCGTCGGCTTCACGAGCTCGGCGCCGTTCCATCCGTTCGTGCCGCGCGTGATCCGCGCGTTTCGCGAGATGTCGCCACTCGTCTCTCTGGTACTCGAAGAAAGCGGCAGCAGCGAGCTCGTCCAGGGGCTGCACAACGAGGACATCGACGCGGCGTTCATCCGATCGCCAGTCGCGGACGTCGTCGGACTCACCGTGCGACCTCTGCTGCAGGAGAAGATGGTCGTCGCGCTGCCGAAAGGCCATCCCCTTGCGGGCGGTGGCCGCAAGAAAAAGACTGCGCAGAGCCGCACGGCGCCGCTACCGCTCGCGGACCTCGCCACCGAGACTTTCATTCTCTACAAGCGCCCGGGCGGTCCCGGCCTGTATGACACGATCATCACGGCTTGTCGCGGCGCCGGGTTCAGTCCGCACGTCGG
>DATEML010000001.1:0-3478 GCA_035275585.1 Steroidobacteraceae bacterium | reverse complement strand
TGCCGAAGATCGTCGACTGGTACATGCAGGGCAAGATCAACATCGACGACCTGATCACGCACAAGATGCCGCTCAACGACATCAACAAGGCGTTCGACCTGATGCACGCCGGCGAGTCGATCCGCAGCGTGGTGGTGTATTAAAGGAGTTCCCCGCTGGCTGCTGCTGGTGGCGGCCATGGCGGCCGTCGGACCGGTCTCGATCGACATGTACCTGCCGGGCTTCCCGGCGATCGAGCGCGAGTTCGGCATGCGCGGCGTCGAGACCACCATGGCGGCGTACCTGGTCGGGCTCGCCGTCAGCCAGCTGTTCTACGGGCCGATCAGCGATCGTTTCGGCCGCAAACCGCCGTTGTATTTCGGATTCGCGCTGTACGCGCTCGGCGCTGCCGGCTGCGCGCTCGCGCCCAGCCTGTCGGCGCTCACGCTGATGCGCGTCGTGCAGGCGCTTGGCGGCTCTTCGGGCTTCGTGATCGGACGCGCGATTGTGCGCGATCGTTGCGAGCCGCACGAAGCGGCGCGCGCATTTTCGCTATTGATGATGATCGTGGCACTCGGCCCCGTCCTCGCGCCCGCGGCGGGCGGCCTCGTTGTGACGCACTTCGGCTGGCGCGCGACGTTCGTGTTTCAGGCTGCACTCGGTGTGGCGCTGCTTGGCGCGACCCACTTCCTGCTGCGCGAGTCTCGCCCCGAGACCGCCATAGCACCGCTGAATTTCGCGAGCGTGTTTCGCACGTACCTGCGCCTGGGCACCGATCGGTTGCTCGTCGGCTACTCCCTCGTCGGTGGTTTCGGCATGGGCGCGCTGTTCACCTACGTGACCGGCGCCCCGACGGTGCTGACGCAGCGCTACGACCTCTCGCCGCAGCAGTTCGGTTTGCTGATCGGTCTGAACGGTTTCGCATTCATGACGGCGAGCCGCCTCAACATGATCGCGCTGCGGACGCTCGGACCGCGCGAAGTGCTCGCACGCTACGTGTGGTTGCCGGTGCTGCTCGGTGCGGCGCTGTTCGGGTTGACGGTGATGTGGGCCGTGCCGCTGTGGATGGTGGTCGCCCTGCAGTTGTCGTTCTTCGTGACCGTCGGACGAGTCACACCGAACGTCGCAGCGCTGGCATTGGCCCCGCACGGCGCAGACGCAGGCGCTGCGTCGGCGCTGATGGGCGCACTGCAGTCGGCACTGGCCATGGTGAGCGGTTTCGCTGTGGCGACGTTCAACGACGGGACCGTGAGCACGCTCGCCGCAATCATGACAGTGGGCGGTGCGCTGACGCTTGCCAGCTACATCTGGGCAGCGGCGCCTCACAGCCAGCGCGGTTTGCGGCGCAACGGCTCCAGGTAGAAGTTGATCAGCCGATCCGCCGTCTGCATCGAGTGCCGGAATTCCTTCTCGCGCTGCGGGTTGATCCCGTTCGGGCATTCCTCGCGGTTGTAGGCCACGATGAGCGAGAACTCATAGTTGCCGAAACCGAGCGTGCCCGTGCACTCCGTGCCGCCGCCGAGCTGCTGGCACACGCAGGCCATCTGTCCTTCATCGGCCGCCAGCTTGCCCAAGGCCTGCGTGCCCGCACCGATATCGTGGTCGGATCCGTAGAACCGGTAGGCGACTTCGACGTACATGTCACCTTCCGTGCGCGCGCCGCCAGTCGTGAGGTTGTGCATGAACAGCGCGCCGCGCAAGAGCGACGGATCCTGCAGCGACACCGGATCTGTGGAGCGCAGCACCCCGTGCTCGCGCCACATGATGCCGTACTTGTCCGGGAACACGCCGGCCAGCTCCAGCAGGATGTCGATTTCCTCGCCAGGCGGCGGCAGATACGTCGGCTCGCGGGATGCAATCCAGAAACCGAGAATCGCCAGCGCAGCCACTGCCGCACCGGCGATGGTGATCAGACGTCTTTTCCGCGGGCGGGGTTCCCCGCGAAATCGCTCCTCAGACATAGCAAGCACAGCGAACGCCGGCGCGATTTCGTGGGGTGCCCTTTACGTCCAGCCTTCGAGCTTCGCTTCCATGGTGATCTGCGCGTTCAACACGCGCGAAACCGGACAGCCCTTCTTCGCGGCGTCCGCGGCGGCCTGGAAATCCGGCGGCGCGGCGCCCGGCACCTTGGCGCGGACCTTCAGGTGCACGGCCGTGATCGTGAAGCCGGCGTCGGTCTTGTCCAGCGTCACGACCGCTTCCGTCTGGATGCTCTCGGCTTTCTTGCCGGCGGTGTCGAGCTGCGCGGACAGCGCCATCGTGAAACAGCCCGCGTGCGCGGCGGCGATCAGCTCCTCGGGATTCGTGCCTTTGCCTTCCTCGAAGCGCGTGCTGAACGAGTACTGCGTATCCGCGAGTACGCCGCTCTGCGTCGAGATCGTTCCGCGCCCGTCCTTCAGGCCGCCCTTCCAGACTGCGGATGCGCTGCGTTTCATGCTGTCACTCCTGTTGCGGATACATCGATGATTTCGATTTCGTGTGAGATCTGCGCAGTCTTAGCGAGAATCGCGGTGGCCGAGCAGTACTTCTCCGCGGACAGATTCACCGCGCGCTCGACTTTCTTCGGATCCAGCCCGCGGCCGCTGACGCGGTAACGCATCGCGATGCGCGTGAACACTTTCGGCTCGGTCTCGGCACGATCCGCATCCATGTCGACGACGCAGCCCGTGACCGGCTCGCGGCCGCGCTTGAGGATCATCACGACGTCGAATGCCGTGCAGCCGCCGAGGCCGAGCAGCAGCATCTCCATCGGCCGCACGCCGAGATTGCGTCCGCCCGCATCGGGCGCGCCGTCCATCACGACCGCGTGTCCGGAGCCGGACTCGCCGACGAACATCACGTCCTGCACCCACCTGACAGTGGCTTTCATACGCCGCCGTAGCACAGATACTTGAGCTCGAGGTACTCCTCGAGGCCGTACTTCGAGCCCTCGCGGCCGATGCCGCTTTCCTTGACGCCGCCGAATGGCGCCACCTCGGTCGAGATGATGCCTTCGTTGATGCCGACGATGCCGCTCTCCAGCGCTTCGGCGACGCGCCACACGCGGCCGACATCGCGGCTGTAGAAGTAGCTCGCCAGGCCGAACTCGGTCGCGTTCGCGAGGCGGATCGCTTCCTCCTCGGTGTCGAATTTCATCAGCGGCGCGACCGGGCCGAACGTCTCCTCGTGCATCGCGAGCATGTCGGAGCGAATGCCCGTCAGCACTGTCGGGGCGTAGAAGTGGCCCGCGCCGTCGACGCGCTTGCCGCCCGTGATCAGCTTTGCGCCTTTGGCGAGCGCGTCGCGCACGTGCTCTTCGACCTTGGCAACGGCTTTCTCTTCGATCAGCGGCCCGATCTTCGTGTCCTTGTCGAGGCCGTTGCCGACCTTGAGGCTCGTCGCGACTTCGGCGAGCCGCTGTGCGAAGCGATCGAAGATGCCCGCCTGCACGAAGATGCGGTTCGCGCATACGCAGGTCTGCCCCGCGTTGCGATACTTCGACGCCACCGCGCCGGCGACC